>NZ_KB899539.1:0-90649 GCF_000378305.1 Thioalkalivibrio sp. ALJ12
GCCAGGGCGGACGCGAGAGGTAGCGTTCGGAGATGGCCACGGCCCCTGCGGGACCTCGCCATGATGGCCAGAAAAAACTGGGTGTCCTCTCTATCCACCACTGGCAGAGGCAAACGTCAGGAGTTGCGTTCGGAGATTGCCACGCCCCCCGGGGCCTCGCTCTAACGGGCAATAGAATGATGCTATCGAGGTCCGAGCCCTTTTCCCGCTGGTTTTCGCGTGTCGTTCAGGCGGAACCCGGATTCCTCGCAATGGTCCATCGGTATGTGTTCGGGGCAGGGGATCCGGCAGGCCGACAAACACCGGCTGTCAGCGCATCAAGTCGGAAGGACGGTGGACGTGATACGGAACAGGATCTGCGCATGCCCCATGGTTCTGGTGGCCGTGGCGCTTCTCGTGTTCGGCCTGAGCGGCAACGCGGCCGCCGGGGAACGGGAGGCCGAGATCGTGCAACTGGTGGAAGGCCTGGACGAGGACGAGCTCATCGTCTTTGAGCCGGACGACGCCCAGTACACCGTGACGGTCTTTACCGACGTCAACTGCCCTTATTGCCGCGAGTTCCATCAGCAAATCGACGATTACCTCTTATGGGACATCCGCATTCGCTATGCGGCGTTCCCCGTCATCGGCAACGCCTTCGAGCAGATGGAGGCGTTGTGGTGCAGCGACGACCGGCAGGATGCCATCACCCGGGCCAAGCTGGGCGAGACCATAAAGGCGGAAGACTGCCCGAACCCCGTGGCCGATCATCTGGCCATCGCCCGGGAGCAGCGGTTCCGGGGCACCCCCACCATCATCACCCCTCAGGGCCGGATCAGGTACGGCCTTGTCTCCGCCGCCGAACTCGTGGATATGCTGGAAGCCGAGGCGGCCCGGTAAGCAGCGTCTCAAGAAGGTGGGTGTCCTCATCTTGACCTTGAACAACGAGTAGCCACCGCATCGAGAAGATGGGTGTCCTCTTGTTCCTAAGCCGTTAGTGCGCGTTTTCTGCAGCTACGCGGCTGGCTGCCCGTTCTCTCTGTGCCCGTCGAACCGCATCGGCTGCACGGCGTCCAGCTTCACGCTCTTCCGTGCACACCAGAGGTCGTGCTGATCCTGCATGGCCAGCCAGCTTTCCGGCGATCGGCCGAGCGTTTTGGACGCAGTGCCATCTCGGGACTCACCCCGCTGCGTCCCTGCAGGACGCGCCCCAGGGTGGAAGGCGAGACATCGAGCTTGCTGGCCAGCTGGCGGGCACTCAGCCGAAACGGTTCCAGATAGACCTCGCGAATGAACGCGCCCGGATGCGGAGGGTTGTGCATGGTCATCAGTGGTAATCCTCGAAGCCTACGGCAGTCGTCGCCACAGCGAAGGAAGATGGGCGTCCTCTTTTCCCCTTTTCCCGAGAGAGATTACAAAAAAGGCCCGGTCCATTGAGACCGGGCCCTGGTGTCGACGCTGCCGAAATCAGGTGCCGATCAGGCCGCCATCATTCTTGGTGACTACCACAGTGGCGGGACGGGGCCGGCCACCGCGGGCGCCATCGGGCCAGGAACTGATCGCCTTCGGCTCCTTCGGGTTGCTGTGGCGGTGATTGACGTAGTGGTCTCCACCGCCGCCTGGGTGCTGGATGTTTACGAACAGCGTCGTGCCATCGGGGCTAACGTGTGCGCCAGTGATTTCCGAGCCGACGGGCCCGGTCAGGAATCTGCGCACTTCGCCAGTTTCCGTATCGGCGGCCATCAGCATGTTGTTTCCAAAGGCTTCATAGGCGCCACCCTTGCGCGGATAGATGCCCCCGCCACCCATGTCCGTATTGATCCAGAGAATGCCCCTCGGGTCGAACGCCATCCCGTCGGGTTGTGCAAACATGTCGCCGCGAATGTTTCCGCGTCGGTTGGGGGATTCGTCATTCGGGTTGCCGGCCATGACGAAGATATCCCAGCGGAAGGTATCGGCGGCCGGGTCGTTGCCCGTTTCTTTCCAGCGCAGGATATGGCCCATTACGTTGTCCTCGCGCGGGTTCGGGGCATTCGGGTCCTTGCTGCCGAAGTCGCGGCGAGTTAGTGACCCTTCATCGCCCCGGCGGCCGTTCTGGGTCAGTGCAACGTAGGCCTGACGGGTTTCCGGATGTACGGCGATCCACTCGGGTCGATCCATGGGCGTGGCACCGACGACGTCGGCAGCCTTGCGCGCGTGTACCAGGACGTCGGCCTGGTCCTTGAAGCCGTTTGCCTCGGTCAGCCCGTTTTGTCCGTAGACCAGCGGGATCCATTCGCCGCCACCTTGATCATCGTAGCGAGCGACATACAGGGTGCCATCGTCGAGCAGATCGCGATTGGCCTCGCGGTCCATCGGCTGCCACGGTTTGCTGGAGACGAACTTGTAAACATATTCGAACCAGTCATCGTCGCCCATGTAGTAAACCACTCGACCATCCTTGGCGAGCGTGAACGCCGCATTTTCGTGCTTGAAACGGCCTAGCGCTGTCCGCTTCACAGGCGTGGAGTTCGGGTCGTAAGGATCGATTTCCACCACATAGCCGAAGCGGTTCGGTTCGTTCGGGTTCTTGCCGGTGTCGAAGCGTTCATCCGCATCGGCCCAGCGCCATCGGGGGTTGTCACTGACGCCGTAGCGCTTGTAGGCCTCGGGCACTTCGGCTGTCGGGTGGCGGAAGTAGACATCCCAGTTTTCTTCACAGGCGAGATAGGTGCCCCAGGGGGTGTAACCGTGTGCACAGTTATGAAAGGTGCCAAGGATCTCGCGGCCTTCAGGGTCAGCTTCCGTCTTGAGCAGTTCGGACCCGGCAGCAGGGCCACCGACTCGCATCGGAGTGTATGCAGTCACTCGACGTCCGTATTTGGACGGACGCACGACTTCCCACTGGCCGTCTACCTTGCGCACCTCGATGACCGACACGCCGTGAGCAGCCTGAGATTTGCGGACCTTCTCCGCGGTCAGATTGGCCTGGCCATCTGGACCCTCGCCGTCCCCGTGCAACAGGCCTTCATCGGTGAATTCGTGGTTCATGACCAGCAGGCCGTGGTCAGCGTTGTCCGAACCCAGAGGCAGCGGGAAGAACTGCATGCCGTCGTGGTTCATGCCCGCCTGCTGAGCCTGTTCCTCGGCGGTATTCAGGCCATCCTGGCGGAAGGCCGGGCCGTCGGAAACGGGGTCGCCCCACGCGTAGAGAACGCGTGCGGTGTAGTTCAGCGGTACTCGCACCTGGTCAGCGGTCGAGGTCGAGATGGCGTCAAAACCGAGGCGCCCGCCCCCGGCTGCTTGTGAAGCCACGCCGATCGCGGACGCGGATGCACTCCCCGGGGCAGCGAGGGCGGTGCCGCCTAGGAAGGCGGCGGACGCCAGGCCGATTCCGCCGGCCATAAAGTCTCGGCGCGAAACCCGGCGTTCAATGAGCGTGTCGATCGATTCGTTTTTGTGGCGCATGGTCGTCTCCCGTTAGTACGTACTTGAACGTAACGGGAACGCTAATTGGGGACTGTTTCAGGCCTGTTTCCGCCAGGCGAAGAATGTGTGACTTGATTGGCAACGAGAGTCCGTCAGCCGAAGGGACCGGGCGGCGACAGGAAGGTAGCGGTTGTCCCGTTCTTCTATTCGTTGCGCTTCCAAGCGGGAATGACCGTCGTGGTTTCAGAAGGCCATCGAGGTACGGCCCCGATTTGTCCGACATAGCTATCCACTTGAGTCCTTGTCATCGCCCTCGTCGCTTTCCTCCAGCCCCAGCCGTTGGTGCCACTCGGCGATGCTTTCCTCCGGGAAACCGGAGAAGCATTGACTGGTGTCGTCTGCCTCCACATCCACCCAGTTGGCCTTGCTGTCGAGCAGGATATGGACGTGCTCGGGCGGGGTCGGCAGTTCGCTGTCGATGGCGGAGGCAAAGGGGTGGACGAGGTCGGGCCAGCGCGGATCATAGACCCAGAGAGCACTGGCGCAGTGGCGGCAGAAATGGCGCTCGCCGACGCTCGGCTCGCCGTCGATCACTGCATGGTAGATACCCGTGTGCTCGGCGCCCTCGACCTCCAGCGTCTCGGCGCGTCCGCTCAGGTTGATGGCATAGCCGCCGCCCCCGGCGGTCTTGCGGCATATCGAGCAGTAGCAGCGCTGGTAGGGATACGGATGCGGCGATTCCACGCGAAAACGCACCACGCCGCAGTGACAGGACCCTTCGAGCAGCATGTCCTCTTCTCCCGATGTGGGGGCTTACTGTGAGTCTAGTGCAGGCTCACGACACCCAATAGAAAGCCCGTGGAGCGGTTCCTTGGCCGTTACCAATCGGGTCTGGCGCCATGCGCTCGGATCAGGTGCAAGGGCCGTCCCTCGTTTGTCCTGTGCGGACAAAGCAGCCAAACCGGGCACTTTGGCCGACAAAGTGCTGAATTGTCGGTTTGTTACGACGACGGTTATGGCCTGTATGCGGCGAAAACGGCCGTAGCAAAGGGCGGCGAGGCTCTTGGCGCGCTTTCTGCAATGGGGTTGGGTGGGCCGGCTGAATGCCGGGGAACCATGAACCCCAACCGTCAGGAGTTCGTTCGCATGAAGCACTCACGCTTGTTCGCGGCGGGGCTTGCCGCCTCGCTGGCGATGGCCGGTACCGCATCCCAGGCTGTCGCCGACAATGACGAAATCACCCGTGGCCAGCTAATGGCCGCTTCCTGTATGGCCTGCCACAACGCGGCCGCGGCCGAAAAAGGTGTTCCGGATCTCGGCCGTGTCTCGGCGGGTGTCATCCAGAGCCAGATGCGCGCATTCCGCGATGGCGAGCGTGAGGCGACCATCATGGATCGTCACGCCAGGGGCTACACCGACGAGGAGATAGAAGCCATGTCGGTCTACTTCGCGCGCTTCTGATCACGGGGGATAACAACAATGCATAACTTTACGCGACGTCACTTCCTCAAGGCCTTCGGGATCACCAGCGCGGCCGCCCTGACCGGTATCGGTTTAACCCCTCTTGCTGCGCACAGCGCTGGCAAGGCCCATGTAGTCGTGGTCGGGGGCGGCACCGGCGGTGCCACCGCGGCGCGCTACCTGAAACAACTTTCGCCTGACATGGCCGTCACGCTGATCGAACCCAACGCCACCTACGTCACCTGCTACGGCAGTAACTGGGTGCTTGGCGGCTTCGAGAGCATCGAGGCGATCACGCACGGCTACGACAACCTGCGCGACCGCGACGGAGTCGATGTCATACAGGACAAGGTCATTGGCGTAGACGCCGACAGCCGCACCGTCCGCCTCGAAAGCGGTGACAGCCTGCAATACGACAAGCTGGTCATGTCGCCGGGCATCGACTTCAAGTACGAGGACATGCCCGGCATCGAAGAGGCCGATGCCGAGACGATCCCGCACGCCTGGAAGGCCGGCTCGCAGACCGAGCTGCTGCGGGCGCAGTTACAGGCCATGCCCAATGGCGGGGTCTACGTCATGGTCGCCCCACCCAACCCGTACCGTTGTCCGCCGGGGCCGTACGAGCGCGTCTCGATGGTGGCGTACTACCTCAAGACCCACAAACCACGCTCCAAGGTCATCGTCCTCGACCCCAAGGAGAACTTCGCCAAGCAGGGCCTGTTCGAGGAGGGGTGGGCCGAGCACTACGGAGACATGATCGAATGGCGGGGCGGCGCCAACGGTGGGCGCGTCGAGGAGATCGACGTCAGCGGCAAGACCGCCCACGCGGACGGTGGCCAGGAGCGTGTCCGCGCGGACGTGATGAACTTCGTCCCCGCACAGCGCGCCGGGCAGATCGCCCACGATGCGGGCCTCACCAACGAACAAGGCTGGGCCTCGGTCGATCAGCGGACCTTCAAGTCCGTCATGGACGACAACATCTACGTGATCGGGGATGCCAGCGTGGCGGGTGCCATGCCCAAGTCCGGTCATGCGGCCAACAACCAGGGCAAGATCGTCGCGGCGGCCATCCTGCGCGAGCTATCGGGCCAGGAGCCACTAGAGCCATCCTCGGCCAGCACCTGCTACGGCCTGATCACCCCGGACTACGGCGTCAGCATCGCCGCCGTGTACCAGTACCAAAACGGCGCTCAGGCGGCAGTCGAAGGCTCCGGTGGCGTCAGTCCCCTCGGCCAGACTTCAACCTTCCGCCGCCAGGAGGCCGAACACACCCGCGCCTGGTACGCCGGCATCACCCAGGACATCTGGGGCTAGCACCCAGCACTTTCCCAACCACTCTGATCGGCGCCTCCGGGCGCCGAGTTCGTTTACGGGCAAGCCCGCAGAAAGTGGGTGTTCTCTACTCGGGGCGAACCGGTAATGGGCGCGCGAGGGATTGACGGGAGAGAACCACGCCAGGGTCACACGCATGGAGCGAGCAAGCCTCTCTCCGGATAAGGACGGCGGCACTGGAAGCCTGAAAATTTGCGCGCCATCCTTGCGGATTGAACCCTGGAAAATCATGGGTGTCCTCTTCTTTATCGGTCCGCAGCGTAATCCCCGGGTCCAACGACCACTGCGTTCTTCTTTCGGCACTTTTTAGGCCGGAAATTGGCCGTTTAAGCGCCTGTGTTGCCTCGTACTAGGAGGCTAACGCTCTATATTCCGCGATTTATCGAGGTCCGACCCCGTTTTGCACTTGGACATCTGGGGCTAGGCCCCGGCACTCTCCCAACCACTTCGATCGGCGCCTCCGGGCGCCGAGTTCGTTTCCGGGCAGGTCCGCATTTGGCTTGTAAGCCGTTACCTCCCTGGTAGCGGAAGGTGTTTGCCGCAATGCCCTATCAGCACGCGCGTTGCCTCTTGGTCGATCTCAAAATGAACGCGTATTGTCGAAGTCGGATCGTCAGCCACTCCAACCTTGAGGTGCTTAAGCATTTCGATCTCCCGACCGTCAAAATCAAATCTTCGATAAGCTAAATACTGTTTGTTGTTTGTCACTGTGTCAGACTCCCTTGCCGCGAACTCATTGTTCGTAAAAATGGACCGCGCAGCAGTATCTCCGCCCTGAGTGAAGGCCGATAGATAATCGGTAACGAGTCGCCTGAGCATGTCCAGTAGACGTCGATTCTGCGCAAAATTCCGAACTTCTCTTGCGCTTTCGATTGCCGACGGTAATACGGCCACTCGTTCGGGGTATATCTCGCGTATTAGCTCTAGGCACTCCTCGGGGTTTGGTCCCTTAGGGTCTGCTGTAAAGTGAATCAGCTTGTCGGCTATCTCATTTTCTTCCGCTAATTCGATGGATGGCTCGTTCCTATGGTTGCTGATGTAAACGCTTTGCTTTAATTGCTTCTCGAGCTCCTGTATCTTTTCTTCGCTTTCTAGTAGCGTTAACTCTAACCCTTCTCTTTGCGTGTGCGCTTCATCGAGGTTCGATGTTAGCTCTGACAGCTCTTCATATACCATTCCAAGCTCATCACGTAGTGTATTATCTGGCTTTTCTGCTAGGCCTGCGATACGTTTTTCGAGCCTTATTTTTGCTGATAGGGTTCTAACTCCCTCTGGCCGAATTCTGTTTCGCTGTCTTGGAATGTTGGTGTTGTGGCTTACACGCCCTAATATGAAACTCTCTTTCTTGTGAGGCGTGTCGAGCTCTACGGGTAAGTCTTTCCGTAGAATTCGGTGAGTAAAAATGCGTCCATCACTGTGTGGAACCCTGATTATGTTTATCGCTCCAGCCCAGGCGGCATTTTCTCTCCCAAGAGTCTCCGTCATGTCGTAACGGTTATAATTCTCGGTTGCACCTACAACCTGCGCCAGACCAAATAATATGTTTTGAAGTCTTTCGGGTTGTACTGGGTAATTGCCTTCGTTATCGGGGCTAACAAGGATCAGGGGGTAGTTTCGTGATGGGTTGTTTATGTCGGCTAAGAGCCCTCGGTATGAATCTACGTCGTTGCCAACCCATTTAACGTAAGATCCAATGCTTCCTGGCGCGAATTGTACGTTCGGTTCTTCCTGAACGTTTTGAAAAATGAATTTCACTACTCGGGGTTGGCTAGCTTGTACGGGGTCAGAGACGAGGATGCTTTTTTCTTCTGTGTAGACGACGCACGAAAATTGGGCGGAGCCTGTGCCGTCATCTTTTAGGCCGAGTTCTGTAACCCACTGCCGACCTGCGACTACTGGGTCGGGGTGCTTTAGGACCCAAGAATAAAGGTTTATATTATCGGTAATGGCTTTGTCAGTCCGCAGCCATGCGCTTGGGCTACCTCCGGAGCGTTCGCCGGTGGATGTCGAGTCACGTATCGTAATTCGTTCTCCTAGTTTTTCTGACAGCCATCCCGATATTCCTCGAAGTACTTGGAGAGCTGGGTTGGATCCAACAATCTCAATTTCGTTTGCATAGACAAGCATAATGGCTCTCTCCACTGGTCCGGAGACGTTGATGGTTCATCGATTTTGGGAACGGCGAACGCTAAGGCTCGTGGTGAGGGTCGCCTGAGTGTGGTTGGGTGGTTCGCATGTATAACTGGCCATTCGATTTCTAAAGGTGTTTTGAGTGGGGAGGGTTCGTATCGGTGTAGGCCGTGGTTGGCTCGTGTGATCTGATGGTGGCACGACGAGTTTGGGGTGGCGAGCAGATCGGTCGATGGATGCGCAGTTCTCGTCCGGAGTTGGCGCATCAGGCGAGAAAGGCGACCGATTTAACGAGGGCGTGGGCGCGTAGGCCGGCGCTGAGACGGAGCCGCTCGGTGGAGAGCTGGGTCAACTCCGCCATCAACGTCTGCCCATCGTCCTGGCGGCACACTGCGAGTACGCGTGCGGGCCCGTGATGTCCGGGCGCCTCGTCCAGAGACTCGATGGTGACAGGGATGATGTTGAGAATGGAAACGTCCTGGGGCGGCGACAGGGCGATGGAGACGTCCCGGGCGTCGATGCGCAGGCGGGCCGGGCGGCCGGCGCCGTTGATGGCGCCGGGGGTAGACGGTACGCGGTAGCGGGCCTCGGGCGGGCCGAACGGATGCAGGCCGTGGGCATCGGCCGGGCCCAGTTCGCCTTGCAGGACGGAGACGGCGCCTTCGTCGCGGAACAGGGGGGAGTCGGCGCGGGCCAGCGCCTCGCGCAGGGGTTCCAGGCGTTCGAGCTGGCCGTCGTGCATGAAGGCGACGCGGGTGGCGAGGCGTTCGACCTCGTCCGGGGCGTGGGTGACGAGCAGGCTGGGGATGCCGGTCTCCTCGGACAGGCGGGCGAGGAAGGGCATGATCTCGCGCTTGGTCTGGGTGTCCAGGGCGTTGAGCGGTTCGTCGAGTAGCAGCAGGTCCGGGCTGGTGAGCAGGGCGCGGCCGAGGGCGACGCGCTGGCGCTGGCCGCCGGAGAGCTGGTCGGCGCGGCGCTCCAGCAGGTCGTCGATGCCGAGCAGGCGGGCGACCTCGTCCAGGTGCAGGCGGCGTAGGGGCTCGGGCGTGCGCTTGTAGCCGTAGAGCAGGTTGCCGCGTACGGACAGGTGCGGGAGCAGGGTGGATTCCTGGAACACGAGGCCGACGCGGCGGCGGTGCAACGGGACGAAGGTCTTGCCGGATTGCCAGGCGGTATCGCGAAAGTGCACCTCGCCGCCGGGCGGGCGTTCCAGCCCGGCGATGATGCGCAGCAGCGTGGTCTTGCCGCAGCCGGAGCGGCCGAACAGGGCGGTGACGCCCTCCAGCGGGAAGGCGGCGTCCACGTCCAGCGCGAAGCCGGGGCGTTCCAGCCGGGCCTTGATGCGCAGCGTGTCGGGCTCGGGCCGGGTCACAGGCGCACCGTGTCGAAGCGGCGGTTGATCGCGTAGACGATGAACAGCACGGCGAAGGCGAAGATGAGCAACCCGAAGGACAGGCGGTGGGCGGAGTCGAAGTCCATCGCCTCGGCGTGGTCGTAGATCAGGATGGACAGCACCTGGGTCTCGCCGGGGATGGCGCCGCCCAGCATCAGGATCACGCCGAACTCGCCGAGGGTGTGGGCAAAGGCGAGCGTGGCGGCGACGATGAAGCCGCCGCGGGTCATCGGCAGGATCACGGTCACGAAGCGGTCGATGCGCCCGGCGCCGAGCGAGCCGGCGATCTCCACCGGGCGGCGGCCGAGGTTGGCGAAGGCCTGCTGCAGCGGCTGCACCGCGAACGGCAGGGAGTAGATCACCGAGCCGATCAGGATGCCCTGAAAGGTAAAGGCCAGGTGGTTCAGGCCCCAGCTCTCCAGCGTGCTGCCGACCGGCCCGGCCGGGCCGAGCAGCACCAGCAGGTAGAAGCCGAGCACGGTGGGCGGCAGCACCAGCGGCAGGGCGACGAGGGCCTGCACCGCGGTGCGCACGCCGGGGGAGCCGCGCCCGTTGGCCAGCCACCAGGCGATCGGCGTGGCGATCACCAGCAGGATCAGCGTGGTGTAGAGCGCGAGCTTGAGGGTGACCTCGATCGCCATCCAGTCCGTGGGGCTCAGGTCCAGCATTCTGCTATCCGCTCCCGGGCATCTCGAAGCCGTAACGCTGCATGATCTCGCGGGCGGTGTCGCGGCCCATAAACCCGGCGAAGCGGTGTGCGGTGTCCTTGTCCGCGCCGCGGCGGGTGATCACGAAGCCCTGGGTCAGCGGTTCGTGCAGCGCGTCGTCGATCAGGTAGTGCGGGTGCTCGGCGAGATCGGGGAACTCCGCGAGCGACAGCGCGATGATGCCGATGTCCGCGCCGCCGGCCTGCACCATGCGCGCGGTCTGGGCGATGTTGTCGCCGTTGACGATCTTCGGCTGCAGCGCGTCCCAGACGCCGGCGGCCTTTAGCGCCTCCTGCGCGCGCACGCCGTAGGGGGCGTGGGTGGGCGAGGCGATGGCCACGCGGCGGATGTCGTCGCGCGTCAGGTCCTCCAGCGTCAGCTCCGAGGCATCCATGCGGTTGCTCCACAGCACGATGCGGCCGATCGCGTAGACGGACGGCTCGGTGACGGCGGCACCCTCCGCGTGGAGCCGCTTCGGGTAGGCGATGTCGGCGGAGAAGAAGATGTCGTAGGGCGCGCCGTTCAGGATCTGTGTGGTCATGCGCCCGGAGGAGCCGTAGGTCACGCGCACGCGGTCGTCCGGATAGGCCTCGCGGTAGGCCTCCACGATCTCGTCCAGGGCGAAGCGCAGGTCGGAGGCGGCGGCGATGGTCAGCGGGCCGGAGGCGTGCGCCAGGCCGGGCAGCAGCAGGACGAGGGTCAGGAGGAGGGCGCGCAGGTGCATGCTGTGGGGGCTTCCCGGTGGTTGGGTCCAGGTGGGTTCGGGTGGTTCCATTCGCGATTACTCGCTGCGCTCGCCCTTCGGGCCGGCCTTCGGCCGTTCAACGCAGCTTCGCTGCTTTTGTGCTTCGTCGCGGTGCTCCTCGCAGTGACGGTGAAGCTGGGGATATGCGGGTCGTTATATTTCAGTTTGCATATCGCCAGACAGAAGCCTACACCGGAACGGCCTCCGGCTGCCAACGGTTTGGCAGACCCCGCCGCGTGTCAGGCGATATGCACGATGCCGACCACGGCGCCGGTCATCAGCGTGGCCAGCGTGCCGGCGACGATGGCGCGGATGCCCAGGCTCACGATCTCGCTGCGCCGCTCCGGCACCAGCGCGCCGAGGCCGCCGATCAGGATGCCGAGGCTGCCCAGGTTGGCGAAGCCGCTCAGCGCATAGATCAGGATCAGCTCGCTGCGCGCGGACAGCGCATCGTCCCCCAGCTCCGCCATCTGCAGGAAGGCGACCATCTCGTTGAGGATGGTCTTGACCCCCAGCAGCGAGCCGGCGGTGGTGGCCTCGGCCCAGGGGATGCCCATCAGCCAGGCCAGCGGGGCGAAGACCCAGCCCAGGATGCGCTCCAGACTCAGCGCGGCCCCGGCGACCTCGGGCAGCGCACCCAGCATCACGTTGACCAGCGCGACCAGGGCGATCACCACGATCAGCAGCGCGATGATCTGCAGCAGCAGTTCCAACCCGCGCAGGGTGCCGCGGGTAATCGCGTCCATGGCGCTGGTCGCGCCCTCGGTCTCGGGGAGCAGATCGCCGGCGGTGGAGGGCGCGGTCGGCGGGATCATCACGGTGGCGATCAGCAGCGCGGCCGGCAGGCTGATCAGCGAGGCGACGATCAGGTGGCCCAGCGCATCGTCCAGCACCGTGCCGATGATGGTCGAGTACAGCACCAGCATCGTGCCGGCGAGCGTCGCCATGCCCACGCTCATCAGCGCGAACAGCTCGCTGCGGTTCATCTGGCGCAGATACGGGCGGATTACCAGCGGCGATTCGACCATGGAGAGGAACACGTTCGACGCCGTGCCCACGCCCAGGGCACCGCCAATGCCGAACGCCCGCTGCAGCACCAGCGAGGCCCCGCGGATCAGCACCGGCAGCACGCGCCAGTAGAACAGCAACGCCGACAGGGCCGAGAGCACCAGCACCAGCGGCAGCGCCTGGAACGCGAGGATGAAGTTGTTGGCCGGGTCGTCGACCGCGAACGGCGGGTCGTCCCCGCCGATATAGCCGAACACGAATGAGGTGCCGGCCTGGGTGGCATCGGTTAGCGCGATCACGACCTGGTTCAGCCACAGGAACGCATGCTGTGCGCCGGGGACGCTCAACAGCAGTACGGCAATACCGAACTGCAGCGCCAGCCCGGCCAGCACCTCGCGCCAGGGGAAGCGTGTCTTGTGTTCGCTCAGCAGCCAGGCGATGGCCACGAATACGAGCAGTCCCAGCCCGGCTTGCAGTGCGAGCATGCGCCTTCCTTTATTCTGTGACGGCGTTCAAAAACCGCACAGGATACCGGCTTTGGGCCGGATGCCAATGGGGGCGGGCGCAGGGGCGTGCACATTGGTAGGGTAGGCCCATTACACGGCGCTCACATGGGGCACAAGGAGCAGGGGTGACGCAGTCCGGCGAGCTAGAGCCAGGGATGGTGGTGCTGCACGGCAACCATCTGGAGTCGCTGCGTGCCCTGGTGGTCGAGTGGATGCAGCGTGCGCCGCTCGGCCCACTGGAGAACGAGACCCTGCTGGTGCAGAGCAACGGCATGGCGCAGTGGCTGCGCTATGCCCTGGCCGCGCACCCGGATGCCGACCCGCCCGGCTGCGGCATCGCCGCCGCGCTGGATATGCAGTTGCCGTCGCGCTTTGTCTGGTCGGCCTATCGCGCGGTGCTCGGGCTCGAGGCCGTGCCGCTGGAATCCCCGTATGCCAAGCGCCCGCTGATCTGGCGTCTGATGCGTCTGCTGCCGGAGTGTCTGACGCGCCCCGAGTTCGCCCCGCTGGCGCGCTTTCTCGCCGATGACGACCCGCGCGACGGCGGCGATCTGCGCAAGCGCCACCAGCTCGCCGAGCGCCTGGCCGACCTGTTCGACCAGTATCAGGTCTACCGCGCCGACTGGCTGACCTCCTGGGCCGCCGGGCGCGATGTCCTGCGCGACGCGCGTGGCCGCGAGACGCCGCTTTCGGAGGACGACCGCTGGCAGGCCGCGCTGTGGCGCCTGCTGCGCGAGGACATCGGCGAGGGCGCGGCCGACACCAGCCGGGCCACGGTCCACGCCCGCTACCGCGAGGCCGTGCAGAGCCTGAGCGAGCGCCCGGCGGGGCTGCCGCGGCGGCTGATCGTGTTCGGTATCTCCTCGATGCCCGGGCAGATCCTGGAGGCCCTGGAGGGGCTGGCCGGCGTGTGCCAGATCCTCGTCTGCGTGCACAACCCCTGCGAGCACTACTGGGCCGATATCGTCGCCGACAAGGACCTGCTGCGCGCGACGCGCCAGCGTCAGGCACGCAAGGCCGGCATGCCCAGCGTGCTGGACGACGCCGAGCTGCACCAGCACGCGCACCCGCTGCTGGCCGCCTGGGGCAAACAGGGCCGCGACTACATCGGCCTGCTGGACGAACACGACGACCCCACCGCCTACGACGCCGTGCTGCAGACCCTCGCCTGGAAACGGGTCGACTACTTCGAGCCGCACGGCGGCGACTGCCTGCTGCACCAGTTGCAGGAGGACATCCGCGAGCTGCGCCCGCTGGGCGAGACCCGCGAGGCCTGGCCGGCGGTGGCGACGGACGATGACTCCATCCAGTTCCATATCGCCCATGGCCCGCTGCGCGAGGTGGAGATCCTGCACGACCGCCTGCTCGCGCACTTCGACGCCGACCCGGACCTGCGCCCGCGCGACGTGATCGTGATGGTCCCGGACATCGACGCCTACGCCCCGCATATCGAGGCCGTGTTCGGCCAGCTGCCGCCGGACGACCCGCGCTACATCCCCTACACCCTGTCCGACCAGGGGCCGCGCGGGCGCGACCCGGTGCTGATCGCGCTGGAGCGCCTGCTGTCGCTGCCGGAGAGCCGGATGGGCGTGGCCGAGGTGCTGGACCTGCTGGACGTGCCCGCGCTGCGCCGACGCTTCGGGATTGCGGAAGAAGACCTGACCACGCTGCACCGCTGGGCCGAGGGCTCGGGCGTGCGCTGGGGGCTGGATGCCGAACAGCGCGCGGGGCTCGGCCTGCCGGAGGGGCTGGAGCAGAACACCTGGCGCTTCGGCCTGCGGCGGATGTTGCTGGGCTATGCGTCCGGGGGCGCCGGGGCCTGGCAGGGGCTGGAGCCGTTCGACGAGATCGGCGGGCTGGATGCCGTGCTGCTGGGGCCGATGGATGACCTGATCACCGCGCTGGCCGATGCCTGGGGCTGGCTGCGCCACGCCCATACCCCCGGCGAATGGAACACCCGGCTGCGCGAGCTGCTGGATACCTTCTTCGCCGGCGAGACCGATGCCGAGCTGTTCACGCTGGGGCGCCTGCGCGAGGCGCTGGACCAGTGGCAGGCCGACTGCGCAGAGGCGGAACTGGACGACTCCCTGCCGCTGGGCGTCGTGCGCGAGCAGTGGCTGGCCAGCCAGGAGGACAGCGGGCTGGGCCAGCGCTTCCTGGCCGGTTCGGTCAACTTCGGCACGTTGATGCCGATGCGCGCGATCCCGTTTCGCATCGTCTGCCTGCTGGGCATGAACGACGGCGACTATCCGCGCAGCCCGACGCCGGTGGACTTCGACCTGATGCGCCGCGACTACCGCCCCGGCGATCGCTCGCGGCGCGAGGACGATCGCTACCTGTTCCTGGAGGCGCTTCTGTCCGCGCGGCGGCAGCTGCATGTCAGCTGGGTCGGCCACAGCGCGCGCGACAACGAGTCGCAGCCGCCCTCGGTGCTGGTCGCGCAGCTGCGCGATCACCTGGCCGCTGGCTGGCGGCTCCAGGGCGCGGAGGAGGTCGATGAGCCGACCAAGGACGACCCACTACTGGGCCACCTGACTACCGTGCACACCCTGCAGCCGTTCTCGCCGGCCAACTTCCCGCCCGACCCGGCACACGCCCGGCACTACACCTACGCGCGCGAGTGGGAGGCGGTCCACCACGCCGACGAGACCCCGGCGCAGGACGCACTCGAATTGCCGCCGCCGGACGAAGCCGACGACGAACGTGTGCTGGGCCCGGATACGCTGATGCGCTTCCTGCGCGACCCGGCGGAGGCGTTCTTCCGCCACCGGCTGGGCGTGGTGTTCGATCGCGAGGAGGCCCCGAGCGAGGACCTCGAGCCGTTCACCCTGGCCGGGCTGGAACAGTGGCAGGTGCGCGAGGCCCTGGTCGCGGCCGCGCTGGATCATGGCGAGGACCCCGAGACCTGGGGCCCGGTGCTGGAGGCCGAGGCCGCGCGGCTGCAGCGTGCCGGCGCGCTGCCGCTGGGTGCGGCCGGCGAGCTGGAACGCGAGGCGATGATCGCCGAGGCCGCGCGTCTGCTGGAGCGCATCGGCCTGCGTCTGGCCGCCTGGCCGGAACGGCTGCCGCCATCGCCCGCCGTGCGTCTGGGGCAGGGTGGCTGGACGCTGGAGGGTGCCGCCCCGCCCCTGCGCGGCGGGGCCGGGCAGGCCGTGCTGCTGGACTACACCGTGAGCCGGCTGAAACAGAAAAAGGACTGGCGCGTGGACAAGGTGGCCAAGCCCTGGCTCGAACACCTGCTGGCAAACCAGGGCGCGGGCGCAGGCGGCCCGGTCGCCACCGAGGTGATCGGGCTGGATACCGGGATGCGCCTGCCGGGCGTGGGGCCGGAGCAGGCCCGCGAGCACCTCGGGGCCCTGGTCGAAGGCTGGATGGCCGGGCTGGAACGCCCGCTGCCGGTGGCCTGCGCCACCGCCTTCGCCTGGCTGCAGGCCGAGGCGAAGGACGACCCCGATCCGCTGGCGCGGGCGCGCAAGGTGCTGGTCGGGGACGACTTCAGCCCCGGTGAATGGGCGCGCAGCCCGGCCCTGGCGCGTGCCTGGCCGGACCCGGAGGCGCTGCTGCAGGATCCGGCGTTCGGGCACTGGCGCGATCGGCTGTACCGGCCGCTGTTCGAGGCGCTGGCCGCCGGGGAGGAGATGGAATGAGTACAGGCGCGCAGCCGCTGGAGCTGATGGAACTGCCGCTGCACGGCAGCCGCCTGATCGAGGCCAGTGCCGGCACCGGCAAGACCTACACCATCGCCGCGCTGTATCTGCGCCTGGTGCTGGGCCACGGCGAGCTGCCGGAGGGCACCGGCGAGCTGACCCCGCCGCAGATCCTGGTGATGACCTTTACCGAGGCGGCCACCCGCGAGCTGCGCGAGCGCATCCGCGCGGTGCTCGCGCGCGGGGCGCGCATCCTGCGCGGCGAGCCGGCCCCGGCCCACGAGGCGTTGTGGCCGGCGCTGCTGGACGCCTACCCGGAGCCGGCCGCACGCGCCGGGGCCGCGCGGCGGCTGGAGCTGGCCGCCGAGTGGATGGACGAGGCGGCGGTCTCGACCATCCACTCGTGGTGCTATCGCATGCTGCGCGAGCATGCGTTCGACAGCGGAAGCCTGTTCAACCAGCGCCTGGAGGCGGACCAGAGCGAGCTTCAGGCCGAGGCGGCACGCGACTACTGGCGCCGCTTTGTCTACCCGCAGCCGGCGGATCACCTGAAGCTGCTGCGCCAGGCCTTTGGCGAGGGGCCTGACGAACTGCAGGCCCGGGTGCGGCCGCTCCTGGGCCACCTGACGGACACGGCGGGGCTGGAGCCCTACCGCACGCCGGACGGGCTGTATGCGGAGCTGGCCACGCGCCTCGCACGCCTGGCCGAGCTGAAGGCCGTCTGGCGCGAGGATGCCGCCGAGGTGGAGCGACAGTTCCGCGAGTTGCTGGCGAACGTGCTGCTCGGCACGAAGTACCAGAAGCCGGACGAGTTGATCGAAGTGATGCGCGCCTGGGCCGAGGACCCGGCCGCACTGCTGCCGGACAAGGTCGGCACGACGCCTGTGCTGGAGCGCATGTGCGCGGCGGGGATGGCCGAGCGGCTGAAGAAGGGCAAGTCCCTGCCGGACGACCTGCACCCGGCGTTTACCGCGCTCAATGCCGCCGCCGAGGTCTGCGCGGACGACAGCGAACGCCTGCTGCAGGCGGCGGCGGTGGAGATCGATCTCCAGTTCCGCCAGGCCCAGCGCGTGCGGGTGCAGATGGGGTTCAACGACCTGCTGCTGCGCCTGCGCGATGCCCTGGAGGGGCCCGGCGGCGAGGCGCTGGCCGAGACGCTGCGGCGTCAGTTCCCGGTCGCCCTGGTGGACGAATTCCAGGACACCGACCCGGTGCAGTACCGCATCCTCGAACGCGTCTACCGCATCGAGGACAACCCGTCCGAGCAGGGCCTGCTGCTGATCGGCGATCCGAAGCAGGCGATCTACGGCTTTCGCGGCGCGGACATCCACAGCTACCTGAAGGCGCGTCGCGCGACCGCCGGGCGTCACTACACGCTGCCGCGCAACTTCCGCTCGACCGCGCGCCTGGTCGGCGCGGTGAACCGCCTGTTTGCCCATGCCGACGGCTGGTCGGAGGGGGCGTTCCTGTTTGGCCAGGGCGATGACGGCGAGCTGCCGTTCCACGCGGTGGATGCCCAGGATCGCGGCGAGCGCCTGGAACAGGACGGCGCCGAGGTGACGGCGCTGACCCTGTGGTGCATGGACCCGGGCACACCGGTCGGCACCGGTGTCTATCGCGAACAGATGGCCACGGCCGCGGCCGAGCAGATGGTGCGCCTGCTCACTGGCGGGACGGACGGGACCTGCGGCTTTCGGGATTCAGACGCGCTGCGGCCGGTGCGTCCGCGGGATATCGCCGTGCTGGTGCGCAGCAAGGTGGAGGCCCGCATCATGCAGGAGGCGCTGCGCGCGCGGGGGGTGCGCAGCGTGTACCTGTCCGAGGGCGAATCGGTGTTCGTGACCCCGGAGGCGGGCGACCTGCTGCGCTGGCTGCGGGCCTGTGCCGAGCCGACCAGCGAGCGCCTGCTGCGCGCGGCGCTGGCGACCCCGACACTGGGGCAGTCGCTGGCCGACTTGCACCGGCTGACCACCGACGAACTGCGCTGGGAGCACCGCGTCGAGCAGTTCCGCGAGTATCGCCGCCTGTGGCAGACGCGTGGTGTGCTGCCGATGCTGCGCCGCCTGCTGCATGACTTCGACGTGCCGCGCCGGCTGCTGGCCAGTGCCGACGGCGAGCGCGCGCTGACTAACCTGCTGCACCTGAGCGAACTCCTGCAGCGCGCGGCCGCGGAGCTGGATGGCGAGCAGGCCCTGATTCGGCATCTGGTGGAGCACCGCGAGGGCGAGCGCGCGACCGCGGAGGAGCAGGTGCTGCGCCTGGAGAGTGATGAGGACCTGGTCAAGGTGGTCACGCTGCACAAGTCCAAGGGGCTGGAGTACCCGCTGGTGTTCCTGCCGTTTGTCTGCGCGTTTCGCGCGGTCGACCCGAAGAAGGATGTGCCGCGTATCGATCGCCCGCCGGGCGGCAGGCCGCGCTGGATCTTTCGTATGGATACACGTGCCCAGGAGCGCGCCGATCGCGAGCGCCTGGCCGAGGACCTGCGCCTGCTGTATGTGGGCATGACCCGTGCGCGCCACGCCTGCTGGATGGGGCTGGTGCCGATCGTGTCGGGGCGAAGCAAGGAGAACGAGCTGCACCGCAGTGCGGTCGGCTATCTGCTGAATGGCCCGGAACCGATGCCGAACGGCGAGCTGGAGGACCGGCTGCAGGCGGCCCGTGGCGACGAGGCGGCCATTGCGATCGAACCCCTGCCCGAGATCACGGGCGCGGGCGTGCGGCTGGCACAGCAGACGGCCGCCCCCGGGCGGGCGCGTACCCCGACACGCCCGGTACGCGAGCCCTGGTGGGTGGCCAGCTACAGCGCCATTGCGCACCCGGACGAGGCGGATGCGCCGGCGCCGCTGGTCGCCGACCCGGTGGCCCCGGATTCCGCGCTGGAGGACATGCTGCGCGAGAGCGCAGTCGGCTCCGGGGCCGGGTCCCAGGCCGGGCACGACCCGACTCGGGCGCTGCCGCTGCCCGAGGTACCGGTGGCTGGAGGGCTGCACGACTTCCCGCGCGGGCCGGCGCCGGGGACCTTCCTGCACGGCCTGCTGGAGTGGGCGGCCGAGCAGGGCTGGTCGGCCGTCGTCGCCGATCGCGCCCGGCTGGACGACGAGGTGCAAAAGCGCTGCGAACAACGCGACTGGGGCGACTGGACCCCCGTCGTGCAGGACTGGATGCGGCGGCTGATCACGGCCGAGTACGCGCTGGCCTCCGGTGGCGCGTTCCGCCTGGACGGACTGGGCGTGTATCAGCCGGAGCTCGAGTTCCTGTTCGAGACGCGCTGGCTGCAGAGCCGCCGGCTGGATGCCGCCGTGCGCGAGCAGTTGCTGCCCGGACAGCCCCGGCCGTCGGCGGGCGACCGGTTGCTGAACGGGATGCTCAAGGGCTTTGTCGATCTCGTCTTCGAGCACGAGGGCCGCTATTACGTGGCCGACTACAAGTCCAACTGGCTGGGGCCCGGCCCCGAGGCCTATGTGCCCGAGCGCCTGCGCGACGCCGTGCTGGAACACCGCTACGACCTGCAGCTGGTGATCTACACCCTGGCCCTGCATCGCCAGTTGCAGGCGCGGATGCCGGGATACGACTACGACCGCCACATGGGGGGCGGGGTGTACCTGTTTCTGCGCGGGATCGATGCGCCGGGGCGCGGTGTGTTCCATGACTGCCCGCCGCGGGCGCTAATCGAGCAGCTGGACGGCTGGTTTGCCGAGGGGCCGGACCGGCCGCAGGAGGCCCGGGCATGACGGCGGATCGCGCATTGCAGGACACCGGGGCGCTGCTGGATCTGCTCGAGGAGTGGGAGCATGCGGGCTGGCTGCGCGGCGTCGACCGCGTGCTGGTGCGTTTTCTGCGCGAACAGGTGCCCGCCGCACCGCCACTGACACTGCTGCTGGCGGCGCTGACCAGCCACCAGGCCGGGCGCGGGCATGTCTGTCTGGACCTCGACGGCCTGCTGGAGGCCCCGGACCGGATGCTGTCGTTGCCGCCGGAGGGCGCGGAGCGGGGACTGCCGCGGCCCTCGGATGTCCTGCGCGGCCTGGACCGTGCGGCACTCGACACCGCGCTGGAAGGCCATCGAATCTGCGGCGTCGACGCGGACACGGGGACCCCCCTCGTGCGGGCACAGGACCGGCTGTACCTGCGCCGCTACCGCGAGGCCGAACGCCGGATCGGGGAGGCGGTGGCCGGACGCCTGCGCGAGCAGCCCGCCTGGCGCGACGGGCTGGATACGGATGCGCTGCGCACCTGGCTCGATCGGCTGTTCGGTCCGGCCGAGGAGGGCGACGGCGAACCGGACTGGCAGCGTCTGGCCTGCGTACTGGCGGCCGGGTCCGCGTTCAGCGTGATCACCGGCGGGCCGGGTACCGGCAAGACCTACACGGTGTTGCAACTGCTCGCGCTGTTGCAGGGCCTGCAGGGGGAGGGCGAGCCGCTGCGCATCCGCCTGGCGGCGCCGACCGGCAAGGCCGCCGCGCGGCTGAATGCCTCGGTCGCGGGGGCGGTGGATGCGCTGGGGCTGGAACGCTTCCCCGGTGGCGAGCGCCTGCGCGCCGCGATCCCGCGCGAGGTAGTCACGCTCCACCGCCTGCTGGGCGCGCGACCCGATACCCGGCGCTTCCGCCACGATGCGCGCAATCCGCTGCCGGTGGATGTGCTGGTGGTGGACGAGGCCTCGATGGTGGATCTGGAGCTGATGGCCAGCCTGATGGCCGCGGTGCCGGCGCATGCGCGGCTGGTCCTGCTGGGGGATCGCGACCAGCTCGCCTCGGTAGAGGCCGGGGCGGTGCTGGGCGAGCTGTGCGCGCGGGCGGACGGCGGGCATTACACACCGCAGACGGCGGCCTGGCTGCGCGAGGTAGCCGGGCTGGCGCTGCCGGCCGGCTACGTGGACGAGGACGGGCGGGCACTGGACCAGCACGTGGCGATGCTGCGCCGCAGCCGGCGATTCGGCGCGGACAGCGGGATCGGTCGTCTGGCCGCGGCGGTGAACGACGGCACGGCCGAGGTGGCGGGCCACCCGGGCGAGGATGTACACGCGGCGGTGCTGCAGGGCCCGGACGATCCAGCCCTGCTGCGGCGCGCGCTGGACGGGGCCGGGCATGCCGAGGCGGCACCGTTCGGGGTCGTCCGCTATCTGGAGCATTTGACGGCCGGACGCCCGGCATCCCGCGATGCGCGCGGCACGTGGGAGGAATGGGCGCGCGGCACGCTGCGCGAGCACGGGCGCTTCCAGTTGCTGTGCGCCGTGCGCGAGGGCCCCTGGGGCGTGGACCGGATGAACCGCCGCGTTGCCGGGGCGCTGACGGCGAGGGGTGTATTGCAGGCGGAGGGCGTCTGGTACGAGGGGCGCCCGGTGATCGTCACGCGCAACGACTACGCGCTGGGACTGATCAACGGCGACATCGGCGTGACCCTGCGCGTGCCCGCCTGGCTGGCCCGGGGTGATGCCGAACCGGGCGCGGACGATGCGGCGGAAACCGCCCTGCGGGTCGCCTTTGTCGCGGCGGACGGGCATGTGCGCTGGATGATCCCGCAGCGCCTGGAGTCCGTGGAGACGGCGTTCGCGCTGACGGTGCACAAGTCCCAGGGCTCGGAGTTCGAGCATGTGGCCTTCCTGCTGCCCCCGCCGGAGAGCCCGCTGCTGACGCGCGAGCTGGCCTACACCGCGATCACGCGCGCGAGCGGCTGGCTGAGCCTGTTCGAGCCACAGGCGGGGGTGCTGCAGCAGGCGAGCCGGCAACCGACCCGGCGCAGTGGCGGCTTGCTGACCTGGCTGTAGCGGCCCTTTCTGGAGTGGGTGCGCAATAACAAGGGTTGTTTACGTGCGACATCGGGGCACGCTACCGTGGTTCCAAGCACCGTCATGGCGCCGTTTCGGCCGGGTAACGATCGTATGCCGGCCCATATTTTCGACGACTGCGACTTTTTGGCGTGACGGAAATCACAGTTTTGCGCCCCTGACGGGGGTGGACTCCGGGCGCGCCCGGATCAGCGGGAGAAGCATTCATGCACCACCTGCGACTGGCCGCCCCCCTTTCGGCCCTGAGCATTCCTCTACTGGCCCTTTTGCTGGCCCTTGTCCTGCCCGGTTGCGCGGCGGAATCCGACGACGAAGACGATGCTGAACCCGAGGCGGTCGAGGTGCCGGTACGGGAGATGGAGAGCGAACTGGTCTCGATCTCCCGAACCTATACGGCGCGCACCCGCAGCCCGCGCGAGGTGGAGGTGCGCGCGCGGGTCGCGGGCGTGCTGGAGAGCCGGCGCTACGAAGAGGGCGAGATGGTGGAGCGCGGTACCGAGCTGTTCCGCATCGACCCCTCGCCCTATGCCGTCCAGGTGCGCAGCGCGCAGGCCAGCCTTGAACGCGCCGAGGCCGAGAAGCGCCAGGCCGAGCGCGAGTGGGAGCGCGTGCTGGACCTGTACGAGGACAACGCCGCCAGTGGCCGTGAGCGCGATGAGGCCCGCTCGCAACTGGAGCTGGGTGACGCCGCGGTCGCTGAGGCCGAGGCGGCGCTGGCGGAGGCCCAGCTGGATCTCGACTACACCTCCGTGACGGCGCCGCTGGAAGGGGTTGCGGGGCTGGAGGAGCGCCCGGAAGGCAGCCTGTTGCAGGCGGGTGACCTGCTGACCACCGTGACCCAACTCGACCCCATCCGTACCGACTTCGCGATCCCCGAGGGCCATCTGACGGCCTATGGGCCGCAGATCCGTTCCGGCGTTGGCCTGACCGTAGTGCTGACCCTGCCGGATGGCTCGTTGTACCCGCATCAGGGGCAGATCGACGTGACCGAGGCCGCGGTGGACGAGGCCACGGGCATGGTCGAGGTACGCGCGCTGTTCCCCAACCGCGAGGTCCAGTTGCTGCCGGGGCAGTTCGTGCGCGTGACCCTGAGCGGGCTGATGGCGGGGCATGGCATGCGCGTGCCGCATGCCGCGGTCATCGAGGGCTCTGACGGGGCCGCGGTGTATGTCGTCGACGCCGATGACATCCCGCATGTGCGGCCGATCCAGATTGGCATGGACCTCGACGAGGACTTTCTGGTCACCGCCGGGCTGAGCGATGGCGACCGGATTGTGGTCCGGGGCGTTGAGGGCGTCGAGGAGGGCGAACGGATCGATCCCCGGGACGCCCCGCGCGAGACGGAAGAACCCGTGTCGCCGGGCGTGCTGCCGGAGGTGGCGCCGGATCTGCTGGACGAGGTGATGGATCCGGAGACCGAGGCCGATGCGGTCGAGGAGATCCTGGATGGGCTGGGCAATGGCGCCGAGCCGGGTCTGGATGATTCTGACGCCGACGAGGCGTCCGACTAATGCTGCGCTTCTTCATCGGCCGGCCGGTACTGGCCTCGGTCATCTCGATCCTGTTCGTGCTGGCCGGGCTGTCTTCGGCCCTGCTGCTGCCGGTGGATCAGTATCCGGACATCCTGCCGCCGAAGGTGATCGTGACCGCCAGTTATCCGGGCGCGAGCGCCGAGGCGGTGGCGGAGACGGTGGCCGCCCCGATCGAGGCGACGGTCGATGGCGTGGACAACATGGCGTACATGCGCTCGAAGTCCACCGATGATGGCGACATGGAGCTGATCGTCACCTTCGAGGTGGGGACCGACCCCGACATCGCCGCGATCAACGTCAGTAACGAAGTCGAGGGCGCGATGGGGCGCCTGCCGGAGACGGTGACCGGCGCCGGGATCGCGGTGGAGAAACGTGCCCCGTCGATGCTGCAGATGATCACGTTCACCTCGTCGGACGGCAGCCTCGACAACCGCTTTATCAGTGACTACGTCTGGCGCAACGTCTATGCCGAGCTGCGGCGCGCGCCGGGGGTTGGCGACCAGACCTTCTTTGGCGCGCAGATCTATTCGATGCGGATCTGGCTGCAGCCGGACCAGATGGCGGAGTACGACCTGACCGCCAGTGACATCCGCTCCGCGATCCAGGAGCAGAACGAGCAGTACGCAGCCGGCCAGTTCGGGGCCGAGCCGATGGACAACGCGATCGACTTTACCTACGCGGTGACGACCCCCGAACGGTTCTCCGAGGAGGAGGAGTTCGAGCAGGTGATCCTGCGCAGCGCACCGGACGGCTCCGCGTTGCGGCTAGGGGATGTGGCGCGCGTGGAGCTGGGCGCGCACTTCTACAACTTCGAGGCCAAGCACAACGGCCAGTCCACGGTGCCGGTGGGGATCTACCTGGAGCCCGGCGCCAACGCGCTGGAGACGGCGCGCGGGGTGCGCGAGATCCTGGAGGAGCTGGAGCCACGTTTCCCGGACTCGCTGGAATACTCGATCCCGTTCGATACCACGATCTTCATCGATCAGTCGGTGCAGCGCGTACTGCTGACCCTGGTGCAGGCGCTGATCCTGGTGGTCGCGGTGGTGTATCTGTTCCTGCAGACGTTCCGGGCCACGGCCGTCCCGATTATCGCGGTACCGGTGTCGCTGATCGGTACGCTGGCTGGAATGTACGTGCTCGGCTTCTCCGCGAACATGCTGACGCTGTTCGGGCTGGTGCTGGCGATCGGGATCGTGGTGGACAACGCGATCATTGTGCTCGAGAACACCGAACGGCTGATGCGCGAGCAGGGGATGAAGGCGGTCGATGCGGCCTATCAGACCGTGGACGAGGTGGCCACGCCGATTATCGCGATGACGCTGGTCACCATCGCGGTGTTCGTGCCGGTGGCCTTTATCGGCGGCTTCAGCGGCCAGATGTACCAGCAGTTCGCGATCACCATCGCCGTGTCGGTGGGGATCTCGGGGATCGTCGCGCTGACCTTGAGCCCGGCGATGTGCGCGCGGCTGTTGTCCGACAAGCCACGCCGCCCGGCCTTTCCGTTTCGCTGGTTCAACAGCGCGTTCGACCGCTTCACCGCCGCCTACATGGTGGGGGTGCGCTTCCTGCTGCGGCGCAATTTCGTCGGCATGGGCCTGTTCGCGCTGCTGCTGGTGGCGATCGTGGTGCTGTTCCGGATCGTGCCGGGCGGGCTGGTGCCGCAGGAGGACCAGGGCTATGTGTTCGCGGCCGCCGAACTGCCCGCTGCGGCCTCGCTGCAGCGTACCCGTGACGTCATGGATCGCCTGGGCGAGGAGGCGCTGGAGTACGACGACACCGCGGATGTCGTGGCCTTCTCCGGGATGGACCTGCTGTCGGACGGCATGAAGACCTATGCCGGTGCGGCCTATGTGACGCTCAATGACTGGTCCGAGCGTCGCGGCGATGATCAGAGCAGCGATGCGGTGATCGACCGTCTGGTCGCCGATGGCGAGCGCCAGCCGGAGGCGACGATCCGCGCGTTCAATCCGCCGCCGATTTCCGGGATCTCCACTACCGGCGGATTCGAGGCCTACCTGCAAAGCCGGGTCGGGGATGACTCGGAGACCATGCGGGCGCGGGCCGAAGAGATCATTGAGGCAGCCGCGGAGCGCCCGGAGCTGGCGGATGTGCGTACCTCGCTTAATGTCGAGGTGCCTCGTTACGACGCCGATGTGGATCGCGAACGCGCCTTTGCGGCCGGAGTGCCACTCGGAGACGTGTTCGATGCGATGCAGAGCACCTTTGGTGCGGTCTACATCAACGACTTCTCGCTGTTCGGCCGGGTGATGCAGGTGCAGATGCAGGCCGAGGCCGATTATCGCCGCAGCCCGGATGACCTGGACCGCATCTTTGTGCGCTCGGATGCCGGCGACCTGGTGCCGCTGTCCAGCCTGGTGTCGGTCGAGCGGGTACAGGGGCCGGACGAGGTGGAGCGCTTCAACGTGTTCCCGGCCGCGCGGATCATGGGCGATCCGGGACCCGGCTACAGCTCGGGCGATGCGATACAGGCGCTGGAGGAGGTGGTCGACGAGACCCTGTCGGACGACTACCTGCTGAGCTGGACTGGCGCGGAATATCTGGAGCAGCAGGCGGCCGGGACCTCGGTGCTGGCCTTCGTGCTGGGCGTGGTCTTCGTGGTGTTGATCCTTGCCGCACAGTACGAGCGGTGGAGCCTGCCGCTGGCGGTCTTGATGGCCGTGCCCTTTGCGGTCTTCGGGGCCCTGGTGGCGATCTGGCTGACCGGGCAGGAGAACGGGATCTACTTCCAGATCGGCCTGCTGGTGCTGATCTCGCTGGCGGCCAAGAACGCGATCCTGATCGTCGAGTTTGCGCAGAACAAGCGCGAAGAGGGACTGAGCCTGTTCGATGCCTCGGTGGAGGCGGCCCGGCTGCGTTTCCGGCCGATCATGATGACGGCGATGTCGTTCATCCTTGGCGCGGTGCCGCTGGCGCTGGCCTCCGGGGCGGGGGCGAACAGCCAGCACGCGATCGGTATCGGCATCATCGGCGGCATGCTGAGCGCGACCTTCCTCGCGCTGCTGTTCGTACCCCTGTTCTATTTCGTCATTTCCAGTGGCCTGGAGCGCCTGCACAAGCGCCCGCGCGACACGGACGACTCGAAGGAGGCCGGAACGCATGCGTAGGACGTTGTTGGGGGTTTCTGCGGCCGCGCTGCTGGCGGGCTGTGCAGTCGGGCCGGATTACGAGCGCCCGGAGGTCACGCTCCCGGACGAGTGGCCGGAGGAGATCGGTGACCAGATGGATGCCGACTACGCCGATGCCGAGTTCTGGTGGGAGATGTTCGAGGACCCGCTGCTGGATCGTCTGGTGCGCGAGGCGCTGGAGAACAACGTGGATGCCGAGATCGCCGCGGCGCGGGTGGTACAGGCACGCGCGGTGCTGGGCCTGAGCCGTGCCGAGCAGTTTCCCCAACTGGAAGGCATGGCGTCGGTCGAGCGCGACTACCCCGCGGGGGATGCCGACCCGGAGACCGAGATGACGATTGGGGCCCTGCTAAGCTACGAGGTCGATCTCTGGGGCCGGCTGTCGCGTTCGGAAGAAGCGGCCCGCGCGCAGCTGCTGAACACCGCGTTTACCCGTGATGCCACCCGTTTGGCGGTCGTGAGTGATGTGGTCAGTACCTATTTCGACTATCGCGCCACGCAGGAGCAGATCGAGACCACCGAGGCGACGATCCTGTCCCAGATCGAGGCCCTGGAGCTGGAGCGCTCGCGCCTCGAGAGCGGTGCCACGACGGATCTGACCGTGCGCCAGGCTCAGGCCGAGCTGGAGACCAGCCGCGCGGGCCTGCCCGACCTACGCGCCGATGCCGCACAGCAGCGCCGGGCGCTGGCAGTCCTGGTGGGGGATACCGAGGCGGTGGTCGAGGGCCTGGAAGGGCTCGGTGACGAGGGCCTGGAGGATCTGCCGGACACGATCTCCGGACTGCCGCACTCGGTGCCGTCGGACCTGATGATCCGCCGGCCGGATATCCGCGCGGCGGAAGCCAGCCTGATTGCGGCCAATGCCGATATCGGTGTGGCCCGCGCGGAATGGCTGCCCAGCCTGAACCTGGCCGCGCTGTTCGGGCAGGAGGTCAGCCGGGTCAGTCAGTTTTCCTCCAGTGATTCGTTCTTCTGGGAGTTCCTGGCGGAGTCCACGGTGCCGATTCTCGATTTCGGCCGTCGGCGCGCCACCATTGAAGGCGTGGAGGCCGAGCGCGATATCGCCGAGCTGGAATACCGCGCGGCGATTCAGGAGGCCCTGGAGGAGGTCGCCAACACCTGGAGCGTGCTGAATGCAGCGCACGAACGGGTGGAGGTGCGCCAGCGCGAGGTCGGGGCGCGGGTCGAGGTCCTGGATCTCGCGGAGCGCCGCTATCTGGGCGGGTTCGTGGGGTATCTGGAGGTGCTGGATGCGCGGCGGGCCCTGCTGGATGCGCGCCTGACGCTGACCGAGGCCTCGCGCGATCGCCTGGCGGCCACCGCGACACTGTTCCGCGCCCTGGGCGGTGGCTGGGATAGCGCCGCCATTCCGCATGATGTGCTGGAGGACGGCGATCCGGATGTCGCCGAGGCGGAGGCCGAGGAACAAATCATCGTTCCGGCCGATTCGGAAGACTGACCGCCAGGACGCCTATTGCCGATCGCGCAGGGCATCCTTCATGCGGTAGAGGGCGTCCAGGGCCTCGCGCGGGCTCATCTCGTCCGGCTCCAGGGTGTCGAACAGGGCCTTCAGGGCTCGTTCTTCCGAGGGCCAGTCTTCGGCAACCGACTCGGGGGCCGCGGTCGCGGTGTCCGGGGCGGCGGCGAACAGCCCCAGTTGCGGCGAGTCCGTCGCGGCCGCCCGATCCTCCAGTTCGCGCAGGTGTTCCCGCGCGAGCTTGAGTACGTCGGCCGGGACGCCGGCCAGCTGCGCGACCTGCAACCCGTAACTCTGATTCGCCGGACCCTCACGGACCTGGTGCAGGAACACGATGCTGTGTTCGTGCTCCATGGCGTCCGTGTGCACGTTGGCCACGGCCGGCTCGCGCTCGGCCAGCGCGGTCAGTTCGAAGTAATGCGTGGCGAACAGGGTCAGCGCGCGGTTGTGGCGCGTCAGGCGCTCGGCGCAGGCCAGGGCGAGCGCCAGCCCGTCGAAGGTGCTGGTGCCGCGGCCGATCTCGTCCATCAGCACCAGGCTCTCGGGGCCCGCGTTGTGCAGGATGTTCGCGGCCTCGGTCATCTCCACCATGAAGGTCGAGCGTCCGGAGGTCAGGTCGTCGGAGGCGCCGATGCGGGTGAAGATGCGGTCCACGGGGCCGATCTGCGCACGCGCGGCCGGCACGAAGCTGCCCATGCAGGCGAGCAGCACGATCAGCGCCGTCTGGCGCATGTAGGTGGACTTGCCGCCCATGTTGGGGCCGGTGATCACCAGCAGCCGCCGCGTCTCCGGGTCCAGCTCGGTGTCGTTGGCGACGAACGGGGTGTCGAGCCCGGACTCGACCACCGGATGCCGGCCCTGCTCGATCTGGATGCCGGGTTCGCCGACCAGCTCCGGGCAGTGCCAGTCGAGGCGGGCCGCACGCTCGGCCAGGCAGGCGAGCACGTCCAGTTCGGCCACGGCGTCCGCGATCGTACGCAGACGCGGCGCACGCGCCTGCAGGTCGGCGATCAGGTCGTCAAACAGCGCGCGCTCGCGGAGCATGGCCTGTTCGCGGGCGGAGAGGATCTCGTCCTCGAAGCGCTTGAGCTCCTCGGTGGTATAGCGCTCGGTGTTCTTCAGCGTCTGGCGGCGCATGAAGCGGCCGGGGAGCTCGGCCGAGCGGCTGCGCGAGACCTCGATGTAGTACCCGTGCACGCGGTTGTAGGCGACCTTCAGCGTGGGGATGCCGGTGGCCTCGCGCTCGCGGGCCTCGATCTCGCGCAGGAAGGTGTCGCCGTCGCTTTCCAGCGCGCGCAGGCGATCCAGCTCGGGGTCGTAGCCCGCGCGGATCATGCCGCCGTCGGTCACCCGCAGCGGTGGTTCCTCCACCAGGGCCGCGGCGAGCCGCGCGGTCAGCTCATCCTCCGGCGCGAGCGCGGCATGCAGCGCGGACAGGCGCTCGGCGGCATCGGCCAGCGGCGCCAGGGCGGTGTGCAGGGCCGGCAGGCGCTCCAGGCTGGCGAGCAGGGCGGTCAGGTCGCGCGGGCGCGCGCTGCCCAGCACGATGCGCGAGAGGATGCGCTCGCTGTCGGCGCTGCCGGCCAGGGCGTCGCGGATCGGGGTGACGGCCTCCTGCTCCAGCAGGGCGGTGATCGCGGTCTGGCGCTCGCGGATGATCGCTCGCTCGCGCAGCGGCTGGTGCAGCCACTGCATCAGGCGGCGGGCGCCCATCGCGGACTGGGTCGTGTCCAGCAGGGCGAGCAGGGAGCCGCGGCGTTCGCCCGTCAGGGTGCGCGTGAGTTCGAGATTGCGGCGGGTGGCCGGGTCCAACACCAGCATCTGGCTGCGCTGCTCGTGCGCCAGGCTGGTGATGTGGGCGAGATCGCCGCGATGGCGGTTCTGCACGTAGGCGAGCAGGGCCCCGGCGGCAGCGATGCCCAGGTCCAGCCCCTCGCAGCCAAAGCCGGACAGGTCGCGGGTGCCGAAATGGGTGATCAGCAGGCGATGGGCGGACACGGCGTCGAAATGCCAGTCGGCGTGGCGCTGGGGGGCGAAGGACTCGGTGCCCGGGATCGCGCCCGCCTGATCCGGCATCAGCAGCTCCACCGGGTCGAGCCGCGCCAGTTCGGCGGCCAGCTCGGTTTCGTCGCCGACCTCCAGTACGCGGAACTGGCCGCTGGCGAACTCCAGGCTGGCGATGCCGTAGCCGGTCTTGCGGCCCTTTACGGCGGCGGAGGCGGCCGGGCAGACGGCGACCAGGCGGTTCACCTGGCGGGCATCCAGCAGGGCCTCCTCGGTAACCGTGCCCGGAGTCACGATGCGCACGACTTCGCGCTTGACCGGGCCCTTTTGCGCGCCCACCGCACCGGTCTGCTCGCAGATCGCCACGCTCTCGCCCATCTTCAGCAGGCGGGCCAGGTAGCTCTCCAGCGTGTGCACGGGGATCCCGGCCATCGGGATGGGCGCCCCGGCTGATTCGCCGCGCCGGGTCAGGGTAATGTCGAGCAGCCCCGCGGCGCGCTCGGCGTCGTCGTAGAACAGCTCGTAGAAATCCCCCATGCGGTAGAGCAGCAACGTATTCGGGTACTCGGCCTTGATGGCCAGGTACTGCTGCATCATCGGGGTATGGGCGGAGAGGGGCTCGGCGGTGCTCATCGGTTCGGCTGCGGTCGATCCGGGCTTGGGGAAACACTGATTAATGTACACGTTCGCGCTCGAGTCGCTTTTGCGTGCGAACAAGGCGCGGTGACTGCCGTGCAGTCATTCTGCACAAGGGAACCGCAACGCCGTTCCCACGCAAAAGCGGCCGAGCCCCTTGGGGTTGGCACCCCAGGTTCCCCGATTCTGCGTTGCGCCGCTTGCGGGTAGAACCACTACCCGCTGCACGACGCGCCTTGTCTCGGAAAACCTGGGGTACCAACGCGAGCGTGTACATTAATCAGTGTTTCCCTGCCGTGCAGTATACGGATGCGCGGGCCCGTGTGGCAGGTGCACCATCACGAGACGTGATGTGCCACACTCGGGTGGAGTCATGGAGGATGCGCATGCTGGGAGAAGATGACCGCCGGGGCTTCCGGCGCATGCAGGTCGACACCCCCGCACGAGTGACCTGGATGGCGACTGGTGCGGCGGACGAGGTGCGGCTGGAGGACCTTTCGGCCAGCGGCTGTGCCTTTCGCTGGCCGCATGCACCGCAGGCGGGCGAGCGTGTGAGCATCGCGGTCAACAGCCCGGACGGGCGACTGCCCTCCCTGGAGCGGGCCGGCCAGGTGGTGCGCAGCGAGCCCCTGGGCGAAGAGCGGGTGATCTGGCGTGTGGCCATAGCCTTTGACAGCGAGGGATGATCCGGACATGGAAGCGGAATCGACTCTGATTGCAAGCCCGCGCGAGGCTGATCTGGCCGGGCTCTCGGCGCTGGTCTACGACCTGGGCGAGCGGCTGCTCGCCAGCGAACGCAAGCTGTGCACCATCGAGTCCTGTACCGGCGGCGGGATTGCCCAGGCGATTACCGATGTCCCGGGCAGCTCGGGCTGGTTCGAGTGCGGCTGGGTGGCGTACTCCAACGCGGCCAAGACGCGGATGGTCGGGGTGCCGGCCGAACTGATCGAGCAGCATGGCGCGGTCAGCGAGGCCGTGGCGCGCGCGATGGTCGAGGGCGGGCTTGCCCACTGCGATGCCGACCTGGCGCTGTCGGTGACCGGCATCGCCGGGCCCGGTGGCGGCAGCGCGGACAAGCCGGTGGGTACGGTCTGCTTCGGCTGGCAGGAGCGCGGGCGGGACGCGCGCGTCGAGACCCTCCATTTCGATGGCGAGCGCCACGATGTACGCCTGCAGGCGATGCTGCACGCGCTCAGTGCGTTGCTGGCGCACGAGGCGGCCTGACGCGTCGACCATTCCCCGGGGCATCGCGCCCCGGTGATCCCCTTCGAGCCGTGAACCCGGGTTGGGTCGCTCCCCGCCCTGTGGGATACTGCGGCCCCGTATCCGCCCCGCAACGGATCGGAAACCATCGCTGCAAGTATCGGGAGGCATACCGTGGACGAGAATCGCAAGAAGGCCCTGACCGCCGCACTGGGGCAGATCGAACGCCAATTCGGCAAGGGCGCGGTGATGCGCATGGGCGATCAGCAGGCGGTGGATGTGCCGGCCGTGTCCACGGGCTCCCTGGCGCTGGATATCGCGCTCGGGATTGGCGGCGTCCCGCGCGGGCGCGTGGTCGAGATCTATGGCCCGGAGTCCTCGGGCAAGACGACCCTGACCCTGCAGGTGGTGGCCGAGGCGCAGAAGCTGGGCGGCACCGCCGCGTTCGTGGACGCCGAGCACGCGCTGGACCCGACCTACGCCGAGAAGCTGGGCGTGAACGTCGACGACCTGCTGGTCTCGCAGCCGGATACCGGCGAACAGGCGCTGGAGATCGCCGATATGCTGGTGCGCTCCGGCGCGGTGGACGTGGTCATCGTCGACTCCGTGGCCGCGCTGACGCCCAAGGCGGAGATCGAGGGCGAGATGGGCGATTCGCACGTCGGCCTGCAGGCGCGGCTGATGTCGCAGGCCCTGCGCAAGCTGACCGCCAACATCAAGCGCTCCAACACCCTGGTCATCTTCATCAACCAGATCCGCATGAAGATCGGCGTGATGTTCGGCAGCCCCGAGACCACCACCGGCGGCAACGCGCTCAAGTTCTACTCCTCGGTGCGCATGGACATCCGCCGCATCGGCGCGATCAAGAAGGGCGACGAGGTGATCGGCAACGAGACCCGCGTGAAGGTCGTCAAGAACAAGATGGCACCCCCGTTCCGCGAGGCCTACTTCGAGATCCTCTACGGCGAGGGCATCTCGCGGGTCGGCGAGATTATCGAGATGGGTGTGAAGGAAGGCCTGATCGACAAGGCCGGCGCCTGGTACAGCTACAACGGCGAGCGGATTGGTCAGGGCAAGGAAAACGCCCGCCAGTACCTGAAGGACAACCCGCACATCGCCGAGGAAGTCGAAAAGACCCTGCGCGAACGCCTGCTGCCGAAGCGAAACAAGGCTGCGGTGGAGGACGAGCCGGTCGATGCCCCGGTCGAGGAGCAGGGCTGACCCGGCTGATCCGGACGCCGCACTGGAGGCCGGGCTCCGGCTGCTGGTGCGGCGCGAGCACTCCGCGCTGGAGCTCGCGCGCAAGCTGGCCGAGCGCGGGTTCGAGCGCGACGCGGTGGATGCCGCTCTTGAGCGTGCGCGCGAGCTCGATTACCTGAGCGACACCCGCTACGCGGACTTCATCGCCCGCCACCGCACCGAGCAGGGCTACGGCGAGCAGCGCATCCGTGCCGAACTCGCCCATAACGGCATCGGCAGCGACACCGTCAATGCCGCCATCGACGCCCTGGAGGTCGACTGGACCGACCAGGCCCGCGGCCAGCTCGAACGCCACTTCCGCCACCCCCCCGAGACCCGCGAGGACGAGGCCCGCTACCTGCGCCACCTCGCCGGGCGCGGTTTCCCCGGCGGTGTCGCCCACCAGGCCCTCGCCGCCTGGAAAGACGACGCTGGTGGTTCCTGACCGATTGCTTCGTCGCGTTGCTCCTCGCAATGACGTTCCTCCAAACCCGTCATTGCGAGGAGCAACGCGACGAAGCAATCTGTGTCCAGAACCACCCGGCCCAGACGCCGAGTGATCCACCAGCGGTTGCCACTGCCCCTTCAGGCCGTCGCAATGACGTGCTGGTATCGAGGACACGCGAGTGTCACCGGTGGTGAAGGGCCGAAAGGATTCTCGGCCGCTGAGTACCAATGTGCAGTCGCCCACGGAGGGAGCGATGAAACAACCCTGTGTCTACATGATGAGCAACCGTCGTGACGGGACCCTCTACGTGGGTGTGACCAGTAACCTTGTGCAGCGGGTCTGGCAGCATCGTTCGGGAGAGGTATCCGGGTTCACCAGCCGCTACGGTCTGCATCGGCTCGTCTGGTTCGAGCAATGCGTGGAGATGGAATCCGCGATCGAACGCGAAAAGCAGTTGAAGGCGGGTCCGCGGCGCAGGAAGGTTGCGCTGATCGAGCAGGTGAATCCCGGGTGGCGGGATTTGTTCGACGACATTGTGGGTTGAACGCGGCTGGGGAGGTACTTGCCGATTGCTTCGTCGCCACGCTCCTCGCAATGACCGCGATCATGGTGCGTCATTGCGAGGCGTTGGAGGGGCCGTGGCAGTCGTTGGTGGGTCACTCGGCGCTCGGATCAGGTGGCCGTGGATGCCGATTGCTTCGTCGCGTTGCTCCTCGCAATGACGTCGTCATTGTCCCGTCATTGCGAGCGCAGCGAAGCAATCGCTCTACGGAACCACCTGATCCCGATTCTGGCCAGGCTCAGCCGATTGCCACACCCTCTTCGGAGCCTGGTGATGATAGGCAACATGGCCCGAAGGCGGGGGCGGCAATACGCGGGTTGGGGGCTTGCGTGATAGGATTCCGGTTTTGACCCCATATTCAATCGGAACCGCATGAAAAGCGCCGACATTCGCCGGAGTTTCCTCGAATTCTTTGAAGGGCATGGTCATACGATCGTGTCTTCCAGCCCACTGGTACCGGGCAACGATCCCACGCTGCTGTTCACCAACGCGGGGATGGTGCAGTTCAAGGATGTGTTCCTCGGCCGCGAGAAGCGTTCGTACAACCGCGCGGTGTCCAGCCAGCGCTGCGTGCGCGCCGGCGGCAAACACAACGATCTGGAAAACGTCGGCTATACCGCGCGGCATCACACCTTCTTCGAGATGCTGGGCAACTTCAGCTTCGGCGACTACTTCAAGCGCGATGCCATCCACTACGCCTGGCAGTTCCTGACCGAGACCATCGGTCTGCCGCCGGAAAAGCTGTGGGTCACGGTCTACGAGACCGACGACGACGCCTACAACGTCTGGGCGAACGAGATCCAGGTTCCAGCCGAGCGCATCGTGCGCATCGGCGACAAGCCAGGCGGCGGTTCCGACAACTTCTGGCAGATGGGCGACACCGGCCCCTGTGGCCCCTGCACCGAGGTCTTCTATGACCACGGCCCGGAGGTCGAGGGCGGCCCGCCCGGTTCCCCGGACGAGGACGGCGACCGCTATATCGAGATCTGGAACCTCGTGTTCATGCAGTACGACCGCGACGCGGACGGCACGCTGAACCCGCTGCCGCGCCCGTCGGTGGATACCGGCATGGGCCTCGAGCGCTTGGCCGCGGTGCTGCAGGGCGTGCACTCCAACTACGAGATCGACCTGTTCCAGGACCTGATCGCGGCCGCCGCGCGAGTGACCGGGGCAAAGGAGCAGGACTCCGCCTCGCTGCGCGTGATCGCCGACCACATCCGTTCTATCGCCTTCCTGATCACCGACGGCGTGCTGCCGTCGAACGAGGGCCGCGGCTACGTGTTGCGCCGCATCATCCGCCGCGCCGCACGCCACGGGTTCAAGATGGGCGCGCAGGACGCCTTCCTCTACCAGATGGTCGGCGATTTGGTGCGCGCGATGGGCGAGGCCTTCCCGGAGCTGGCAGAGGCACAGGCCCGGGTCGAGCAGGTGCTGGAGAAGGAAGAGCGCAAGTTCCTGGAGACGCTCGACAAGGGCATGAAGATCCTGGAAGACGATCTGCGTGACCTGAAGGGCACGGTGATCCCGGGCGAGACCATCTTCCTGCTGTATGACACCTACGGCTTCCCGGTGGATCTGACCGGTGACATCGCCCGCGAGCGCGGTCTGGAGCTGGACATGGCGGGCTTCGAGTCCGCGATGGCGGATCAGCGCGCCCGCGCCCGTGCGGCCAGCCACTTCTCCATGGACGACGGCGGCCTGCCGCAAGTCGACGTCGAAACCACATTCTCCGGCTACGAGACCGTCGACGACGAGGGTCGCGTGGTCGCGCTGTACCAGAACGGCGAGCCGGTCGAACGACTCGAGGTCGGCGCCGAAGGCCTGGTGGTACTGGACCGCACGCCGTTCTACGGCGAGTCCGGCGGCCAGGTGGGCGATGTCGGCACGCTCAGTGGCTCCGGCGTGCGCTTCCAGGTCGCCGACACCCGCAAGCAGGGCGCGGCACATATCCACGTGGGCCAGGTGCGTGCCGGCACGCTGGAGGTCGACCAGACGCTGCAGGCCGCGGTCGAAGGCCCGCGTCGCGAGAACATTCGCCGCCATCACTCGGCGACCCACCTGCTGCACAAGGCCTTGCGCGACCAGCTGGGCGACCACGTCCAGCAGAAGGGCTCGCTGGTGGACCCCGATCGGCTGCGCTTCGACTTCACCCACATGGAGCCGCTGACCGACGAGCAGCTGCGCTCCATCGAGGCCCAGGTGAACGCGGAGATCCTGGCCAACGACGCCACCGATACCCGCGTGATGGACATCGAGTCGGCGATGGAGTCCGGCGCGGTCGCGCTGTTCGGCGAGAAGTACGGCGATCAGGTCCGGGTGCTGAAGATCGGCACCTCCGTGGAGTTGTGCGGCGGCACGCATGTGGACCGCACCGGGGACATCGGGTTGTTCCGCATCACCTCCGAGGGCGGGGTGGCCGCCGGTATCCGCCGCATCGAGGCGGTCGCCGGCGAGGTCGCGCTGCGCTGGGTCGACCAGCAGCTCGGGTATCTGGATGCGATCGCCGACCGCCTGCGCGCCGGGCGTGGCGAGGCGGCCGACAAGGTCGCTCAGCTGCAGGAGCGCTCGCGCGAACTGGAAAAGCAGATCGAACAGCTCAAGGGCAAGCTGGCCAGCCAGGCCGGCAGCGATCTGGCCTCGCAGGCGCAGGAGGTCGGCGGCGTGCAGGTGCTGGCCGCGAAGGTCGAGGGCGTGGAGCCCAAGGCCCTGCGCGACATGGTCGACCAACTCAAGCAGAAACTCGGCAAGGCGGTGGTGGTCCTGGGTACCGCGACCGGCGAGGGCAAGGTCAGCCTGGTGGCGGGTGTCACCAAGGCCGAGACCGGCCAGTTCAAGGCCGGCGATCTGGTCGGTCATGTCGCCGCGCAGGTGGACGGCAAGGGCGGTGGCCGCCCGGACATGGCGATGGCCGGCGGCCAAAGCCCGGACAAGCTTGAGGCCGCGCTGGCCTCGGTCGCCGACTGGGTACGCGAGCGCGCCTGAAGACCATCCGTCACCGCGGGGCCAGCGCCGCGGGGATGTCTGTCCGCCACCCTCGGGGCGCTTTACGCGCGTGCCCGTGGGTTCTCGCAATGAAGAACTGAATGATGTTTAATGCGCCGCCTTTCCGGGTGGCGGTGAATGGAATCGTGCAATGGCGTTGCTGGTACTGAAATTCGGGGGCACCTCGGTGGGCACCACCGAGCGCATCCAGGCGGTCGCGGAGCGGGCGCTGAAGCTGCGCGAGGAGGGCCACCAGGTGGTGATCGTCGTCTCCGCGATGAGTGGCGAGACGGATCGTCTGCTGGGGCTCGCGCATGCGCTGAACCCGCGGGCCGATGGCCGCGAGCTGGACGTACTCCTATCCACCGGCGAGCAGGTGACGATTGCCCTCCTGTCGATGGCGCTGGAGGCGCATGGTTGCCCGGCGCGATCCTATACCGGCGCCCAGGTCACGATTCGCACCGACAGCGCGCATAACAAGGCGCGTATCCGCAGTATTGACGATGCCCGTGTGCGCGCGGATCTGGAGGCCGGCCGTATCGTCGTTGTGGCCGGTTTCCAGGGCGTGGACGAGCACGGCGCGATCACCACGCTGGGCCGCGGCGGATCGGATACCACGGCGGTCGCGCTCGCGGCCGCGCTGAAGGCCGACGAGTGCCGGATCTATACGGATGTCGATGGTGTGTACACCACCGACCCGCGCCTGGTGCCGAATGCGCGACGCCTGCACAGCATCACCTTCGAGGAGATGCTGGAGATGGCGAGCCTCGGGTCCAAGGTGCTGCAGATCCGCGCGGTGGAATTTGCGGGCAAGTACAACGTCCCTCTCAGAGTGCTGTCCTCGTTCGAGGAAGGACCGGGGACCCTGATTACCACGGAGGAGGATGCGCAGGTGGAACAGGCGCTGGTTGCGGGTATCGCGTTCAATCAGAACGAGGCCCAGCTGACGGTTCAGGGCGTCCCCGATCAACCGGGGGTCGCGCATCGCATCCTCGGCCCGATCGCGGACGCCAACATCGAGGTGGACATGATCGTGCAGAACGTGGGCGCGGATCAGACCACCGACTTCACCTTTACGGTTCATCGCAACGACTACGACAAGGCGCTGGCGATTCTGCAGGATGCCTGCAGGGCGCTGAGTGCGCGTGAGGTCTCCGGGGACACCCACATCGTGAAGATCTCGGTGGTCGGCGTCGGTATGCGCTCGCACGCGGGGATTGCCAGCAAGATGTTTGAGGCGCTCTCGCGTGAGACGATCAACATTCGGATGATTTCGACCTCCGAGATCAAGATCTCGGTGGTCGTGGATGAGAAGTACCTCGAACTTGCAGTACGCGCTCTGCATGATGCCTTTGAACTTGAGCAGGAACCTGTCGGTCAACAGGAGGACGGTTAAGGATGACAGACCGTAAAACGGTTACCGGACGACCGACTGCGTCCGACACAGGCACTGCGGAGAAGAGCATGCTCATTTTGACTCGACGTGTGGGCGAGACCCTCATGATCGGCGAGGACGTTTCCGTCACCGTCCTGGGGGTCAAGGGCAATCAGGTTCGTATCGGGATCAACGCGCCTCAGGACGTTGCTGTCCACCGCGAGGAGATTTTCCAGCGCATCCAGCGCGAATCCAACGTAGCGGGCGACGATCAGGGTTCGTCCGGCGGTGGGTCCGCCCCGGGGGGGAGCGTGGCCGCTTCCTCGCGCGACGACTGACAGAGGTTGCCAGGCCCGGCGGCCCCAGTGGCCGCCGGGCCTTTTCTTTATGGGCACAAGTCCGTATCCTGTGCCGCGCATTCCGGAGAGTTGGCCGAGTGGTCGAAGGCGCTCCCCTGCTAAGGGAGTATGGGTCAAAAGCCCATCGAGGGTTCGAATCCCTCACTCTCCGCCAGATCCAGAAAGGGGCCCGAGTGGCCCCTTTCGCACGTCTGGCCCCCGCGGGTTCGGGATTCGAACCCGAGATATCGAAAATGATGGTTCGACGGGTGACGCGTAGCGGCACCCGAACGTCGCCGCAGGCGACGGCCCGAAGGGCGAGGCGCGCGTCGCGCCGAGTAATCCTCACTCTCCGCCAGATCCAGAAAGGGGCCCGAGTGGCCCCTTTCGCACGTCTGGTCCCCGAGGTATCGGGATTCGGACCCGAGATACAGAAAAGGTGGTTCGACGGGTGACGCGCAGCGGTACCCGAACGTCACCGCAGGTGACGGCCCGAAGGGCGAGGCGTATTGGTTGGGGGCTCTAAGGGGCGGAATGACGATAGTCGGCGCGCTGGAAGGCGTTTTCCGGGCTCAGTGACAGCGTGTACCGCCAAGCCCATCGCTGACGGTTTTGCTGAATGCCTGCACGCATTGGGGGTTCCACGCTCCCGAGCGTGCTAATCTTGTGCGAAATGGTCGACTTATAAAGGCCGGATCGGCCAAAGCGGATTTCCTATGTCTCTGACCCCCACTGTCCTGTTCAGCCTGCTGGCGGACGACACCCGCTTGCGTTCGTTGCTGCTGATTCACATGGAGCGCGAGCTCTGTGTATGCGAGCTGATGACTGCGCTGGAGATCTCGCAGCCGAAGGTCTCGCGTCATCTGGCCGCGCTGCGCCAGCAGGACGTGGTGACGACCCGGCGCGAAAGCAACTGGATCTACTATCGGCTGCATCCGCAACTGCCGGAGTGGGCCCGCGAGGTGCTGGCGTCGACGGCCGAGGCTTCGCGCGTCAATGGCACGCTGCGCGAGGATCATGCGCGCCTGCAGACAATGTGGCGTGATGCCGATCTGGGGCTCCCGGTTTCCCGGCGCTCGTCGGAGGCCTGATCAGCGGTCTTCGGTGGGAGGCATGGCAATGCCGGCTTCCCGCAACCACTGACACAGGCGGATCAGCGGAAGACCCACCAGGGCGGTAGGGTCCGAACCCTCCATGCGCTCGAACAGGCTGACCCCCAGGCCTTCCGACTTGAAACTGCCGGCGCAGTCCACGGGATTGTCCAGCGCGACATAGGCCCGAATCTCGGCGTCCGACAGCCGGCGGAAGCTGACGACGTATTCCACGTCCTCTACCTGCGCCTCGCCGCTGGAGGCATCCAGCAGGCACAGCCCGGTGTGAAAGGTGACCGTGCCGCCGGACAGCGAGGCCAGCTGTTCGCGGGCGCGCTCGGGATTGCCCGGCTTGCCGAGGATGTGGTCCTGATGGCTGGCGCTCTGGTCGGAACCAATGATCAATGCGCCCGGGTGGGTGCCAGCGACTGCTCGGGCCTTGGCCTCGGCGAGGCGCTGCACGAGGGCCGCCGCGTCTTCGTCCGGGAGCCGCGTCTCGTCGACCTGCGGGGCCGCCGTCGCGAACGGCAGATGCAGCCGCTGCAACAGCTGGGCGCGATAGGGCGAGGTCGAGGCGAGGACGATTTCACGCATGGGGCTTACGCATCCGGGCTGTCGATCTCGATCAGGGCATCGTCCGGGTTGGCGGCCGCACCCTTGGCCACGTTTACCGCGCGCACGGTGCCGGCGATGGGCGCGGCGATCTCGGACTCCATCTTCATCGCCTCGAGCACCAGCACCGGCTGGCCGGCCTCCACGGTGTCGCCCTCGGCCACCAGGACGTCGATGATCGTGCCCGGCATGGACGTGGTGACATCCCCCGGGCGGGTGGCGCGGCGGGATTTCTTGCCCGTGCGCGGCGACTCGGCGCCACCGCTACCGCCGCCGGCGGTGTCGATGGTGTCGAGCGTCTCGATCAGGACCTCTTCCGGCATGCCGTCGATGGTGACGTACATCGGCCGCGTGTCCTCGCGGTGGTGGCCGCTGCCATTCACGCGGATATGGTACGACTCCCCGTGGAAAGTGACGTTGAACTCGACCGGCGCCGGGCAGCCCGCCTGGGTGTTCTCGGGCAGGTTCAATGGTTCCGGTTCCAGTGTCCCGTCGCGGCGCTGCTCGAGGAAGGAACGTCCCACCTCGGGAAACAGCGCGAAGGTCAGTACGTCCTCCGGCCCCTGCGCGAGGTCCCCGATCTCCCGGGTCAGGTGGTCCATCTCCGGCTTCAGGAGGTCCGCCGGGCGCACGTCGATGACCTCGGCGTTGCCGATCGCCTTGCGCTGGATCACGCGGTTGATCGGCCCCGGCGCGCGGCCGTAGTGCCCGGTCAGGTACTGCTTCACTTCGTTGGTGATGGTCTTGTAGCGCTCCCCGGCGAGGACGTTCATCACCGCCTGGGTGCCGACGATCTGCGAGGTCGGCGTGACCAGGGGCGGGTAGCCGAGGTCCTCGCGTACGCGCGGGATCTCCTCCAGCACGGCATCAAAGCGATCCAGCGCGTTCTGGTCGCGCAGTTGATTGGCGAGGTTGGAGATCATGCCGCCCGGGACCTGGTTCACCTGCACCCGGGTGTCGACGCCGGTGTATTCGCTCTCGAAGCGCTGGTACTTCTTGCGCACCTGGTGGAAATACAGCCCGATCTTCTGCAGGGCCACGAGGTCCAGGCCGGTGTCGTGCCCGGTGCCGGACAACGCCGCGACCAGGCTCTCCGTGGGGGGGTGGCTGGTGCCCCCGGCGAAGGCGGAGATCGCGGTCTCGATGTGGCGGCAGCCCGCCTCGATCGCCTGCCAGTGGCACAGCTCGGACAGACCCGAGGTGGCATGCGCATGCAGGTGGATCGGGACATCCAGTGCGTCGACCAGCTCGGTTACCAGTTCGCGGGTGGCCGTCGGGGTCAGCAGCCCGGCCATGTCCTTGATCGCGATGCTCTGCGCCCCCATTGCCACCAGCTCGCGGCCGAGGGCAACGAACTGGGCGGCGGAGTGTACCGGTCCGGTGGTGTAGCACAGCGTGCCCTGGGCATGGCCGCCGGCCTCGCGGGTGGCCTCGATCGCGGTGCGCAGGTTCCGGGCATCGTTCATCGCGTCGAAGATGCGGATGATGTCGATGCCACCGGCCACGGACCGCTCGACGAAGGCGCGCACGACATCATCGGCATAGTGGCGGTAGCCGAGCAGGTTCTGCCCGCGCAGGAGCATCTGCAGCGGGGTGTTGGGCAGCGCGGCCTTGAGCTGGTGCAGACGCTCCCACGGGTCTTCCTTGAGAAAGCGCACGCAGGCGTCGAACGTGGCCCCGCCCCAGGCCTCAAGGGAGTGGAAGCCGATCGCGTCCATCTGCTCGCAGATCGGCAGCATGTCCTCGGTGCGCATGCGCGTGGCGATCAGGCTCTGGTGGCCGTCGCGCAGGGTGACATCCGTAATGTGAACTCGATCCATGGCTAGTCCGGTGTTCGGGCGGGGCAGTGTTTCCCTAAAGCCCGTGGTGGGCGGCGATTGCGGCGGCGATCGCGATGGCCAGATGGCGGTCGGAGCGCTTGGCCGGTAGCTCGGTCAGTTCTGGGTGCTCGGCGATGAAGCCGGTATTGAAATCCGCGCGGCGAAAATCCGGGTGGTTCACGATCGCCAGGTGATACGGGATGGTGGTCTTGACCCCGAACACGCCCATGTCGCGCAGGGCCCGGTTGCTGCGCGCCAGCAGGTCGTCCCACTCCAGCGCCCAGCAGATCAGCTTGGCGCACATCGAATCGTAGTGCGGCGGGATCTCGTAGCCGGTGTAGATCGCGCCGTCGGTGCGCACGCCCGGCCCACCCGGGGCAAAGTAGCGCGTGATGCGACCAAAGCTCGGCAGGAAGTCGTTGGTTGGGTCTTCCGCGTTGATGCGAAATTCCATGGCGAAGCCGCGCCGGGTGATCTGCGACTGGTTGTAACGCAGGGGTTCGCCACTGGCGATGCGCAACTGCTCCTGCACGATGTCCACGCCGGTGATCATCTCGGTCACCGGATGCTCGACCTGCAGGCGCGTATTCATCTCCATGAAATAAAACGTGTCATCGCCGTCCATCAGGAACTCGACGGTACCGGCGTTCTGGTAGCCGACGGCCTGGGCGGCGGTAACGGCCAGTGTGCCCAGGTGCTCGCGCTGGGCCTCGCTCAACTGCGGCGAGGGGGCGATCTCCACCAGTTTCTGGTGGCGCCGCTGCACGGAGCAGTCGCGCTCGTACAGGTGCACGGCATTGCCCTGCGTATCCGCGAGGATCTGTACCTCGATGTGGCGCGGGTTGACCACGGCCTTTTCCAGGAAGATCTCGGTGCTGCCGAACGCACGGGTCGCCTCCGAACGCACGCGGTCGAAGTTGCGCCGCAGGGCGTCCGCGTCGTCGCACAGGCGAATGCCACGCCCGCCGCCGCCACTGGTCGCTTTGAGCATCACCGGATAGCCGATGGCCTCGGCGGCCTCCAGTGCGGCCTCCAGGGTTTCCAGGTTGCCCTCCGACCCTGGGGTGACCGGGACCCCGGCCTCGATCATTGCCTTTCGCGCGGCCACCTTGTCGCCCATGCGGCGGATGACGCTGGCGTCCGGGCCGACCCAGGTGAGCCCGCGCGCGTCGCAGGCCGCGGCGAAATCCGCGTTCTCCGAGAGAAAGCCGTATCCCGGGTGTACGGCGTCGCATCCGGCCGCGCGGGCCACACTGAGCAGCCGGTGGATGCTCAGGTAGCCACCCATGCTGTCGGGGCCGATCGCGTAGGCCTCGTCCGCCTTTTTAACGTGCAGGGCGTGGCGGTCGGCGTCGGTATGCACCGCGACCGAGGTAATCCCCATCTCCGCGCAGGCCCGGATCAGGCGTACGGCGATCTCGCCCCGGTTGGCTATGAGCAGCTTGCGGATCAAACGGAAGGCCTTGGGAAGGTCAGTGAAAGCCCGAGTATCGGCATGCAGTCGAAGGCCTGCAAGTTTCTGTTTCGCTTTGACAGAACGGCCCTCTCGCGCGTATATTCCGCGCCCTTGTATTTGAGTGTTCTATGAGTCGTATTCCCGTATCTCTCGACCCGTGGCAGCCACGGGCCCGGCACCAGGAATTCGAAGGCGATTTGTCTGCGGAGGACCTGCCGCGCCTGCGGGAAGAGGCGCTGGCCGAGCACCCGCTGCGAGTCCATGTCCGTTTCGGGCTGGAGCGCGGTGCGCTGGACGAGGTGCGGCTGGCCGGTGTGATCACCGGCGAGCTCTGGCAGACCTGCCAGCGCTGCCTGCAGCCGATGGCCTGGGAATTCCGGCTGGAGACCGATGCGGTGATCCTGCCGGCGGGCGGCTCCGTAGAAGGCCTGGGCGCGGACGAGGACATCCTCGAACTCGAGGACGACGGACGGCTGCACCCGGCGGTCTGGGCCGAGGACGAGGTGCTGCTGGCCTGGCCGCTGGTGCCGCGCCACGTGGACTGCGAGCCCGCAGTGGAACCCGAGTTTGTTCCCGGGCAGCGCGAGGACAACCCGTTTGCGGTGCTCGAGCAGCTAAAGGGCAGTTCGAGCGACGGCGACGATCGGTAGGCCGGGCGGAGCAGGGCGCCGCCCGGCTCGAAACGCTATACTTGCGCCCGTTTTTGATTCGGGCTAACCCCGCACAGGCGGGATTTGATTAATCTGGAGATTCATCATGGCTGTGCAACAACGCCGCAAGACCCGTTCCAAGCGCGATATGCGCCGTTCCCACGACGGGCTGAAGGGCGCGACCCTGTCCACCGATCCGACCACCGGAGAGGTCCATCGCCGGCATCACGTGACCCCGGACGGGTTCTACCGTGGTCGTCAGGTGATCCAGCAGGACGTCGAAGTCGAAGACGACGAAGACTAAGCTCGGCGTGATGACCTTGCTGGGGCCACGGCTGCGGCTGCACCGTGGCCTTTCCGCGTTTAATCGGGCCCGGTCGTTGGGTGTCTCGCGGGCGCGCGCATGAGCCGAGAATTCACCATCGCCCTGGACGTGATGGGTGGCGACCATGGGGCCCCCGTGGTGTTGCCGGCCGCCCGCCGTTCGCTGAAGGTGGCGGACGACTTCCGCCTGCTGCTGGTGGGGGACGAGGCGACGATCGAATCCGGTCTTGCCGACTGGACGCCTGCCGAGCGCGAGCGTGTGGAAATCGTGCATGCCAGCCAGGTAGTCGGCATGGAGGAGTCGCCGGCTGTCGCCCTGCGCACCAAGCGCGATTCCTCGATGCGGGTCGCCATCGATCAGGTCAAGAAAGGCACGGCCCAGGCTTGTGTGTCCGCCGGTAACACCGGCGGGCTGATGGCCACTGCGCGCTATGTGCTGAAGACCCTGCCGGGGATCGATCGTCCGGCGATCGCGACCGCGCTGCCGTCGCTTTACGGCCATACCCACATGCTGGATCTTGGCGCCAACGTGGACGTCGAGGCGGCACACCTGTACCAGTTCGCGGTGATGGGCTCGGTGCTGGCGAATGCGGTGGACGGGCTCGAGGCCCCCAAGGTGGGACTGCTCAATATCGGGTCGGAGGCCATCAAGGGTAACGATCGGGTACGCGAGGCCGGGCGCATGCTGGAGGAATCCAGTCTGAACTATGTCGGCTTCGTCGAGGGCAACGACGTCTACTGCAGTGATGTCGATGTGGTCGTCTGCGACGGCTTTGTCGGCAACGTCGCGCTGAAGGTCAGCGAGGGCGTGGCCAAGATGATCTCGACGAACATGAAGGCCGAATTCCGTGCCTCGCTGTACTCGCGTCTGGCCGGACTGTTTGCCCTGCCCGTGCTGCGCCGGTTGCGCCACCGCTTTGACCACCGACGCTATAACGGGGCCTCGCTGCTGGGGTTGCAGGGCGTGGTGATCAAGAGCCACGGCAGTGCCGATGCCCTGGCATTCGAATACGCGATCCGCATCGCCCGGGTCGAGGCGGAGGCGAACATCTCCAGCCGCATCGACAAGCAGCTGGGTCAGCTACTGGGGCAGGAGCACGCGCAGTGAAGCATGCACGCATCAGCGGGACCGGGAGCTACCTGCCCGAGAGGATCCTGACCAACGCCGATCTCGAGGCCATGGTGGATACCTCGGATGCGTGGATTCAGGAGCGCACCGGGATTCGCGAGCGCCACATCGTGGCCGAAAACCAGGTGACCTCCGACCTGGCGCTGAAGGCCGCCGAGCGCGCGCTGGATGCCGCGGGCATCCGCCCTGCCGACCTGGACCTGATCATCGTCGCCACCACGACCCCGGACCAGATTTTCCCCAGTACCGCCTGCATCCTGCAGGCGAAGCTGGGGATCGGCGGCTGTCCGGCATTCGACGTGCAGGCAGTGTGTTCCGGTTTTGTCTATGCACTCGCCACGGCCGATCGCTTCATGCAGAGCGATGAGATCCGGCATGTGCTGGTCGTCGGGGCCGAGACGCTCTCGCGCATCACCGACTACACCGACCGCGGCAACTGCATCCTGTGGGGCGATGGCGCGGGCGCGGTGGTGCTGTCGCGCTCGCCGGACCCGGGCATCATCTCCACCCACCTGCACGCGGATGGCCACCACAAGGGCCTGCTGGAGGTCCCGGGCGGGGTCTCGCAGCCCGGCGACAACCCGGATCTCGAGTTTATCCGCATGGAAGGCCGCGCGGTCTTCCGGGTCGCGGTCAACACCCTGGACCAGATCGTCGACGAGACACTGGAATACAACGGGATCGAGAAGTCCGAGCTGGACTGGCTGGTCCCGCACCAGGCCAACATCCGCATCATCCAGGCCACGGCCAAGAAGCTGAACATGTCCATGGATAACGTCGTGGTCACGGTCGACCGGCATGGCAACACCTCCGCCGCGTCGATTCCGCTGGCGCTGGATACCGCCGTGCGCGACGGGCGTATCAAGAAGGGCGACCTGATCCTGACTGAGGCCTTTGGCGGCGGCTTTACCTGGGGCTCCGCGCTGATCCGGATGTAGCGCGCGCCGCTTCGCGATTCCATTCCTGTGGGAGCCTGCTTGCAGGCGAAGCCCCTGCCAAAGACTGATACGAAGCGGTTCGCCGAAAGACGGGAGTCGACGACATGGGTCGCGAGATCGAACGCAAGTTTCTGCTGGCCAGTGATACCTGGCGCGAGGCCGTGGTGCGCTCGCAGCGCATGCGCCAGGGCTATCTGTGCGGCAATGATCGCGCCTCGATCCGCGTGCGCGTGGACGAGGAGGGCGCGAACCTGAACATCAAGAGCGCGACCCTGGGGGTCGAGCGCGACGAGTACCAGTACGCGATCCCGGTCGAAGAGGCCCATCGCCTTCTCGACACCCTCGCGGGTCCGCAGGTCGAGAAGACGCGCTACTGGGTGGATGTGGACGGCTGGGAATACGAGATCGACGTGTTCGAGGGCGCCAATGCCGGCCTGATCGTCGCCGAGCTGGAATTGCCCGCAAGCGATGCCGACTTCCCGCGCCCCGAGTGGCTGGGCGAGGAGGTCTCGCACGACCCGCGCTACTACAACACCGAGCTGGCCCGGAACCCCTACCGCGACTGGCCCGATGCAAGCTGATTCCTTTCCCGTGTTCGATCCGGACTGCCGGCGCTGCCCGCGCCTGGCCGGTTTTCTGGAAGACGTGCGGGCGAAGCACCCGGACTACCATGCCGCTCCGGTGCCCTCGTTTGGGCCGCTGGATGCCCGCCTGCTGATCGTTGGACTCGCCCCGGGGATGCACGGGGCCAACGCGACGGGGCGGCCCTTCACCGGGGACTACGCCGGGGTGCTGCTCTACGAGACCCTGCACCAGTACGGCTTTGCGACCGGCCCCGAGAGCGTGAGCGCGGACGACGGGCTGCAACTGCTGGACTGCCGGATCACCAATGCGGTCAAGTGCCTGCCGCCGCAGAACAAGCCCACCACCGAGGAAATCCGTACCTGCAACGGTTTCCTGGCCGCGGAGATGGATGCGATGCAGCCCCGGGTGATCCTGGCGCTGGGCAAGATCGCCCATGACGCGGTGCTGCGGGCCCGGGGTCTGCCGCTGTCCAGCCTGCGCTTTGCCCACGGCGCCGAGCATGCACTGGATGGCATGCGGCTGATCGACTCCTACCACTGCTCCCGCTACAACACCCAGACCCGCCGCCTCACCCCGGCCATGTTCGGCGAACTCTTCGCCCGCATCCGTACCCACCTCGAGTAGAAAAGCCTGTTTGGTCCGGCTGCTCGCGATGGCGTGGGGCCCAAAGGTGTCGAGGTACCAACGTGCGAAGGGCATTGAACGCCCTCTGCTGACATCTCTCACGCCCAGTTGCCCTGCAGGTTTGGCCGACTCCCTTGGCCGTTCCGGTATCCTGAAGCTGTCATGAGTGCCTCCGACACCAGTTTCGATTCCAAGGCCTTCCTGAAGACGCTGACGCAGTCGCCCGGCGTCTATCAGATGCTGGATGCCAGCGGCGGCGTGCTGTACGTCGGCAAGGCGCGCAATCTCAGGAGCCGTGTGGCCAGCTACTTTCGCGGTTCGGATGATCGCGGGCCGCGGATCCGGTCGATGGTGCGCCAGATCGCGGACATCCGCGTCGCGGTCACGCACACCGAGGCCGAGGCCCTGCTGCTCGAGGCCAACCTGATCAAGCGCCACCGGCCGCGCTACAACGTGCTGCTGCGCGACGATAAAAGCTACCCCTACATCTTCGTGTCCGGTCAGGAGTACCCGCGTCTGGGTTTTCACCGGGGCGCGAAAAAGAAGGGAGTGCGCTATTTCGGTCCGTACCCGTCGGCCGGGGCGGTGCGCGAGAGCCTGGCGCTGCTGCAGAAGCTGTTTCAGGTGCGTCAGTGCGAGGACAGCGTGTTCGCGCACCGCTCCCGGCCCTGCCTGCAGTATCAGATCGGGCGCTGTACGGCGCCCTGCGTGGGCTACATCACGCCCGAGGAGTATGCCCGCGACGTCGAGTCTTCCGTGCAGTTCCTGCAGGGCAAGAGCGAGGTGGTGATCGCCGATCTGATGCAGCGCATGGAGGCGGCCTCCGAGCGTCTCGACTTCGAGCATGCGGCCCGGCTGCGGGACCAGATCGCGCGGCTGCGCCAGATCTCCGAGCAGCAGTTTGTCTCCGGCGGCGAGGGCGATGCCGACGTGATTGCGCTGGCGCAGGAGGCGGGCGCGGTGGCTGTGGAGATCTTCTTCGTGCGCGGCGGCCAGAACCTGGGCAACCGCGAGCTGTTCCCGAACGTGCCGGAGGCCACTGACACCGGGGAGATCATGGCGGCGGTGCTGGCGCAGTACTACGCCGAACGCGAACCGCCGGCGCGCGTGCTGCTGTCGCACGAGCCGGAAGGCGCGCCGGCGCTGGAGGCCTTCCTGATGGAGCGCCGCGGGGGCCGCAAGGTCCAGGTCGCCTGGTCGCTGCGCGGGGATCGCGCGCGCTGGCTGGATATGGCGCGGCGCAATGCCGAACTGGCGCTGAAGACCCGCATTGCCAGTCAGGCCGGACAGACCGCGCGCCTGGACGCCCTCGCCGCCGAACTGAATCTGGAGAATCCCCCGAAGCGCATGGAGTGCTTCGACATCTCGCACACCGGCGGCGAGCGCACGGTCGCTTCTTGTGTGGTGTTCGGGCCCGAGGGGCCGATCAAGTCCGACTACCGGCGGTTCAACATCGACGGCATCGAGCCCGGCGACGATTACGCCGCGATGCATCAGGCCCTGAGCCGGCGCTTCGCGCGGCTGAAGAAGGGGGAAGGGCAGGAGCCGGACATCCTGTTCATCGATGGTGGCAAGGGGCAGGTTACGCAGGCGCTCAATGTGCTGGCGGACCTCGGGCTGGATCACATCCGCGTGATCGGCGTCGCCAAGGGCGAGGAACGCCGGCCGGGTATGGAAACTCTGATATTGAGCGGGGTGGAGGCCCCCTCTATACTCCCCGCGCACTCGGGTGCGCTGCACCTGATCCAGCAGATTCGCGACGAGGCGCACCGATTCGCGATCACTGGGCACCGTGCGCGCCGTGCCAAGGCGCGCAAGGAATCGACCCTGGAGTCGATCCCGGGGCTGGGGCCGAAGCGCCGCAGCGCGTTGCTGCGCCACTTCGGGGGGCTGCGCGGAGTGGCCCGGGCCGGCGTCGACGAGCTGACCAAGGTGCCGGGCATCCACCGGCGGCTCGCGCAGGCGATTTACGACCAGTTTCACTAGGGAAACACTGATTCATGTACACACTCGTGTTGGTACCCCAGGTTTTCCGAGACCAGGCGCGGTGCGCAGCCGATAGTGGTTCTACCGGCCCGTTATTGACCGATTCGGGCCGCAACGCAGGATCGGGGAACCTGGGGTGCCAAACCCGAAGGGGCTCGGCCTCCCGTTGTTATCAGAAACGGGCGCGCGCACGGCGTTGCGGCTCCCTTGTGCAGAATGACTGCACGGCAGTCACCGCGCCTTGTTCGCACGCAAAAGCGACTCGAGCACGAGCGTGTACATTGATCAGTGTTTCCCTGGGGCTGACCAGCAGATGATCCGTGAACTCCCCAACTGGCTGACCTGGTCGCGGATCGTCATGATCCCGCTGCTGATCGTCGTGTTCTACGCGCTGCCGATGCCCACGGCCGGCATCGTCGCGGCGATCGTCTTTGCGCTCGCCGCGATCACCGACTGGGCGGACGGCTACCTGGCCCGGCGCTGGGAGGTGACCAGCCGCTTCGGTGCGTTCCTCGACCCGGTGGCGGACAAGTTGATCGTGGCCGCCGCGCTGGTCCTGGTCGTGGATCACAACCCGGGCGTGGGCTTGGCGCTGGCGGCGGTCGTCATTATCGGGCGCGAGATCGCGATCTCGGCCTTGCGCGAATGGATGGCCGAGGTCGGCGCCAGCGCGAAGGTGGCCGTATCCTGGGTCGGCAAGGTCAAGACCACCGCCCAGATGGTGGCGATCTTCCTCCTGCTGTGGGCGGAGCCGGTCGCCGGGCTGCCGATTTTCGCGATCGGTGAATGGCTGCTGTATCTGGCGGCCATCCTGACGTTGGTCTCGATGGTGCAGTACATGCTGGCGGCTGCGCGCGGGCGCTGATTGGCCGCACGGAAACACCGGCGGGGTATTGACGTTCGCCCCCGGTGCGGTAGAATACGCGCCGTTAACGAAGAGCGGGAATAGCTCAGCTGGTAGAGCACAACCTTGCCAAGGTTGGGGTCGCGAGTTCGAATCTCGTTTCCCGCTCCAACAGATTCCTGAAACCCCGGTTCGGCCGGGGTTTTCTGTTTCGGCCGCCGCCTGTCGCATCACGCGGGCATCATGCGGACCGGGACCCACCCGATACAGGCTGGGTGGCAGAGTGGTTATGCAGCGGACTGCAAATCCGTGTACGCCGGTTCGATTCCGACCCCAGCCTCCATCATCGCGCTTCGCGCCAGGGCCGCCTTCGGGCGGCCTTTTCTTTTGCCGGTCTGGCGTGCCAGCGCGGATCGAAATCAGTATGGAAATTCTCGTCCCAATAAGGGTTACAGGGTCTATGCTCTTAACTCGATAACCACAACGAGACGGGGACGCGAGATGCTGATTGTTGGCCTGATTATCGTCGTGGCGGCACTGGTGTTTGCCACCGTGAAGCTGCGAGTCCACCCCTTCCTTGCCCTGTTGCTGGCGGCCTTCGTGATGGCACTGATCGGGGGTATTGCCCCGAAAGAGGCGATCAGCGTCATCAACGACGGCTTCGGCGGTACGCTCGGCTATATCGGGATCGTGATCGCGCTGGGTACGATCATCGGGGTGATCCTGGATCGCACCGGGGCGGCGATCGTGATGGCGGAGGCGATCATCCGGGCGCTGTCGGATCGATTCCCGAACCTTACGGCCACGATCATCGGCTACATCGTGTCCATCCCGGTGTTCTGCGACTCCGGCTACGTAATCCTGAACTCCCTGAAGAACGCGCTGGCGAAGAAGGCGGGCGTGTCCCTGGTGGCGATGAGTGTGGCACTGGCGACGGGTCTGTTCGCCACGCACAACTTCGTCCCGCCGACCCCGGGTCCGATCGCCGCGGCCAGCAACATCGGGATCGCCGATGCGCTGGGGCTGGTGATCCTGTTCGGCCTGTTGGTGGCCGCCGTGGCGGCGGCAGTGGGCTGGCTCTGGGCGAGCCGCTATACCCACGCGAACGACGACGAACTGCTCGAGCCGGACCCGATCGAGGAGGCGACTGGCCAGGAGGTGAAGAAGCCGGAGCCCGATCTGGCCCATCGCCCGTCCACCCTGGCGGCATTCATGCCGATCCTGGCGCCGATTGTACTGATCTCCATCGGTTCGATCGCGTCGCTGGCCACGCGCGATGCCGATCCCGGCATGTTCGCGGAGGGGCTGATCTTCCTCGGCCAGCCGGTGGTCGCCTTGGCGATTGGCGTGGTGTTCGCCCTGCTGCTGGTCAAGGGTGGTGACAAGCGCGGGCGTTTCCACCAGATGACGGTCGATGCGGTCCTGCTCGCGGCGCCGATCCTGCTGATCACTGGGGCCGGCGGCGCGTTTGGCTCCGTGCTGCAGGAGACCCCGATTGGTGACCAGCTCGGCGACATGCTGACCGGTCTTGGACTGGGGCTGTTGGTGCCGTTCCTGCTCGCGGCTGCGCTGAAGTCGGCCCAGGGTTCGTCGACGGTTGCGCTGGTGGCCGCCTCGAGCATGGTGGCACCACTGCTGCCCTCGCTGGGCCTGGACTCCGACATGGGCATGGTGCTGGCGGTGATGGCTGTCGGTGCCGGCGCTATGACTGTCTCCCACGCGAACGACAGCTTCTTCTGGGTGGTGACCCAGTTCAGCCGCATGAAGGTGTCGACCGCCTACAAGGCCTATACGACCGCCACGCTGTTGCAGGGTGTGAGCGCGATGATCGTGATCTACCTGCTGGGGCTCGTCTTTGTCTGAGCTGAGGCGGGTCGTGCTGTGTCCGGACAGCTTCAAGGGCAGTCTGGATGCGGCAGACGTGGCCCAGGCGATGGCTCGCGGTGTACATGCCGCGAGTCCATCCACCCGCATCCGGGCGTTGCCGATGGCGGATGGAGGAGAAGGGACGGCGGAACTGGTCAGCCATACCATGGGTTGGGCCTGGCATTTGTCCGATGTCCGTGATCCGCGTGGGCAGCATGTCTCGGCGGGCTGGGGGTGCGATGCCGTCACCCGACGCGCGGTGATTGATGTCGCCTCGGCCTGTGGGCTGGGCCTGGTGCCCGAGGCCGAGCGCGATCCGTGGAGGCTCGATACCCGCGGCGTGGGGCAGCTGATCCTTGCCGCCCTGGATGCCGGTGCCCGGCATGTGCTGATCGGCCTCGGGGGCAGCGGCACGGTGGATGGCGGTGCCGGGATGCTGCACGCACTGGGGGTCCGCTTTCGGGACCGAGAAGGGGCCGAGCTGGATCCTGTCCCGGACCGGCTGGAGCACCTGGAAAGTGCCGATTTCTCTGGTCTGGAGCCACGGCTTGCGGGACTCCGCATCACGGTGCTGAACGATGTCGACAACCCGTTGACGGGCAACCGGGGTGCTGCGGCGGTGTTCGGCCCGCAAAAGGGCCTGGCCACGAAAGACGTGCCACGCATGGATGCCTACATGGAGCGGCTGGAACGCGCGATTGACGAGGCGGGGGAGTTGCGCCGCCCGGGCGCCATGCCCGGGGCGGGGGCTGCCGGCGGACTGGGCTTTGCACTGGCCTGTGTCCTGCGCGGGCAGTCACGCATGGGGGCGGTGTACCTGGCGGATCTGATCGATCTCGATGCGGCGATCGCCGGGAGCGATCTGGTGATCACGGGCGAGGGGCAGGTCGACGGCCAGACCGCGCATGGCAAGGTCGTGGCCGAGGTGGTTCGGCGGGCACGGCGCTGCTGTGTGCCGGTCGTCGCCGTGGCCGGTTCGATCGATGCCACCCCGGAGGAACTCGAGGCGGTGGGGCTCGTCGACGCGCGCGCCCTTTGTGATGGCACGATCACGCTGGAGCAGGCGATGGGCGAGCCCGGGCGCTGGATCATGGAGCGTACGCGCGCACTGGTGGAGGCGCGAGGGGCGCGATCGGTCTAACGAACGGATAACAACGGGCGGTCCGTGGCCTGGCCATCCATGGCACTATGCGGTACCGAACGCACAGGGGCGCGTCGTGCCTGATTGGAAACCCAGAACCAGGAGCAAATGGACGCGATGGCGCCGTGCGGTCATGCCTGTCCTGCTGGCGGTGTCCCTGTGCCTGCCCGCCGGGGCCGGCGCGGATGACCCCCTGCGCATAGGGCTGTACGAGAACGTGCCCAAGGTCGGCACGGGTGACGATGGGGCGGCAGGGGGCGTGTTCGTCGAGTTGCTGGACGCCATCGCGCGACGCGAGCACTGGCGGCTGGAGTATGTCTCGTGCGAGTGGTCGGCCTGTCTGGAGGCCCTGGAGGCGGGCGAGATCGACCTGATGCCGGATGTCGCGCTGACGCCGGAGCGGCGCGAGAGCCTCGCGTTTCACTCGATCCCGGTGGCTCAGGCATGGAGCCAGGTGCTGGCGCCGATCGATTCGGGGCTGGATCGCATCGAAGCGCTGGAAGGCCTCCGCCTTGCGGTGCTCGATGGATCGATTCAATACGACTACCTGCGCGAGTACGCACTGGACACCGGCCTGGACTGGACCCTTGTGACCCGTGGCGACATGGAATCCGTGCTGGCTGCTGTCGCGTCGGGCGATGCCGACGTGGCGATCACAAACAACTTCTATGCGCGGCGTCATGCACGCCAGCATATGCTGGTGGAAACCCCCGTCACCTTCGACCAGGTCGGTCTTTACTACGCCGCTGCTCCTGGGCGGCAGGATGACCGACTGGAGGTGATCGACGCCTACCTCCAGCGCTGGAAGGGCGACGCGGGGTCGCCCTATCAGCACGCGATGGAGCAGGCACTGGAACCACCCCTCGGGGAGGGGGAAATCCCGACGTGGGCCTGGTCGGCGCTGGCGTCCGCCGCAGTGATCGCACTCGTCCTGGGGCTGATGGCGGTCTGGTTGCGACGCACCGTGCGCGCGCAGACACGTGCCCTGCGCGAGGCCAACCAGCGTCTCGAACACCTGCTCGAGAGCGGCCCGGTCGTGCTGTACCAACTGAATGCGCTCGATTTCAAGCCGCTTTGGGTGAGTGGCAACTTCGAGCGGCTGTTTGGATTCAATTCCAGGGTGGCGCTGCAGCCGGGCTGGTGGGAGCAGCAAGTCCATCCGGAGGACCGGGCCACGGCCATGCGCGAAAACCGGCGTTTGCAGGAGGAACGCCACATGGTCCGTGAACTGCGCCTGTTCGATGGCTGGGGCAAGCTGCGCCATATTCGCGACGAGATGCGGATCATTCCCGGCGGCAATCAGGGACAGCGCGGGGCCGAGGTGGTCGGCAGCTGGACGGATCTCACCGCCAGCATGGAGCAGAAAGAAGCGCTGCGGCAGATGGCCCATTACGACGCGCGTACCGGCCTCCCGAACCGCGTGCTGTTGCACGACCGGCTGGGACACACCCTGGAACGCGCGATGGCCGATGGTCTTGCGCGCTGGGTGGTGCTGATCGACCTGGATCGCTTCCGCAATGTTAACGAGACCCTGGGAACATCGGCGGGCGACCGCGTGCTGGAAGGTTTGGCGGAACGGCTTGGGGGGTTACTGGGGCCGCATGATACGGTGTCTCGCGTAGGAGCAGACGAGTTCTGCCTGATTATCGAAAACCCGCCGATGGATGGCGGCGCCGAGGCCTTCCTCGAGCAGCTGCTGGAAACCTTGCGCGAACCCTGCGCTATCGGTGGGCGTACGCTGGTCACCACGGCGAGCGTCGGGCTGGCGACGTTCCCCGAACATGGCAACACGCGTGACGAATTGTTGACCGCCGCGGAACTCGCAATGGCGGCCTCGCGCAGCGTTGGCGGGGACACCTGGCATGTCTACGAGCCCGGAATGGGGGCGCAGACGGAACATCGTCTGTTCCTGGAAAACGACCTGCGTAGCGCCATCGCCAACGACGAGCTGCTGCTCTACTTTCAGCCGCAGCTGGAGATGCAGTCGGGCCGGCTGGTGGGGATGGAGGCGCTGGTACGCTGGCGTCATCCCGTTCGCGGAATGGTGTCCCCCGCGGAGTTCATCCCGCTGGCGGAAGAGACGGGGATGATCCAGGCCATTGATCGCTGGGTGTTGAACGCGGCCTGTGCCCAGCTGGCGCATTGGGACCAGGACGGCCGATGCGTGCCGACCGTGGCCGTGAACCTGTCCGCGCGCGAGCTGCATGACGAAACTCTGGTGGCGGCGATCCAGGAGATCCTGGAGCACCACGGTCTGGAGCCCGACCGGCTGGAGCTGGAACTGACCGAGACCATGATGATGGAGCAGCCAGAGCGGGCGCTGGCCGTGCTGCACCGCCTGGAAACGCTCGGCGTGACGCTGGCCATGGATGACTTCGGTGCGGGCTATTCCAACCTGGCGCATCTGCGTCGCTTGCCGCTGCGGCGGCTGAAGATCGACCAGTCACTGGTCCGCGATATCGGGCACTCGCGCAACAACGAATCGATTATCCGCGCCATCATTGCCCTGGCGGACGCACTGGGGCTGGACCTGATTGCCGAGGGTGTGGAAGAGGCGGGCCAGCAAGCGTTCCTGCTACGCGAGGGCTGCCGTTTCGGGCAGGGCTACCTGCTGGGCCGTCCGGCCCCGGCCGATAATGCCTTGCAAGGCATCGGCGCATAGTCTGCTGCGAGGGCGGGACGGGACCGTAAACCGGATTCAGGATCGGGCAGTTCGACGCCCGAAGTCGGATTCCGCCTGTAGCAGGTCCGCGAGGGGGGAGGGGTGCCCGAACAGGAAGCCCTGCATCATCGGGCAGCCAAGGCGGCGCAGATACTCCTGCTGGGCTGCGGTCTCCACGCCCTCCGCGACGATGTTCATCTGCAGGCCGCGCGCCATCGATACGATCGCGTTAACGATACAGGCCTCCCCGTCGGTACAGATGGTGAGGGTGAAGCTGCGATCAATCTTCAGGGTGTGGACCGGCAGCTTCTGCAGATAGCTCAGCGACGAATAACCGGTGCCGAAGTCATCCACCGCCACCTGGACGCCGGCTTCGCACAGGCGGTTGAGTTTGGCCACGGTATCGTGGGTGTCGCTCATCAACAGGCTTTCGGTGATCTCGATCTCCAGCAGTTCTGCGGGGAAGCCGGTCTCGACCAGCAGTCCCAGTACGCCGTCGACAAAGTCGTCGCGCTCGATCAGCACCGGTGACAGGTTCACCGCCAGACGCAGGTTGGGTACGTGTTGATGGGCTTTGCGTATGTCGCTGAGGGCGTTGCGCAGGGTCGCGCGATCGAGGTCGACGATCAGACGTGTGTCTTCGGCGACCGGGATGAATTCGGCTGGGCCCAGCATGCCGCGATCGGGGTGATTCCAGCGAACCAACGCCTCGACGCCCAGGAGCTGTCCTGTCTCGCCATCGACCTGCGGCTGGTAGAGGATGTGGAACTCTTCGCGCTCCAGGGCCTTGCGCAGGTCCTGCTCCAATTGCAGGCGGTGTGGCGTGTTGCCGTGCATCTCCGGTGCGAACAGGCGGATGCCGTTCTTGCCCGTGTTCTTTTCCCGGTACATCGCGATGTCGGCATGCCGGATCAGGGTCTCGAGCGTGTCGCCCCCCTCGGGGTAGATCGCGATCCCGATGCTGGCCCCGACATACAACTCGTGGTCGCCCCCCAGGTGGAACGGTTCATTGAGGCTTTCGAGGATTTTTTCGGCTACATCAACCGCGGCCTCCTGGCGGCTGATCTGAGGGAGCAGCAGGGTAAATTCGTCGCCGCCGAAGCGCGACAGCGTATCCCCTTTGCGAATGCAGCCCAGCAGGCGCTGGGCGACGGCCTGCAGCAGGCGGTCGCCGATGGTGTGCCCCAGCGAATCGTTGATGACCTTGAAGCGGTTGAGGTCGATGAACATCACGGCCAGGGGGTGACCCTGGCGCTGTGCCTGGGCGATGGCCACATCGACCCGGTCGCGGAACAGGGCACGATTGGGCAGGCGCGTAAGCAGGTCGTGGTAGGCCTGAAAGTTGATGAAGGCTTCTGACTCTTTGCGGTCGGTGATGTCGCGGGCAGTCCCGTAGACCAGGGTCTCGCCTGTATCGTCGCTGGCCGCCGTCGGCCAGACCGCGACCTCGAAATAGCGCCGGGTGCGGGCCATCTCCCGCGGCTTGAGCGCGAGCTCCACGGAGCGGATGTGGGCATGGCTGCGCCCGGCCTGCTCGAAGAAGTACTCCGCCTTCTCGTGGTCGTCGGTTTCGACCAGATCCAGGACACGGGTGTCCAGCAGGTCCTGACGGGAATAGCCGAGCAACTCGTGGACGCGCGAATTCACGAAACGAAACCGACCGTCGCGGTCCAGGATGAACACGATGTCCGGCGAGTTGTTGACGATCAGCCGGTGCAGGCGCTCGGAACGCTCCAGGCGTGCCCGCATGTGGCGGTTGGCGTCTTCCAGCTCTTTCTTGTGCAGGGCATTGCGGACGGTCGCCAGCAGCTCGTCGGGCTGGTAGGGCTTTTTCAGGTAGTCGGAGGCCCCGTCGCGCAGGGCGCCGGCGACATCGTCCACCGAGGTGTTGCCGCTGATGACCACCACAGGGACCGCGAGCCCGGCGGCCTGGATGAAGCGCAGGACATCACGCCCCCCCAGTTCCGGCATGCATAGATCGAGCAGCAGGAGATCGGGCGGATCCCGCCGCAGGGCCTCGATGGCGCTGCCGCCGCCCGGCGCGGTTTCCACGTTGAACGTTTGTAGTTCCAGCAGCTGGCGCACGCTTTCCAGAAGGCGCGGGTCGTCGTCGACGACGAGGATGCGAGGGGTCTGTGGTGTGCCGGGTTCGTTCATGTGCGGCTCCCGCCGTGGTCTCGCATCATCGCGGGGGCTATCCCTGTCCCGCCCCGAGGGCTCCGGTTTCGGCCTCGCGATGGGGGAGCCGAATCTCGAACCGCGTTCCTTCGCGGTCGCTGTCGCACTGGATGTGAGCGCCGATCTCGTCCGCCAGGCGGCGGACAATACTCAGGCCTAGCCCGGCGTGCCCCCCGCCCTTGGCGGATTCTACCGGGCGATAATGGGCCGCGCGGACCTCCGGTGGAAGCCCGGGGCCGTCGTCGGCGACCACCAGTGCCACCACGCTGGTCCCATTGAAGCTCTCGGGGTCGCGGGTCTGCAGCCGAATGACGCCCCCCGGCTGCAGGGCCTCGGCGGCGTTTTTGAGCAGGTTCGTCAGAATCTGGCGCACATGGTCGCTGGAGACAGACAAGGGCGGATCGCCGGGTGCCAGATCCAGTTCCAGGCGGATGCCCCGCGTGTGGCAAAGAGAGCGGTCCACGATGTCGGCCACGTCCTGGACCAGCCGATTAAGCGAGGATGGCGGCCCGTCCACTGCCTGGTCGGGTTCCTTTAGACGCAGCAGGATGCGGCCGACGCGATCAATCTCCTCCTTGATCAGGGCCAGTTCCTGGCTGGCCTCGTGCTCATCGCCCAGCTTTGTGTTCAACACACCCAGATAATTCTGGATGATGCTGAGGGGGTTGCCCGCCTCGTGCAGCGTCTCGCGGATTCGCTCCTGCGTCGTATCGTCGGTGTGCGCTTGCTCGGGCGGGTCGGACTGCGAGGTGCACAGCGCGCGTGCAATCTCTCGCGCCAGGGCCCGGACAAATCCGGTTCGGGGTTCCAGGGTCTGGGCACGTACTCGGTCCAGTCCCAGGATCAGCACCCCTGCGGGCGAGGAGTTGGCATCCGCCAGCAGAGGGAATGCCCAGATCACCTCGGCACCGCAGAGCCGGAACAACTGCTGGTCGATGACCGGTGCAGGTGTCTCGCCATTGGGTTTGTGCTGGCGCATCTCGCGATCCAGCAGGGTGTCGGTCACAAGGCTCCGTCCCGGCAGCAGGGGCAGGGTGAAGTCGGGCTCGTCTTCCTCGCCGAGCCAAGCGGAGACCGATGCACCGTCCGCGTCTGTCAGGAACATCAGGCTGTGCTCGACACCCAGGGTGAGAAACAGCGTTCGCTGGGCGGCCAGAAAATGCTCTCGGGGGGTCCGCGAGGCGCGAAGCTCGCCGGACAGCCGCTCCAGCTCGGTGAGGTCGCGGACACGCATCCCCAGCGCCTCGCGCGCCGCCTGATCGGGGTGATGTGCCTCGATATTCGCGGTTTCGGCTCCCGCGTCCAGCTCGATGCCCAGGGAACCGGCAACCCGGGTGACATCGTCTTCGATGCGGTTGCGCAGTTCCCGGGTCAGGCCGTCATTGAGCCCAAACAGGTCGTGGGCGGCTGCCAGGGCCGGGTCGCCGATGGCGTCGGGTGGTTCGTCGCCAAGTCGGCTGGCGAGATGGACAATCTTGACCAGGTGGTGTGCATCGCGCACTTGTGCCGTGGGTTCGAGGTGGAAACGCACCGCATCGGTGACGAAGCCGTCCAGGCCCCATTGGTCCAGGTGTTCGGCGGCCAGTTCTGCATGGTGTTGACCGTAGGTCGCCTGTTCGCGGGAGACCAGCTCGCGGTGGTCGCTGCTGGCCTCGAGCAGCGGCCAGTAGCGCGCTTCGTCGGACGCCAGTCGCATCAGCTTGCCGAGATCAACCAGAAGCCCTGACAGATACGCCTCTTCGGGCCGTGGGTGGCGTGTCAGGGAGGCGAGGACCTGGCCGAGCATGGCGGTGGTCAGCGCACGGCGCCAGATGGTCCGAAGCGTGCTGGTGCGCTTGGGCTGGTAGCGGCCGAAAAGCTGCTGGATCGCGGCGGTCAGGGCGAGGCTGCGCACGGTGTCCAGCCCCAGGCTGAAAAGGGCTCTATCGATGGTGCGACACGGCGAGCCGCGGTAATAGAACGGGGAGTTGGCTGCCGCGAGGAGGCGTGTGGTCATGCCGGTGTCGCGCAGAATGGCACGGCTGAGGGCCTCGAAATCGGCCTCCGCCGCCTGGCCCGCATCGAGAACGGACGTCAGGGCCTGTGGCAGGCTGGGGATGGTTTCGGTTGCCGTATGCGCCGTGGCCATGCTTCTCCCCGGGACCCGAGGGGGTGCCCTTGTATTGCCCCGATCCGTTGCTGCGTCGCGGCTTCTCGCCCTGGTTCCCGACTATACTGCTGGGACTTGCGTTGCGCCAGCGATTCCAGTAGACGAGACGTTAGGCGTGCGTGAGGCCTATCCCGTGAGGCCACTTCGGAGGCAGGAAGCTTTGAAGCCCATGATCGACAGGCAGTCTGGCACGGCTCGCGTCCAGTCAGCTCAGCCGCGTGTCCTGACAGTGACCAGCGGCAAGGGGGGCGTGGGCAAGTCCAGTATCGCGGTTAACCTCGGGATTACCCTGGCCCGGGCGGGGCGCCGGGTCTGCATCCTGGATGCCGACACGGGGCTTGCCAATGTGAATATCCTGCTGGGGCTGCACCCGCAAAAGGGGCTGGCCGAGGTCCTGACGGGGGAGTGTCCGGTCGAGGATGTCCTTCTCGAGGGCCCCCATGGCCTGAAAGTCATTCCGGGGGCCTCGGGTATCCGCGATTGCGTGGAGTTGTCGGCGGCCCGACAGCGGCGGCTGGTGACCGAGCTGGCGCGGATCGAGCAGCATTTCGATGACCTGATCCTGGATACCGCCGCGGGGATTGGCGATACCACCCTGGATTTCGTCGCCGCCGGACATCAAGTGCTCCTGGTCATTACGCCGGAGCCGACCTCGCTCACCGATGCCTTTTCGTTATTGAAGGTCGCCCTGCGCAGGTATCCGCTGGACTGTCAGGTGGTCGTGAACATGGTGGCCGACATCAGTGAGGCGCGGGCGGTGTATCAGCGCTTCAGTGGTGCGGTGGAGAAGTATCTGAAGATCTCGGTGGGCTTTCTCGGGTTCATTCAGCGCGACGAGAGTCTGCGTGCGGCGGTGACCCTGCAGCACCCCGTGGCGATGTTCTCGGAGCATGATCCGTCAGTACGTCCGTTTCAGCGGCTGGCACAGGCCTTGAACGATCTCTCCTGGGACCCCTCGAACCAGGCCTCGTTCAGCCGTTTCTGGTTCCGGCATCTATTGCGCAAACCCGCATCGAGCGAGCCAGTGGCGGTTGACGCCGGGGCGGATGAGACACCGTCGGAGCCGCCGCTTGCCGAACGGGGTGGCACTCCGGATGTGGAAGTCCCGGCACCGGAGTCCGGCAGTGAGGTGAAGAAGCGGTTCGAGGCCCTGAGGCGGGAGTTCCGTGCCCTGGCGAGCGCGGTCGACGAGCCCTGTGCGCTGGCCGAGTGGATCCAGACGCTGGAGGCCGACTATCGCGATCGCTTTGGCATCCCCGCGGTAGAGCCGGAGGCGCTGATCGAATGGCTGATCGAGCACCCCGCGACTTCCGAAGGCGTACTTAAGCGCATCGGCGCGCGCCTGGAACAGGCAACCCGCGGAGAGGATGCCGCTTGCCCGGAGCCGCCCGAAAACGTGGTGACGCCCGACTTTGGCCGCTACGGCCCGCTGGCGGCGAGCGAGCGCCCAACGCCGATCCCGAAACCCGATGCCATACACCGGGTGGATGTGGCGGTGTTCGGCTCGCAGCAGGACCTGTTGCAGTGGTTGCGCGATTCCCGCGACGAGGGACAGCTACTGATCGAGCAGCTCGAACGGCGCGGGGACGGTGTAGCCCCGTCCCCGCCCATCGGCAACCCGAACGGCGATGATTCGACCGATCCGTCTTCCGGGCTACTTGGGCCCGAGGAGGAGCCAGGCGATCAGCCCCGCCACTGGCAGGAACAGCAGGATCAGAATCCACAGTAGCTTGACCATCGGCCCAGCCGGGCTTTGCGCGGTACGGACGATGGCCCAGATCACGATGATCAGCCAGATCAGACCGAGAATTCCGGTAACTTCGATACCCATGGGGGCTCCTTGTCGGCTCGAGTGCCGTGTCCGTTGAGCGTAGCACCATGGCACGCGGCGGGGGCACGGCCAATCGAAAAGCGGTGGAGTGTGTTGCGCTTCGCCGAACCGGCTATGCTGCGGAACTTCTCTCGAATCGACGATCGGTGAGCATGAAGATATGGGTAGACGCGGACGCCTGTCCCGCGGTGATCAAGGAGATTCTTTTCCGGGCGGCCAACCGCACTCAGGTGCCGCTGACCCTGGTGGCCAATCAGCCGCTGCGCACCCCACCGTCGAAATGGATCGATGCCATTCAGGTGGGTGCCGGCTTCGACGTGGCCGACAACGAGATCGTGCGGCGGCTGGAGTCGGGGGACCTGGTGATCACCGCCGACATCCCGCTGGCGGCCGAGGCCATTGCCAAGGGCGCCCAGGCCCTGAATCCGCGCGGCGAGCTGTATACCGAGGGGACGATCCGCGAGCGCCTCAGCATGCGCGACTTCATGGAGACCCTGCGCTCCAGCGGCGTGGATACGGGCGGTCCCGCCGCCTTCAGCCAGGCCGATCGCCAGGCCTTCGCCAACCAGCTCGACCGCTTGCTGACCCGTCAGGCAAAAGCCCGGTAGGCGGCTCGTTCAGCGTTTCCCAAGTGGGGTCGGCAGGTCGTCGATGCTGACCGCATTCTTTTCCTCCCAGTAGCGTTCCAGGCCCTCGGGGCCCTTGCGTTCGCTCCACTCGGTCAGGGTGGGGCGTGGCTGGAGTTCGCCTTCGGGTACGCCGAAGCCACAGGAGGTCTGAATGCGGTGGATCTCGATGTCGATGATCTGCCGCGTTCCCGGATGTGCAGGGAACGCGCTGTACAGGGATTCCCAGTCGCCATCGGTCGGGAGCACGGTTCGCCCGCGGCCGTATAGCCGGAGAATCTTCGGTTTTCCGGAAAAGGCACAGAACATCAGCGTAATGCGGCCGTTTTCGGCCAGATGGGCGGAGGTCTCGTTGCCGGAGCCGGTCAGGTCGAGATAGGCCGCGCGGCGAGGACCCAGGACGCGCAGGGTGTCCAGCCCCTTGGGAGACAGGTTCACGTGGCCGTCGGCCGCGAGCGGGGCGGAGCCCACGAAATAAACCGGCTGTTCGAGGATGAAGCCCGTGAGTCGTTCGTCGAGGGCAGGGAAGGTCTTGGCCATTGGCATTACCGGCTTGATTGGGGTGAATCGAGACGTTGAAGGCAGGTTTCGGTACCCTCGCGAGCGTACTACAACGTTGCTTCGGCCCGGAGATTCACATGAGACATTCGCTGCGCCCCCTGCTCCTGACGCCCATCCTGGTGGTGGGGCTTGCCGCCTGCGGGGGTGGTGAGCGTGTGTCCGAGGTAACGCTGGCCCAGTTGGCGGGTGCGGCGGGCGAATTCAACGGTGAGCTGGTGCAGACCGAGGGCGTGGTCAAGCGCTTTGACGAGGACCCCGAACGCTACCACTACTGGCTGGAAGACGAGGATGTGAACCGCGTGGCGGTCGAGCCTCACGACGAGGTATCGGATCGGCTGGGGGAACATATCCGCGTGGTCGGGCGCTTCAGCTACCACCCGGAAGAAGGCCGCCTGATCGAGATCGACCCGGCCGCAACGGCAGCCCTGGATGCGACGCCTTAGGGACAGTGTTTCCCAAGATGGAGATTCGCTGGGCGGCAAGTTGAAGCCCAACCACAAGGCCCTGGAGGAGAGATGAGCGAGTGGATCGACGTGGCACCGGTCGACAGTATCGCGGACGGTGAACATCGTCTGGTAGATACGGCGGGAACCGAGGTTGCGATCTTCAACCTCGACGGCGAGTTCTTCGCGGTCGAAAACCTCTGCACGCACGAAGAAGTCCCCATCGCCGATGGCGAGCTCGACGATGACTGTATCACCTGCCCTTTGCACGAGGCCCAGTTCTGCCTGCGCACCGGCGAGGTGATGGAGCCCCCGGCGGAGGACCCGCTGACCCGTTTCCCGACTCGAGTGCATGGCGGCATGGTTCAGGTGGGTTCCGAGCCGCTGGACGACTAACTCTCCAGTTAACCTCCCGCGCTACGGTGCAAAATAGCAACTTGTGGCTGTTTTGCCGCTTTCTGACCTGTACACTGGCCGATTAACACTGGGCTAACGGCCGCGCCGCGGCCGGTCGCGAAGGCAGGGCGCATGGCGGGAAAGGACTCCAGAGAACAGGGAAACTACCAGGATGACACGGCGATCTGGAGCGGTCTGTCGGGGCTGTCCGAGGCACAGCGTTCCGAGCTGGCCGCCGGTGTCGCCCCGCGCGTGGTCGATCACCTGGATCAATGCATGGAGTGGGTCGCGACCGAATGGAGCGCCGGGCGCGTCTGGGGCGACCAGGAAAGTGATGCGGTCGAATGGGCCAACCAGTTGCATGGCTATCAGTACGTCCTGCGGCGTGAGTTCGAGGAGGCACTGAACCGCGATCTGCGCACCACCACCTATCCGCCCGAATACGATTTCTCCGGCACGCGCTATGCGGGTGGCGATTCCGGGTTACAAGTGCTCGACGACTACCAGTCCACCCGGCGCTCCCTGCGGCACAAGCTCGAGGGCGTGATCCGCGAGCACAACCGCTACTCCTACTACATGTTCCAGCAGGCCGCGCGCGAGGAGCACCGCTTCGAGCACCCGGGCTGGGCGCCCTGGTCTCCGCTGCACTGGTACGAACGGGTGATCGAGGCCGCCGAACGTCAGTTCGGCCGCACGGCCATGACCCTGGACCTGATGCGGGCCTACGTGAAGTGCATGGGGCGCACAGGCGCCCCGATGCTGGCCTTCGTGGTGGAGACGATTGACGAGTGCGGGCTGGTGACCGAGCCGCCTCGCAGTCCGGAGGCGCACGAGTCGGAAAGCGTGCCCCAGCAACGCGCGAGCTGGGCCCACTACACCGCGGGCAGCCCACCGCGATCCGCCTCCGAATCAACCGCCGGCGGAGACCCGGCGACGCTGGGGCTGGGGGCGGCGGGCTCCAGCGGGACACGCGAAATGCCCGCGCCGGATGCCGACCCCACCGCCTGGGCCATGTGGGCCCGCGCCCTGGTGCAGGCCCAGGGGTTGCCCGCCAGTTCTCCGCATGCGGCCGGCGTGCCGGATGGGGCCGGCTCCGGGGCCGGGGGCGCGGGCGGCGAGCGTGTGGCCCCGGAATCAGCGGAATTCTCGCGCGAGTCCTTGACCCCGTTCATCCTCGATCTGTTGCAGGGGATGTTTGATCACATCTTTCGGCAGGTCGGGTTCAACTCGCGCGTGCGTGCGGCCATTGCCGACATGCAGTTCTCCCTGGCGCGCGTGGTCATCCGTGATCTCTCGTTCTTCCGCGATCGCTCGCACCCGTTACGCCTGTGGATCGGCAGCCTGATCAACACCGGCGTGCGTGTCAGCCCGGATGACCAGGCGGCGGGCAACGACGCCATCGAGGCCTACCTGCAGCATATCCAGGAGTCGGTCAATCGGCTGCGCCACGAAGCCGACAGCATGGACCGTGATGCCGCGCAGGCCCTGCTGGACGACTGGCTGGCGGCGATCGAGGAGGAGGATGCGCGCTGGCAGGAGCAGCAGGGTCCCCATATCGACCCACTGCGCCAGGAGGAGCGCGCGGCGCGCGCGCGGCGCAGCCTGACCATCTGCGTGCTGGAGACCGGCGCGGAGCTGCCGGAACGTTCGGCTGAGCAGATCGCCGAGGCCTGGGAAGACCTGCTGGCCGCCGATGGTGACTCGGCCGAACGGCTGGACCAGGTGGTCAAGGACGTGGCCAAGGCGATCTGCAACCGCGCGACCCCGCAGGAGGTCAACCCGATGGTGCAGCGCATTGTGGCGACCGCGCGCGAGGCCGGGGTCTCCGAGGAGCGCGTGAAGGCCGTGGTGCAGCACCTGGGGCAGGCCCATCTGCAGCGGATCCGGGCCTCAGGAGACGAGCCCCGTTTCGACCCGCAGGAGCGCATCCGGGCCCGGCGTTCCATACGCTTCGAGGACGACGATCCGGACCTGCTGGCAGACCAGGACGACCCCTATGTGTTCGAGGCCTCGCGGGTACAGGTCGGGGACTGGTTCGAGTTCATCGACAAGGCGACCGGCGAGACCCAGCGCATGGCGCTGGTCTGGCGCGGGGAGGCCACGCGCCGTTTCCTGTTCCTGTCGCTGGATGGCGTGGCCAGCCGCCGCCATAGCCTGCAGGGCGTGGCCCACGAGATGCGCGAGGGCCGCATGCGCGCACTACCCCGAGACAACCCCCTCGACGCGATGATCCGCTAGCGCCAGCAGGGCCTCCGGGTGGGTTGTGGGAGCGGGCTCGCCCGCGAACCCCCTGCCCAGGCTTTTATCTGACGCACTCCCCATCCCCCGGGCAGTAACGCAGCGCCAGCACGGTAATGTCATCCGCCTGTGTAGCACCATCCGCGAAACGCTCGACGGACTCGAGCACCGCGTCGACTTGCTGTCGTGCTGGCTGGGATGCGATCTCCCCGTACAAGGCGAATAGCCGATCCTCGCCGTACAGCTTCTGCTCCCCGTCCGCCGCCTCGGTCACCCCGTCGGTATACAGCAGCAACGCATCGCCAGGCGCCAGGCGGACGGTCTGCACCGGGTACTCCATGTCTTCCATGGCCCCCAGCACCAGCCCCGGCGGCAGCTTCAGCCAGTCGTAGGTGCCATCGGCGCGGTGGATCAACGGCGGGTTGTGGCCGGCGTTGGCAAAGCGGACCTCGCCGGTGCCCAGGTCCAGTACCCCGCAGAGGTAGGTCACGAACATGCCGTTGTCGTTGTTCAGGCACAGCTCGTTGTTGACGCGGGTCAGGATCTCGCCCGGGTCGCGCGGATCCTGCTCGGCGATACCCTTGACCAGCGTCTTGGTCACGGCCATGAACAACGCGGCGGGAACGCCCTTGTCGGAGACATCGCCGACCGCGAAGAACAGGGCGTTGTGCTCGCGCAGCGGGAAGAAGTCGTAGAGATCCCCGCCGACCTCCTTGGCCGGGATCAGGCGCGCCGCGAGGTCGATACCTACATCCAGGTCGGACAGGTCCAGCCGCTTGGGCAGGAAGCTCATCTGGATGTTGCGTGCGATCTTCAACTCGCTCTCCATGCGCTCCTTGGCGGCGGTGGTCGCGGTCAGGTCGTTGATGTAGTCCTTCAGCGACAGGCGCATCTCGTCCAGCGAATGGGCGAGCTGGCCCACCTCGTCGCCGGTGCGGATCGGCGGCAGCGGGCGGTCCAGATTGCCGCGGGCGATCTCGCCGGCGCTGCTCGCCAGGCCCTTCAGCGGGCGGGTGATGCCGCGCGAGATGCCGATGATGGTGCCGAGCAGGATGAAGAAGCCGATCGCGGCGATGATCAGCACCCAGTGCATCACCCGCAGGATATCCCCGAACAGTTCGCGCTCGGGGATGATCACGCCCACCGCCCAGTTCGCCTCGGGCAGGCGCACGTGATAGAGCCGGGCGGGTTCCTCCAGCAGGGCCTCCGGCACGCGGGAGAAGCCTTCGTCGGTTTGCTGGATGCGCCGTCCGAGTTCGCGCAGTTCCGGCTCGCCCAGGGTTTCGGCCAGGCTGAACAGGCTCTCGCGCATGATCCAGTCGCGCTGTGGATAGGTGATAAAGCGCGTACGCGGGCTGACCAGAAATGCGAAGCCGCTGTCGAAGATCTCCACCTCGTCCACGCGCGCGGTCAGGGCCGGCAGTTCGATGTCCATGGTCACGATCCCGCGCAGTGCCTCGGCGTCGTCGGGGTCGAAGAACGGGCGCGAGTAGGTGGTGATCAGGCGGTTGGGGTCGGCGGCCGATGGAAAGGGCTCGGTCCAGAAGCCGCTGCGCGTGAGCGCCGGGATCTGGTACCAGTCCCGGGTAAAGTAGTCGAAGTCGTCGCCGCCCAGGTGCATGCGCGTGATGCCGTTGGGCGTCTCGTAGGAGAATGGGCCGTAGTAGCGCTCGTCGGGGTCGGCGGCATAGGGCTCGTAGGTCACGGCGGCGCCCTGGACCGCATCCGACTGGAGCGTCACGTTGTCCAGCACGGGAAACAGGCCGTCGGGTCGAATCTGTCCCGAATTCAGGGCGCTGGCGAGGCCCTGTGCCGACCCGGCCACCTCGTTCAGTGACGAGCGGATGCGGTTGGCCGTCGCGTGGGTCAGCTCGCGCGCCTGGTCCTCGGCGTGCTCCAGCATGATATCGCGCACCATCAGGTACAGCGCGCCGGAGGAGATGAAGAAGATCGACCCGGTCGTCAGCAGGGTGACCAGGGCGAGGCGGACGGCGAGGCTCTTGCGGCCGTTCATTGCGTCACGTCCTGGTGAAACTGTTCGTACGGCACCGGCTCCCATTCCAGGTGCCCCAGGTTGCGCATCAGACTGACGGCCAGCTGGTAGTCCTGCCGATCCAGGTGCGGACCGCGGAGCGCCTCGTCTTCCAGATACAGCGGGCGCAGCGCCTCCAGCATCAGACGCTGGTGCGCCCGATTGGTCGGCTCGCCGGCCTGGATGACGCGATCCATCACCGCGTCCACTGCGGCGTCCGGATGGGCAAACGCGTACTCCCAGCCCCGCAGTGAGACCTCGACGAACGTGCGGACGGCTTCGGGGCGTTCGCGCAATGTCGACTCCAGGACATAGATCCCGTCCTCGGCCAGGCCCACGCCGTGATCCTCCAGTGGCATCACCTCGATCTCGTCCGGATCCAGACCGCTGAGATACAGCTCGACCAGTTCGTTGTAGCGCGTGGCGGTGGCGGCCGCGACCGCGCCGGTGCGCAATGCGGCCATCGTCGCCCCCTGATCGACCGTCTCGGGGTGCACCCCGTAGGTGCGGAACAACGCCTCCGGCTGAAGGCTGAAGCTGGCCCAGCGCGAGACGCGCTGCCCGTCCAGGTCTTCGGGCACCAGGATCCCGGACTCCGCCAGGGACACCAGCACTAAAGAGGAGTCCTGGATCAGTTGTGCTACGTTGACCACGTCCACGCCCTGTTCACGCAATTCCAGGGCCTGGGTGAGATAGAGCAAAGCCACATCGGCCTCCTGGCGGGCCAGCGTGGCGGGGGCGGGGTGCTCCGCGCCGTGCGGGAGTATTTCCAGCTCCAGTCCGGCGTCCTGGTACCAGCCCATCTCCTTGGCCAGGTAAAAGCCGGCGAACTGCGCCTGAGGGACCCAGTGCGGCTGAAAACGCAGGGTCTGCGTGTCGGCCAGCGCGGTGCTGGCGCAAAGGAGCAGGACAGCCGCCAGGGCCAGTACGCGGCGCATGGCGGCGCCCAGGCCCTGGGCCGCAGAATTGGGGAATCGTGCGTATGCAGCGTCCATGGGGAGGGAGTCGGCCGTGGGGGGTCTTAGACGGCGACAGCATACCGAGGTGTTCCTGCGGGCGCATCCAGTCGCGCTCTAGCCGTCAGGCGGGCGTTATTCGTGCGTCGCGGTGGCGCCAGAGAAGGGGCTGGGACTGGCCGAGGGACCTGCGTTCGCGGGTTGCGCGTTGGCTGGGGGTCTTGTGGGCGGGGTTGGCACTGACCATCCTCGCGCCGTTCACGGCCGGTGCGTCCTCGCCCCCGTCCGCGGCCGATATCGGCACCCCGATCCCGATCGCGCAGCAATCGGCGCCCGAAACGTTGCGCTCTGGCTGGTTCGAACGTCCCCCGTATCAGGCCGGTTCCGACAGCGCATCCCGGGCATCCCCGGCCGGGCTCGACGTGCGGGTCGCGCAGGAGGCGCTGGCCGGTGTCGGGCATGGCGCCGAGTTCACGCCGCTTTCCTGGAACGACCAGCTCGCCGCACTGCGCCACGGCGCGATCGACTTCGTCATCGGCAGCTATTTTGATTCCGGTCGCCTCGACTATGCGCATTACTCGCAGCCCTACCGTCAGGAACGTAACGCCCTCTATGTGCGCGCCGGCGAGCGCGGTGAATATTCATTCGAGGACCGCGCCGCCCTGGTCCAGACGGTTCGCGACGGAGACTTCCGGCTGGGAGTGACCACGGGTTATGCCTACGCCTCCAGCGAGCTGGCCGACCTGGTCGCGGATCCGGGGGAGGCCGCGCGCCTGTATCCCGCGGCCGGTGACGAGGCCCATATCCAGGCGCTGATCGAGGGCCGGATCGACGGCTTTGTCGCGGACCCCGTGATTGTGGACCTGCTACTGGCGCGGACGGATCGTGCCCGTGCGATCCAGACACATCCGCTGGACCTGGGGACCGTTGGCGTGCGGGTGATGTTTTCCCGCGCCACCGTCCCCGCGGCGTTCGTCGAGCAGTTCAACGCGCAGCTGCAGGCCCTGGAGGACAGCCGGCGGATGGCCACGCTGGAAGTCGAGCATGTGCTGCCCGCGTTTCTCTCGATGGCTACCAGCGAGACCTGGTTCAATACGCTTACCCTGCTGGGAATCCTCGCGTTCTCCGCCTCCGGGCTGATCCTCGCCCGGCGCGAACGCTACAACCTGTTCGGCGCGCTGGTCCTGGCCTCGTTGCCGGCGATCGGCGGCGGCGTGCTGCGCGATCTGCTGCTGGGCCGCGACCCGATCTTCATCTTCGAGACGCCGGAGTTTCTGCTGGTCCCGATCGTGGTCGTGGGGGTCGGCTTCGTGCTGTACAAGCTGCATGACCATGTGCTGGTGCGCTGGCATCTCGTCCAGGAACTCCTGGCGCGGCAGCAGAAGGGATTGGGCGGGCGCGTAGTGGGGAATCTGCAGCGGGGTCTGGATGCCTGGGCCGTGGCCTCGTTCACCGTGATCGGCGTCGGGGTGGCCGTCGAGTCGCAGGCCAGCCCGTTGTGGCTCTGGGGCCCGGTAATGGCCGTGGTGACCGCCTCGTTCGGCGTGATCATGCGCGATGTGGTGCGCTCGGACTTCAACATCGACATGCTCAAGCGCGACTCCTTCGCCGAGATCTCGGTCCTGGGCGGCATTCTCTATTCGCTGATCCTGCTCTGGCCCCCGGTGGAGCTGAGCCTCGGATTCATCCTGATCGCCACGCATGCGGTGATCGTGCTGCTGTTCCTGGCGCGCCTCGGGGTTCTCTACTGGGGGCGGCCCAACCCGTTGCAGATGGGGGATCCGCATACCCTGCCGGAACGGCGTCTGGAGACACTGGCGCGTCGCGAGCCGCAGGCCTGGTCCAGTCTGACCCGCTACCTCACCGAGGATGCCGAGGGGCGGGCCCGCCCGGCCGGCCCCGGGGAGCTGGAACGCCTGCACAAGGACTTCGAATACCTGCTGCAGCCGGTGTTCGCCGAACTGGACCGGCTGGCGGGCGAGCCCCTGCTGGAGGCCGCCGCGCGCCGGCACGAGGCCCTGCGTGACCGCTTCCGGCTGGTCGCGCGCCTGGAGCAGCAGCTGTATGACCACCTGCGCGCGACTGTGACGGATATGGAGACCGCAGCCGACGAGGTGGCGTGGGCCCTGGAAGGCCGCGTTCTTGAGGCCCTGCGGGGATTGCTGGATGCCACGACCATGGCCGCGAGTTCCACGGACCCCGACGACCTGGCCTGGCTGCGCGACATGACGGCCAATCAGCGCAGCCGCTTCGATGCCCTGCGTGCCCGCTACCTCGACCCCGATCATTTCCAGCCCGGGGGTGCACTGGACCGCGTGCTGCAGCGCACCCACCGCGTGGAGCGCATGCTCTGGATGCTGGCGGAGTACGCGGAGCGGCGGCTGGAACCGACGTTGAGCCCGGTTCAGGGGGATCGGCGTGCACTGCAGCGGCGTTTCCTGCGCGCCGAATGATTGCCTGGTCGGTGGTCTATGGGGTTGCGGCCAACTGCCGTGTGCGCAGGTGTGTGGCGCCGATCACTGCGGCCGGCACCAGCAGCAGGTTCACCAGGGGTACCATCGCCAGCAGCGTCGTCCCGGCGCCGAATGCGAGGGTCTGCAGGCGGCGTTCGCGCAGGCGCCGGCGCACCGTATCGAATGCCAGGCCGTCGTTGGCTAGCGGGACCTCCATGAACTCCACCGCCAGGACCCAGCTGCCATAGAGGAACCAGGCAGCGGGTGCGAGCAGGTTGAGCCCCGGAACGAAGGTGATGATCAGCACCGGGATCAGTAGCAGGGCGTAATACCCGAGCTTGCGCGCCGCGGTGGCCAGCGCGTGTACGGACTCCGCGGTCAGCGAGCGCGGCGCGGCCAGCGGCGGATGGCCCAGGCCTTCGGCCGTGCGGTAGGCCAGCGGCCCGGAGAAGGGGCTGGCCACGATCGCGGCCAGGGCCACGGCGGATATCCCGACCACCAGCAGCAGGAACAGGGCGAACAGCGGCCACAGCAGCCAGGCCAGCCAGTCCAGGGTCTGCGGCAGCCAGGCGGCGAGCAGGGCGTCAAAGCCCACCGCCGCGGCTGCGACCAGCGCCCCCACCAGCAGGACATTGATGATCAGCGGAATGATCACGAGCCCGCGCAGGGCGGGCTCGTGGACGCGTGTCAGGCCCCGGAACGGGGCGAGGAACGCGTAAAGCGGCGAGACGGGTCTTGCCCGCTGGTTCAGCGGCGGGCCCCGAACAACGTCAGGACCAGACCCACTGCGGCCATGATGCCGCCACCGATCAGGTACATGCGAGTGTCGTCTGTGTAGCGTCCGGTGAAGGTCTCGTGCAGCTCTTCACCCAGGCTTTCGGTCGCGTTGTAGCCCATCACCAGCAGGATGACGCCACCCACCAGCAGGGCGATTCCGAGAATACGGCTCCAGTGCATGTCTACGTCCTTTCTTGTTGTGGTTCTTTGCCTGAATGTAGCACCGATCACCGGCGCTGGCGGTGACGTATCCAGAGAAACGCGAGTCTTCCCGGTTGCGTAGGAGGCCAGCCCTCTGGCCGATGGGGCGTGTCTGGAGTCGTATCGCGCAGGGGGCTGCGCTCCTATAGGGGGTGTCTTGCGTAGGAGGCCAGCCCTCTGGCCGATGGGGCGTGTCCGGCGTCGCATCGCGGAGGGGGCTGCGCTCCTACAGGGGTGTGTCTTGCGTAGGAGGCCAGCCCTCTGGCCGATGGGGCGTGTCCGGCGTCGCATCGCGCAGGGGGCTGCGCTCCTACAGGGGTGTGTCTTGCGTAGGAGGTCAGCCCTCTGGCCGATCGCCGTTGGCTTCAGCGAGAAGGCGAGAAGGCCTCCAGCCCCATGCCGATGCGCGCCAGCCGTGCGGCGCCGTGTGCGGCGTCGTCGTTGTACGCGCCCGTCACCGGGATCTCCAGGATGCGCTCGCGGATGCGCGTCCACGTGGGGTTCGCGGCACCGCCACCGAGCGTGATCACGCGCTCCACGCGCGGTGCCCCAAGCTCCGTCAGGCGCCGGTAGCCATCACGCTCGATGCGCGCGATGCCTTCGAACAGTCCCTGGAGAAAGCGCGCGTCTTCATCCGGGCGCGGCGTCAGGCGTGGCTCCAGTTCCGGATCACTGATCGGAAAGCGCTCGCCCCGCCGGGGCAGGGGCAGGTAATCGAGACCCGTGTCCGTATCCGGGTCCATCTGTTCGCTCAGCTGTTTGAGCGTGGCGTCGTCGAAATGTTGGCGCAGGACCGCGCCGCCGCTGTTGGAGGCGCCGCCGACCAGCCACTGGCCGAACAGGTGATGGCTGTAGATTCCCAGCTCGGGCGCAAACACGGGCTCCGACGAGAGCTGCTTGATCACCATGGTCGAACCCAGGCTGGTGACCCCGGTGCGGTCGTCTTCAACCCCGGAGGCGAGAAAGCCGGCGATACTGTCGGTGGTCCCGGCGATCACCCGCGAGGCCGGGTTCAGCCCCAGGTGCTGCGCCATCTCCGGCGCAATCGGCCCTAGGTTTGTGCCCGCCGGCACGACCTCGGGCAGCAGGTTGGCATCGGTGGTCAGAATGTCCTCCAGCCAGTCCGGCCAGCCCTGCCAGAGGGCGTCGTAGCCAAGCTTCAGCGCATTGTTCTCGTCCATCACGTCAAAGCGCCCGCGCAGGCGCCCGGCAATCCAGTCGGCCTGATGCAACGCGCGACGCACCCCGGAGAGACTCTCGTGGCGGCGCACCCACAGCAGCTTCGCCGCCGAGGAGCTGGGGCTGTGTACGGCCGATCCACTGGGCGCGACCCCGGCGAGAATCGCGGTCATGTCGGTGGCGCGGGCGTCGTTGTACATCATCGCCGGGCGCACTGGCCGACCATCGGCATCCAGGAACAACAGCGTGGCGGAGGTGCCGTCCACCGCGATCGCGACGGGTTCGCCCTTCAGGTGCTCGGCGGCCTCGCGCAGCAGTTCCCGCACGAGGGTCCACCACTGCGCGGGGTCCTGCTCCGCGATGCCGTCTCCGTCCGTCTCCGACTCCGGAAGCTCGCGCTCGGCCGAGTACACCCGAGCGCCGTCCGGATCCACCAGCGCCAGGCGGATGCCGGAGGTCCCCAGGTCGAGGCCGATCGCGTGCATGGGGACCGGCTACAGGCCCGAATGCAGTGGGCTGCGACCCGGCGGCGGGAGCGTGACCCGCTCCGGCGGGGCCCAGCCGGGCTGGCGGTGCTCGGCCACCACCGAGGTATAGATGCCGCCACGTACGTTGAAATACGAAGTCAGGCGCATGAAGCGCGGCTCGGTCGCCGCGACCAGGTCCGCCAGGATCTGGTTGGTCACCGCCTCGTGGAAGGCGCCTTCGTCACGGAACGACCACATGTAGTTCTTCAGCGACTTCAGTTCCACGCACTGGTGGTCGGCCACGTACTCCAGGTGCAGCTCCGCGAAGTCGGGCTGACCGGTGGCCGGGCACAGGCAGGTGAACTCCGGGATGCGGATATAGATCGCGAAGTCGTTCTCCGGCGCCGGGTTGTCGAAGGTCTCCAGGGTCTTGCTCGGCTGGCTGGGCATGTCGGTTTCTCGTTGCGGGTCCATTCATGTGGGAGCGTGCTTGCACGCGAACGTTACCGGCACAAGCGTGTACCATTCTACCCCCGAGTGTCCTGACCGCGGATTACGCCGAACGTGCGACTCGCCCGAATCAAGCTGGCCGGTTTCAAGTCCTTCGTCGACCCGACGACGCTGGTGCTGCCCGGAAACCGGGTGGGCATCGTCGGGCCGAACGGCTGTGGCAAGTCGAACACCATCGACGCCGTGCGCTGGGTGATGGGCGAGTCCTCGGCCAAGCACCTGCGCGGCGACTCTAGCGAGGACGTGATCTTCAACGGCTCCTCCAGCCGCAAGCCGGTCGGGCAGGCCTCGATCGAGCTGATCTTCGACAACTCCGACGGTCGCCTGGGCGGCGAGTACAGCGCCTACGGCGAGATCGCCGTGCGCCGCGCGCTGACGCGCGATGGCCAGTCCAAGTACTTCCTCAACGGCCAGCGCGCGCGCAAGCGCGACGTGGTGGACCTGTTCCTGGGCACTGGCCTCGGCCCGCGCAGCTACGCGATCATCGAGCAGGGCATGATCGCGCGCCTGATCGATGCCCGCCCCGAGGAGCTGCGCGTCTATCTCGAGGAGGCCGCCGGCATCTCCAAGTACAAGGAGCGCCGGCGCGAGACCGAGAACCGCGTGCGCCACACCCGCGAGAACCTGGAGCGCCTGGACGACGTGCGCGACGAGGTCGCCAAACAGGCCGAACGCCTCAATCGCCAGGCCGCCACCGCCGAGAAGTATCAGACCCTCGCCGCCGAGCGGCGCCAGAAACGCGCCGAGGCGATCCTGCTGCGTCTGCGTGCGCAGGAACAGGAACTGGAAGGGAGCCGACAGCGCCTGCAGGCGGCCGAGACCGAACTGGCGGGCACCCAGGCGGAGGCGCAAAAGGTGCGCACCGAGACCGAACAGCAGCGCCAGACGCGCGTGGACCTGGAGGCGGCCACTACCGAGGCGCAGTCCGCCTACTACGACCGCGCCGCCGAGGTCTCGCGCCTGGAGCAGTCGATCCGCCATGCGGAGGACGAACTGGCCCGCGAGCGCGCGGAACTGCGGCAGCTGGAACAGCGCCTGCAGACGGCCGGCGAGGCGTTCGCGGCGCTGGAACAGCGCATTGCCCAGGCCGAACGCGAACGCGACCAGCGCCAGCAGGAGGCGGAGGCCGCCGAGGCCGAGCGCGAACGCCTGGAGGCCGCAGCGGAGCAGGCCGAAACCGAGTTTCAGGCCGCTCGCGAGGCCCAGTCCGAGTGGGAACGCGCCCTGGCCGAGCCGCGCCAGAATGCGCAGCTCGCGCGTTCGCGCATGGATCACGCCGAGCACCAGCTCGCGCGGCTGGAGCAGCGCCGCGAACGCCTCGACGCCGAGCGCGCGGCCCTGCCACAGACCCACCCGGGCGAGGAGGCCGAACGGCTGCAGGGCGAACGCGATGCCCTGGCCGAGCGCCTGGAGCAGCTGCGCCAGCAGCGCGAGCAGCAGCAGGAACAACTGAACCAGCTCACCGAGGCCCGCCGCGAGGCCCGCGACGCCCTGCACCAGGCCGAGCGCGAGGCGCGCGAGGTCGCGGGGCGTCTGGCGGGGCTGGAACACTTCGCCGGCGAGGACGACCCGGCGCAGACACGCGAGCGCCGCGAGGCTTGGGCACGCGAACAGGGGCTGGACCTCTCGCGGCCCCTGGTGCAGCAGCTGGAGGTCGACGACGGCTGGGATACGGCCGTGGAGCTGGTGCTGGGGGCCTGGCTGGAGGCCGCCGTGCTGGACGCGCCCGAGGCCACGCAGGACTGGCCGGATGCCGCGCTGCGCCTGGTGAGTACGCAGGCGGATGCCGCCGCGGCGACCTCGGACGACTCGCTCGCCGGCCGCGTGCGCGGCTCCGCGGCGGTGACGCAGTGGCTGTCACGCATCCACTGCGCGCAGGATCTCGGCGAGGCCCGGGGCCGCGTTGCGAACCTCGCACCGGACGAGAGCGTGATCACGCCCGATGGCACCTGGATGGGGCCGGGGTGGGTCGCGCATCGCACGCTGGAAGGTGGGGCCTCCGGCGCGGTCGCGCGGGTGCGCCTGGCGCGCGAGCTGCGCGAGCAGGAAGAGCAGCTGCAGGGGCAGGTCGAGCAGCACCAGGCGACCCTGGCGGAACGGGGCGAGGCCATCGATGCCGCGCAGGCCGAGCGCGACCGGCTGGATGCCCAGCTGCGCGAACAGCAGGGCGAGATCGACGAACGCGACCGGCGCATCCAGCGCCTGCGCGATCAGGCCCGGCAGCTGGAACAGCAGCAGGCGCGGATCGACCGCGAGGCGGGCGAACTGGAAGAAGAAACGGCTCGCGCCCGGGAGCAGTTCGAGACCGCGCAGCAGGAACGCAACCAGGCCCTCGCCACGCTGGAAACACTGGAGGCCGACCGCGGCACACTGGAGAGTCGACTGGAGGCCGCGCGCGACGCCCATAGTCAGGCCCGCGATGCGGTCCGCGAGGCGCGCGATGTTGCCGGGCGTTCACGCATGGCGGAGCAGGAGGCGCGCCACCGGCTGGAGCGCGAGCAAAGCGAACGCGAGCGCCTGGAACGCCAGCGCGCGGAGGATCGCGAGCGCCTGGAAAAGCTGCAGCAGGGCCTGGCCGGGCGCGAGGGGCCGCTGGAGCAGTGGCGTGGGGATCTGCAGGCCGCCGCGGAGCAGCGCCAGCAGGCGGAAGAACGCCTGACCCGGGCGCGCGCGGATCTCGAGGCCTGCGATGCGCGGCTGCGGGAACTGGCCACGCAGGCCAGCGAACTGGACAGCCGGGTCGAGGCGCAGCGTTCCACCTGCGAGGAGCTGCGCCTGGATCAGCGCGAGCGCTCGGTGCAGATCGAACAGCTGAAGAGCCAGTTCCAGGAGTCGGGATTCGAGGCCGGCCCGCTGGTGGAGGGGCTCGCGGGGGATGCGACGGTACCGGCCTGGGAGCAGGCAATCGCGGAGCTCGACCGCAAGATCGAGCGCCTGGGTCCGATCAACCTGGCGGCGATCGACGAGGCGCGCAGCCTGGAGGAGCGTTCACGCTACCTCGAGGAGCAACATGCCGATCTGATCGAGGCGCTGGAGACGCTGGAGGCGGCGATGCACCGCATCGACCGCGAGACGCGTCAGCTGTTCAAGCAGACCTTCGACCAGGTGAACGCCGGGCTGGGGCAGAAGTTCCAGCGCCTGTTTGGCGGCGGCGAGGCGCGCCTGGAGATGACCGGTGACGACCTGCTGGATACCGGCGTGAACATCATGGCCCGCCCGCCGGGCAAGCGCCTGTCCACCATCCATCTAATGTCCGGAGGCGAGAAGGCGCTCACAGCATCGGCGCTGGTGTTCGCTATCTTTGAGTTGAATCCGGCACCCTTCTGCATGCTGGACGAGGTGGATGCGCCGCTCGACGAGGCCAACGTCGGGCGTTTCTGCGAGCTGCTGGAGGACATGTCCGAGCAGATCCAGTTTATTTTTATCACCCATAACAAGGCCACGATGGCGATGGCGGAACAGCTGATCGGCGTTACCATGCACGAACCGGGCGTCTCGCGCCTGGTGAGCGTGGATATCGACGAGGCCGTCGAACTGGCCGAGGCCTGATCCCTGCGATCCCACGGGTTGGGGCGCGGTCGTACAACCGGAAAGACGAGGTATTGAGTGGATTGGATGCGCATCAGTCTGGTGATCCTGGGGATCGTGCTGGTCGCCGGTATCTGGATGGCCCATCGCCTGCGCACGCGCGATCGCGCGCAGGATCTGGATGATGACGCCACCGACTGGAGTGACGACGCGGTGCACATTCGCGCCCAGGACGACCCCGCGCCGCGCAGACGCGAGGGCGATTCCGACAGCCTTGGGGCCGAGGCGGGCTGGGCCGATCCTCTGGAGACCTCGCGCGAGTACACGCGGGACGCCGATTCCGAGGACGACTTCGACGACGTGCGCATTCCCCAGCACGACCGCGCGGAGCCGCACCTGGGCGTGACCTCGGCGGACGACGACGAGCCACTGCCTCCGGGCGAGCGCCATGCCGACCGTGCGCAGGATATCTACGGCGTCCTGGACAACGACGAAGAGCCGGTTCCGCCGCCGCCCCATGGCGCCTTCGAGCCGGACCCGGAGGATGCGCCGCGACGCCGAGCCAGGTCGAGCGCCGCGGAAACCGCGAAGGGCGTGATGGACCAGTTGAGTGGCCGTATGCGCTCCGGGATCGCCGCGCTGCGCGGGACGCGCCTGCGCCGCCCGCGTGCGGAAGAGACGCTCGGCGAACAACTGCACCCGGATCACGAGGTCGACCCCGAGCTGATCGAGGAGCCGGCGCCCGACATGGAGACCCTGGGCGAGTATGTGTCCGAACCGCGTGTGGTGGGGCGCAACCCGCTGCGCGGTGGCCCGGGGTCGGACGAGAAGATCCTGCTGCTGCATGTGGTCGCGCCGCGCAACCGGCCGTTTACCGGCGTGGCCCTGGGGGCGGCGCTGCAGCGCGCAGGCCTCAAGCCGGGTGCGATGGACATCTACCATTACCACGATGCCGAGATCGACGGCCGCCAGGCGCTGTTCTCCGCCGCGAACATGGTGCCGCCGGGCACGCTGCGCGAACAGGACCTGACGGACACGATGACCCCTGGCATCACGTTGTTCGTGCAGGTGCACAACAGCGCCGATCCGCAACGCGCGTTCGAGGCACTGCTGGAGAATGCGCACGGCCTGGCGCGGGATCTCGGCGGTTCCATCCTCGATGCCCAGCAGTCCACTGCCACCAACCAGACGCTCGCCTACATGCGCGAGGATCTGAACGAGTGGCTGATGCGCCACCGTCCGGACCTGCTGCGGCGGCGGAGGGCGCGGTGAGTTCGCCTTCCGCGTCCCGCGAGGGCGCGGCGGGGGAGGCGGGCGCACGGATCGAGCAGCTGCGGCGCCAGATCGAGCACCACAACTACCGCTACTACGTCCTCGACGACCCGGAGGTCTCCGACGCCGAGTTCGACACGCTGATGCGCGAACTCGAACAGCTCGAGGCCGAACACCCGGAACTCGTCTCCCCGGATTCGCCCACCCAGCGTGTCGGCGGTGCCCCCGCCGCCGGTTTCGACACGGTGCGGCATCGGCTGCCGATGCTGTCCCTGGCCAACGGCTTCGAACCCGACGAGATCCGCGACTTCGACCGCCGCGTGCGTGAGCGCCTGACCAAACAGACTGGCGAGCCCGACCGCGTTGAGCAGGCGGTCGCCTACATGGCCGAGCCCAAGCTGGACGGCCTGGCGATCAGCCTGATCTACGAGAACGGCCGCCTGGTGCAAGCCGCGACGCGCGGCGACGGCGAGACCGGCGAGGACGTGACCGGCAATGTCCGCACCGTGCGCCCGATCCCGCTGCACCTGGGGGATCGCTATACCGACGATGCGCCCGGCGTGCTGGAGGTGCGTGGCGAGGTGTTCATGCGCCGCTCGGATTTCGAACGCCTGAACCAGGGCCTGGAGGCCGATGGCCAGCGCGGCTTCATGAACCCGCGCAATGCCGCCGCCGGCAGTCTGCGTCAGCTGGACCCGAAGGTGACGGCGCGGCGGCCCTTGAGCTTTTTTGCCTACTCCGTCGGGCATGTCGAGGGCGGCAAGCTGCCGGACACCCAGTCCGGCACGCTGGACTGGCTGCACCACCTGGGTTTTCCGGTCTGCCCCGAGCGCGCGGTGCTGGACGGGGTGGAGGGCTGTCTGGCCTACTACGAGCGCCTGGCCGAGCGTCGTCGCGAGCTGGACTACGAGATCGACGGCATCGTCTACAAGGTCGACTCGCTGGAGGATCAGCAGCACCTGGGGTTTGTCTCGCGTGCGCCGCGTTGGGCCATCGCCCACAAGTTCCCGGCCGAGGAGCAGACGACGAACCTGCGCGCCGTCGACTTCCGCGTCGGCCGCACCGGGGCGCTGACCCCGGTCGCGCGGCTGGAGCCGGTACTGGTCGGCGGGGTCATGGTCAGCAATGCCACGCTGCACAACATGGACGAGATCGCGCGCAAGGACATCCGCATCGGCGACCGCGTGATCGTACGCCGGGCGGGCGACGTAATCCCCGAGGTGGTCGGCCGCGCCGGCGGCGAGCGCCCGCAGGACACCCGCGCGATCGAGATGCCGTCCCGCTGCCCGGAGTGCGATTCGCACATCGAACGCCCGGAGGGCGAGGCCGTCGCCCGCTGCACCGGCGGGCTTGTCTGCCCCGCGCAGCGCCGCGAGGCCCTCAAGCACTTCGTCTCGCGCCGGGCCATGGACATCGAGGGCTTTGGCGAGAAGCTGATCGAACAGCTCGCCGATGGGGGCATCGTACAAAGCCCGGCCGACCTGTTCGCGCTGGACGCCGAGCGCCTGGAGGCCCTGGAACGGGTCGGCCCCAAGCTCGCCGAGAACCTCGTCAACGCCCTGGAACAGGCGCGCGAGACCACGCTTGCGCGGTTCATCTTCGCCCTCGGCATCCGCGAGGTGGGCGAGGTCACCGCCCGCAACCTGGCCACGTACTACGGTGATCTGGACGCACTGATGCAGGCCGATGCCGAGGCCCTGCAGGAGGTCCCGGACGTCGGCCCCATCGTCGCCGAACACGTCGCCAACTTCTTCGCCGAGCCCCACAACCGCGACGTAATCCAGGCGCTACGCGACGCCGGCGTCCACTGGCCCGATCCGCCCCGGCCACAAGCGGCAGAGTCGGGTGACGCGGCCCCGCTGGCCGGCAACACCTACGTCCTGACCGGCAGCTTCGACACCATGACCCGCGAAGAAGCCAAGGCCGCCCTCGAGGCCCGCGGCGCCAAGGTCACCGGCTCCGTCTCCAAAAAGACCACCGCCGTCATCGCCGGCGCCGACTCCGGCTCCAAGGTCACCAAAGCCGAATCCCTCGACATCCCCATCCTCGACCCCGACGACCTCGCCCAGCTCCTCAACGAATCCCCTCTGTAGGAGGCCAGCCCCCTGGCCGATTGGGGCCTGTCCGGCGTTGTATCGCGCAGGGGGCTGCGCTCCTACAGGGGGCTGTCTTGCGTAGTGGGCCAGCCCCCTGGCCGATGGGGCGTATCCAGCGTCCTATCGGCGAGAGGCTCGCCTCCTACAGGGGGGTGTGGCGGCGTCATGGGGCGCTGGATGGATGCATTTTCATCAGGGGTTGCTTATGCTCCGTCCGCCGCGATGGGGTGCGGCGGGCGCCAGGGACCGGCACTTGATGTAGTGTGGTCGGGCTGAGTTTTGTCTATAGGGCTTGAGGCTAGGGAAACACTGATTAATGTACACACTCGCGTTGGCACCCCAGGTTTTCCGAGACAAGGCGCGTCGCGTAGCGGGTAGTGGTTCTACCCGTAAGCGGTGCAACGCAGGATCGGGGAACCTGGGGTGCCAACCCCAAGGGGCTCGGCCGCTTTTGCGCGGGAACGGCGTTGCGGTTCCTTTGTGCAGAATGGCTGCACGGCAGTCACCGCGCCTTGTTCTCACGCAAAAGCGACTCGAGCGCGAGCGTGTACATTAATCAGTGTTTCCCTAGCATGCCGGACGGGCACATCACACCATGCTGAACCGTGGGCTGGAACGTCTGCTGAGGCTGCCGCGCGGCAAGAAGCGTTGGCTGATGATCGCGGCCGACGCAGTCATGCTGCCGCTCGCGTTGTGGTCGGGTTTCATGATCCGGCTGGCCGAGCCATTCCCTCCGATCTTGCAGCAAGCCTGGTGGCTGTTCCCCTTGATCGTGATTGTGGGGATCCCGCTGTTTGCCCGTCTGGGCCTGTACCGTGCTGTCGTGCGTTTTATGGGGTCGCGCGCCATCTGGGCGGTAGGGTCCGGGGTCGTGGTGCTGGCGATGGTCATATGGGCCGCGGTGGCCATCGGTCAACTGGACGGTTTCCCGCGCTCGGTACCGATTAACTTCGCCATCGTGGCCTTTCTCTATGTCGGTGGCAGTCGTTTTCTGGTTCGAGCCTGGTATCGCTCCGTAGCGGATGTCGCGCGGGGGGCCGAGCCCGTGGTGGTGTATGGCGCCGGCGAGGCGGGGGTGCAGCTTCTGTCGGCTCTGAAGGCCGGGGGTCGCTTCCGCATTGTGGCGTTCGTGGACGAGGATCGAGCGCTCCAGGGAAGTTCGATCGACGGGGTGCCGGTTTACTCTCCGGAGCGCCTCTCCGGACTGGTGGACCGATTCCGGGTGGGCCGCTTGTTGCTCGCGCTCCCCTCAGCCAGCCGTAACGAACGCCGGCGCATCCTCGAAAGCCTGGAGCACTTGCCCCTCTACGTACAGTCGGTGCCGTCGATGGAGGCGGTCGTCTCCGGGCATGCGAGCCTCGAGCAACTGGAAGACATCGATATGGCGGATCTGCTCGGACGCGATCCAGTTCCGCCCCAGCCCGACCTGTTGCAGCGAAGCATTCGCGGCAGTGTGGTCATGGTTACGGGGGCAGGGGGGTCGATCGGGTCTGAGCTGTGTCGGCGCATCGTTCTGGAGGAGCCCGCGGCGCTCGTGCTCTATGAACGCAACGAGTTCGCGCTCTACAACATCGAACGCGAGTTGCAGGAGCGATCGGTGCCGTCTGGTCGGACGCCGGCGATTCACGCCGTCCTCGGGTCCGTGGCCAATCCGCGCCGGGTTTCCGCCATATTGAGCGAGTACGGGGTACAGACCCTCTATCACGCCGCCGCCTACAAGCATGTTCCGATCGTGGAGGCCAACCTGATCGAGGGGGTGCGCAACAACGTATTCGGCACGGCCATCCTCGCAGATGCCGCTATCGACGCCGGGGTCGAGCGCTTCATCCTGATCTCCACCGACAAGGCCGTCAGGCCTACAAATGTAATGGGCGCGACCAAGCGCATGGCCGAGATGGTCCTGCAGGACCGCGCCCGGGAAAAGCGCGGGACCATCTTCAGCATGGTGCGCTTTGGCAACGTCCTGGGCTCCTCGGGCTCGGTGGTGCCGCTGTTCCACCAGCAGATTCGCGATGGCGGGCCGGTCACCGTTACCCATCCCGAGATCACGCGTTATTTCATGTCCATCCCGGAGGCAGCCGAGCTCGTGATTCAGGCCGGCGCCATGGCGGAAGGGGGCGAGGTCTACGTGCTGGATATGGGCGAGCCGGTGCGCATTGTCGATCTGGCGCGCCGGATGATCCGGTTGCACGGGCGCCAGGTGAAGGAAGACGGCTATCCCGAAGACGGCATCGAGATCGTGTTTACGGGCTTGCGCCCCGGCGAGAAGCTTTACGAGGAGTTGCTGATTGGCGATGACGTGGAAGCCACGGTGCACCCGCGGATCATGCAAGCCCGGGAGGACTGCCTTGCTCCCGCCGATGTTCGCGCGGCACTCGTGCAGCTCGATCAAGCGGACCGCGAAATGGATGCCGAGCAAGCCGGTGAGACGTTGCGTCGCGTCGTGTATGAATACAGACCGGCGGAACATTCTTCGCGCACGCTTGAGCGCGCGGACTCGCTGCCGGGATGAGCGGTGGGCAATATGCCGTATGGGTGTCTGCAGCGGATTCGGGCACGGCTTCAAGAACGTGACTGACGCCAAGGTCGTTCAGTGCGGAACGCGTACCGTGCACGACACATCATCGCCAGGTCCCGGTATTCTGCGCGCGCTAACCCAGCGAGGCAGTTGCGGCGAACTCCGGCCGGCCGACGGGCTGTTGCTGCTGTAGGAGCGCAGCCCCTTGCGCGATGGGGTGCTGGACAGGCCCCATCGGCCAGAGGGCTGGCCCCTGCGGTTTCGGGGCCAGCAGGCGGATCCTCGCCGATACGGCACCGGACAGCCGCAACAGGTGCCTCGCCCCAACCAATGCGCACATTAACAAACGGGAACGACAAGGAATTCGGGATGAAGATCGCAGTCGCCGGTACCGGCTATGTAGGGCTTTCCAATGCGGTGTTGCTGGCTCAGCACCACGAGGTGGTGGCGCTGGATGTGGTGCCCGAGAAGGTCGAACAGATTAACCGTAAGGAATCGCCGATCATCGACGCCGAGATCCAGGACTTCCTGCAGAACCGGTCGCTGAACCTGTCCGCCACGCTGGACAAGCAGCAGGCTTACGAGGGGGCAGACTTCATTATTGTCGCCACCCCCACGGACTACGACCCGCAAACCAACTACTTCAATACCAACACCGTCGAATCCGTGATCCGGGACGTGCTGGCGATCAACCCGCACGCCACCATGGTGATCAAGTCGACCGTGCCGGTCGGCTACACGCGCGAGATCAAGGCGCAGATGGAGACCGACAACATCCTGTTTTCGCCGGAGTTCCTGCGCGAGGGCCGGGCGCTGTACGACAACCTGCACCCGTCGCGCATCATCGTCGGCGAGCAGTCCGAGCGGGCCGAGACCTTCGCCGGCCTCCTGGCGGAAGGCGCGGTTGACGAGGACATCCCGATTCTTTTCACCAACTCCGCCGAGGCCGAGGCGATCAAGCTGTTCGCCAACACCTACCTCGCGATGCGGGTGGCGTACTTCAACGAGCTGGATAGCTACGCCGAGACGCATGGCCTGGACACCCGCCAGATCATCGACGGCGTATGCCTGGACCCGCGCATCGGCAGCCACTACAACAACCCGTCCTTCGGCTACGGCGGCTACTGCCTGCCGAAGGACACCAAACAGCTCTTGGCCAACTACGACGAGATCCCCAACAACATCGTCAAAGCCATCGTGGATGCCAACCGCACGCGCAAGGACTTTGTGGCCGACGCGGTGATCCGCCGCAATCCGCAGGTGGTGGGCATTTACCGCCTGGTGATGAAAAGCGGCTCCGACAACTTCCGCGCCTCCGCCATTCAGGGCGTGATGAAGCGCATCAAGGCCAAGGGCATCGAGGTCGTCGTGTACGAGCCGGAACTGCCCGATGACGACTTCTACCGCTCCCGCGTCATCCGCGACCTGGAAGAGTTCAAGCGGATTAGCGACGTCATCGTCGCCAATCGCATCACCGACGACATTCGCGATCAGGCCGACAAAATCTATACCCGTGATCTTTTCGGCAGCGACTGACCCATGTGCTCAATCCAGCCCGAGCGATAGGGGTCGGCGAGGTTCGGCGCGAACCTATTGGAGAGAGTGTGCTGGGGACCGGCCATCATGCGCGAGAGGGAAAATGGCACCGTGTTTGATAGCGGCTGTTGACCTCCAACATTCTTCCTTGACCAGTGTCGGCCCTGCTCGCTGCGATGCGTGCATCAAAGGGAGCTGGCAACTTCGGTTGCGCCTTGGGTTGACGCTCAAGCAGTGTCCCTTTTAGGGTTGCCCCGACCGTGTATTTAACCTTGGAAAACACGCGGTCGGGGCTAAGGGAAAAGGGAGGAAGTATGCAGAAGGATCGTTTCAAGTCGTCAGCCATTCGCGCGGCGCTGGGGTTTGGCGCTGCTGGACTTGCCATGCCGTTCGGGTCTGCTGCAGTCGCAGCTCCGGTGGGAAACCTTGCGGCATCACCGGACAATCGCTTCTCGGTCGACATCGGCCTGGAACATTCCCGACGCGACATGCACCAGCGGGGAACCGCCAACTACTGGACGTTTACTTCAGGGGATGAAACGCTAACCGAAGGTTTCCGGGGGCTGGACGCCCGAGAGGATCAGACGGATCTCTACGCCCAGATCAATTTTTCGGTTACCCCGCGTATCGAATTGTACGGTCGGGCGGGAGCCACCCGTACCCGCCTGACGGACTTCGGTTCTTTCAACTACGAACTCACAGAAGAAGGTGCGTTTACCGAAGGCCCTGGAAATGGGGGCCGGATGAGTCTCGAGACCGGACCTTTCGATGCTGACGTGGGCGGATTTAGTTCCGGGTCGACCAGCACCGGTTGGCTTGCGGCACTGGGGGCCAAGTTCGATCTGCATGAGTGGGAAGACCATGGGGCTGGTCTGACTCTCGATGTGATGTATCAGATTCGGGATGCAGGGGGCGGCTGGGACTTGATGACCCCCGTTTTTGCGGGTGGCGGTGATCCGATCCAGGCCCGAGGGGATGACCGAGTCCATGTCGATGGCTACAAGAGTTCCGAATGGCACGCAGCCCTGATTCTGGAGCGTCGTGTCGGGTCTTTTCGGCCCTACGGTGGAATCAAGTACTCCCGGATCAAGAGTGACTATGATCTGGAACGTTCGAGCGAATTCGAAGCTTTTGATGGGCAAACCGGAACCCTGCGGATGCGGAACGACCGCGAGGTTGGCTTCCTGGGGGGCATGGAATACCTGATGACATCCAATATGAGTCTGACGGGCGAGATCCGTGCGGGCGACGAAACCGCGCTCAACCTGGGCCTGCGTTATCGGTTCGAGTAGTTGGGCCTGGCAGGGGTTTCGTGAGGTGACCCATACAGTAAGCGGTCTCAGGATGGGATCTCTTACGGCCTCGATCCCGGGCACCAGCCGGGATCGGGCCACGCCGGCCCGGACGCCCGGTCTCGTGGCCTGACTTCCCCATATGTCCGACTATGAAACCCTGTTTGAGGCGCGTGGCTCGAGCTATCAAAGGGCCATGGAGCTTGCGCCCACTGCTCGTGACGAAGAATTCCTGCAGTTGCTGGATCATGCTTCGCTGGCGGCCGGGGCCGTGGTGGCCGACGTTCCTTCGGGCGGGGGCTACTTGGAGCGCTATCTGCCCGACGGGGTCCGCCACTGGACGCATGAGCCCTGCAGTGCCTTTTTGGCCAAAGTGCAACCCTCGAGATCTTCCAGACCACTCCTGCCATTTCCATGGCCTGCGCGGTCAGTCGACGTGGTGGTCAGCCTGGCCGGTGTGCATCATCTGGATGACAAGAGCATTTTCCTTGCGGAGTGCCGTCGTGTAGCGAGGCCAGCCGGGCAGCTGGTGCTGAGTGACGTCGATGAATGTTCACCGATCGCTCGATTCCTGGACGACTTTGTCGGCAAGTTCAACAGCACGGGGCACCATGGATACTATCTTTCCGATTCGGAAGTTGCGCGGCTGCGGGACTCTGGGTGGGCAGTGCGTTCCGATTCTCCGGTACCCCTTCGCTGGCGATTCAAGGAGCGTCGCGAGATGACAGAGTTCTTCAGGCTGTTGTTCGATCTCCGTGGAATCGGCCCGGGGGAGCTGGAAGGCGAGATCCGTGACCGCCTTGGGGTGCACGAAAAGCCGGACGGCTCCCTTGATGTGCACTGGGAGTTGAGAACCGTTGTCGCGACAGCGGATAGCGAACCTGCATGATTCTGCCTGCGCCCGAATTGCGCGTCCTCGCCGTTTTTCAGCGGGACGGCACGACGATTCACGACTATCTGTTCAACTACCTGTGGAAGAACTTTTCGATACGGCTCGACTGCGAACGCATTGAAGATGTGACGCACACTCAGGTGCGACGGGCAGACGTTGTGCTTATTGCGGCTTGCAACGCCTCAATGGAACACGAACGTTTGCTTCAGATCGAGTCATGGAGTGACGGGCTCAATCGTCCGGTGCTCAACAGGCCCGGGGCGTTGCTGGCGTCCGAGCGAGTGGCCCTTTCGCACAAGCTCCAGCGCGAGGGTATCGCAACGGCACGGGTGAAATACGTGCCGGACCGCGAGTCCCTGCTGACCGAGAGCGAACTCCGGTTTCCCCTGATTCTGAGAAGCGAGCTGTCCCATCTCGGCACGACGATGAAGAAGGTCGACGGGGTCGAGGACCTGTATGCGCTCGACGACGGATATTTCCACTCCAGGACCATTGCAGCGGAGTTTTTCGACTACGTCGATGCGGATGGCTACTACCGAAAGTATCGCTGTGCCGTGGTGGGAGACTCGGTGATTCCTCGACACGTGATTTCGTCTCGTGACTGGAATATACATGCGGATTCGCGCGATAAGGACCGAATCGAGCAGCACCGCAAGGAGCATACCGAGTTCGTGAACGGCGAGCTTGCGGAGTCCGCCGAACTGCTTCGTGCCAGAGAGGCCACCGGGCTCGACTACGCCATCGTGGATTACGCCCTGATGCGTGATGGCAGGCCCTTCATTTTCGAAATGAACCCGTGCTACAGCATTATGGATGCGCAGACCTTCAAGCGTCCCTCCGCTCTTGCGCTACGGGAGGTGCACCATTATTGCAGGGCGTTCGGAGAGTTCCTGTACCGCTGTGCCGGGCGTTCCGCACCCGTCCCGCAATACGCTACCGAGCCTCTGGTGCTTTGAAACCTCTATCGGAAAGGGCCGCCCCGCGATGAAACCCAGCCTCGATGATCTGTTGATCTGCGATGACGTCCGGCGTGAAGACGATGGACGCCTGTCCTTGATGGGTGTACACACGGGCGCCACTGTGGTTGTCCACCAGCTTCCAACCATTATCTCGCAACTGTCCTTCGTCTTGCGTTTCTCGGGCCTCGAGCGCGAACTGGAACTGTCCTCGCGGATCAAGGCCCCGGACGGGCACGAGGCGCATCCAGCGCCCGGCCGGAAGCTAGCGCCGCAGACACAAACAGGTGAAGCCCTGTACGTCCTGCAGGCCGCCCCGATCCAGATCAGCGTTGCGGGATGGCACGAACTTCACGTCAAGCTTGGCGCAACCACCCTCGAGACGGGTTTCCGAGTCGTTCGGCCTGACTCGTGAAGTCGAGGCTTTCACCCACGCATTCGCTCAGGGGGTGAGGGTGCGGTAGTTCACTCATCGGAACCTGTCGGGGCGTTGGTTTTCCGCGTAAGCGCATGCGGCTCGAAATGATTCGACCGGGCGGAACGCGCGGTGTTGGAACGCTCGCTGAACAGGTAGCGAAAGCGTCTAATACTTCGTTTGCCCCTGCTGCGAGTGCGTGGTCAAATTCGCAGCCACCCCCTGAGCATCCTGTAGGAGCTCAGCCCCCTGAGCGATGGGGTGCTGGTGATGCCTCCATCGGCCAGAGGGCTGGCCTCCTACGGGGGCAAAACGACAACGGCTGATGGAATGGAATTCGTCACGCCGCATGACGGTGGCATGTCCCTGTAGG
>NZ_KB899539.1:90784-95356 GCF_000378305.1 Thioalkalivibrio sp. ALJ12
GTCCCTGTAGGAGCGCAGCCCCCTGCGCGATGGGGTGCTGGTGATGCCCCAATCGGCCAGAGGGCTGGCCTCCTACGGGGGCAAAACGACAACGGATGACGGAATGGAATGGATCACGCCGTATGGCGGTGGCATGTCCCTGTAGGAGCGCAGCCCCCTGCGCGATGGGGTGTTGGTGATGCCCCAATCGGCCAGGGGGCTGGCCTCCTACAGGAGGTAAAACGACAACGGATGACGGAATGGAATTGATTACGCCGTATGGCGGTGCGCTCTGCGAGCGTTATGTGGACGAGGCGACTGCGCGCGAATTGAATGAAGCGGCGCGGGATATGCCCTCCTGGGATCTGACCCTGCGCCAGCAGTGCGATGCGGAACTGCTGCTGAACGGGGGGTTCTCCCCGCTGACGGGCTTCATGGGCCCGGCGGACTACGACGGCGTGCTTGAGAGCATGCGCCTGGCCGACGGCACGCTATGGCCGATGCCGATCACGCTGGACGTGACCGAAGCCTTCGCCGCGCAGGCGGAGGAGGGCAGCCGCATCGCCCTGCGCGATGCGGAGGGCATGCTCATCGCGGTGATGGACGTGGAGCATCGCTGGACGCCCGATCGCACTCGCGAGGCAGAACAGGTGTTTGGCACTACCGATACCGCGCACCCCGGCGTCAACGAGCTGCTGCATCGCACGGGGCCTGTATATCTGGGCGGCACGCTGCATGGTCTCGAGGCCCCGGTCCACCACGACTTTCGCAACTACCGTTACAGCCCGAGAGAGCTGCGGGAATACTTCCAGAAGCTCGGCTGGAGCCGCGTAGTCGCCTTCCAGACGCGCAACCCGATGCACCGCGCCCAGGTGGAGCTCACCCGCCGCGCGGTGCGCCAGACAGAGGCCAACCTGCTGATCCATCCGGTCGTGGGCGTGACGGCCCCGGGCGACGTGGACCATTACGCCCGCGTGCGCTGCTACGAGCATGTGCTGCGCCAGGCCCCGGAGCAGACCACTCAGCTGAGCCTTTTGCCGCTGGCGATGCGCATGGCCGGCCCGCGCGAGGCCCTGTGGCACGCGATCATCCGCCGCAACTACGGTTGCACGCACATGATCGTCGGCCGTGACCATGCCAGCCCCGATGCAGGCCCGGACGAGCAGGCCTTCTACGGCCCCTACGAGGCACAGGAACTGATCCAGCGCTATGCCGACGAGATCGGTATCGAGATGGTCCCGTTCCAGGCCATGACCTACGTGCAGGACCGGGCGGATTTCGTGCCGGCCAATGAAGTGCGCGAGGGCGAACACACCCTCAGCCTCCCCAGCTCGGAATTCCGCCGCCGCCTGCGAGAAGGCCTGGAGATCCCCGAGTGGTTCTCCTATCCGGAAGTCGTGCAGGAGCTTCGCCGCAGCTTCCCGCCGCGCGACCGCCAGGGTTTCACCGTGTTCTTCACCGGCCTGTCCGGTTCCGGCAAGTCCACCATGGCCAACGCCCTGCGGGTCAAGCTGATGGAACTGGGCGGGCGCGCCGTCACGCTGCTGGATGGCGACATCGTGCGCAAGGAACTCTCCAGCGAGCTCGGCTTCTCCAGGGAGCACCGCGACATCAACGTCCAGCGCATCGGGTATGTGGCCAGCGAGATCACCAAGAATGGCGGCTGCGCCATCTGCGCCCCCATCGCGCCGTACACCGACATGCGCCGCCGTGTGCGCGAGCGCATCGAGCGGGTAGGGGGCTTTATCGAGGTCCACGTCGCCACGCCGCTGGAAACCTGCGAGGCCCGCGACCGCAAGGGCCTCTACGCCAAGGCCCGTGCCGGCCTGATCAAGGAATTCACCGGCATCGACGACCCCTACCAGGAGCCGCAACACCCCGAGCTGCGGCTCGACACCCGCGAGATGACCCCGGACGAAGCCGCCCACCGCATCCTCCTCAAACTCGAAGCCATGGGCTTCATCCGCAACCCTTAGCGCACGATCGGCCAGAGGCTGGCCTCCTACAGGGCGCGTGCTTCTGCCGCTTGTAGGAGCGCAGCCCCCTGCGCGATGGGGTGCTGGAGAGGCCTCATCGGCCAGAGGCTGGCCTCCTACGATGGGTCCCGGTATTTTGTAGGAGCGCAGCCCCCTGCGCGATAGAACGCTGGAAAAAGCCCCCACGGCCAGAATCTGATTCATGGCCAGCCGAAGGGACCAGACGACACCCATCCGCCCCTCGACGGATAACAACCAGCACAACGGGAGCGATGCCATGGACGGCAAACCTCACGCTCAGGCCCTGCGCCGTGGGCGCTATTCCGAGCCCGGGCGGATCTACCTTGTTACCACCCTCACGCGGGATCGCACACCGGTGTTCCGCGATTTCAGCGCTGCCCGTGCACTGGTCGGTACGCTGCGCCACGCGCAAGCGCTCGGGCATGCGGATACGTTGGCGTATGTGGTGATGCCGGATCATCTGCACTGGCTGATGACGCTCGGCGAAAGCATGTCCCTGTCTACCGTCGTACGGTCGGTCAAGGCAGTCACCGCCCGCAGGCTCGGGCGAGCACTCTGGCAGCCCGGCTTTCACGATCACGCGGTACGCCGCGAAGAAGACCTCGCGTCGCTGGCGCGTTACATCGCCGCCAATCCCTTGCGTGCCGGTTTGGTGCGCAACCTTCGTGATTACCCGCACTGGGATGCGATATGGCTTTGACTGGGGGGTTAGCCGAACGTCCCATCGGCCAGAGGGCTGGCCTCCTACAGGGGGCGATTGCTGTAGGAGCGCAGCCCTCTGCGCGATGGGGCGTATCCAGATGCCCCAATCGGCCAGGGGGCTGGCCTGCTACGCGGAATCACGCCCCCTGTAGGAGCGCAGCGCCCTGCGCGATTCGGCGCTGGGTATACCCCCAATCGGCCCGAGGCCGCCCCCTGCATCGTGGTGCTTATCCCGGGTATAATCTAGTCTAGTCAATTAGACTAAGTTGGATGCCGGTGCGAGGGTAGACATGAACGAGACGGTTAATATCCACGAGGCCAAGACTCATTTGTCCCGCTTGCTGGACAAGGTGAGCCGGGGCGAGCCGGTGGTGATCGCTCGGGCCGGCAAGCCGATCGCCCGACTCACGCGGGTCGAGGCACCGACGCCGGCCGCGGCCAGCCGTGTCGGTTTCCTCAAAGGGCAGGTGAGTGTGCCGGACGACTTCGACCGGATGGGCGAGGAGGCCATTATCGAGGCATTCGATAGCGACGATGCATCTCCTTCTTGATACTCACATCCTCCTGTGGGCGGCTGCCGATTCGTCACGGCTGCCTTCCGAGGCGCGCGAGCTGATCCTCAACCCCGAACATGAGCTTGCGTACAGTGCCGCCAGCCTGTGGGAGGTCACCATCAAGCGGAGTCTTGGGCGTCGCGATTTCGTCGTTGAGCCTGCTGTCCTGCGTCGGGAGCTTCGCGAGCACGGCTATACGGAATTGTCCATCGACGGAACCCATGCGCTGGCTGTGGGCCACTTGCCGGATATCCACAAGGACCCGTTCGACCGGATCCTGATTGCCCAGGCCGAGTCCGAAGGCTACCTCCTGCTCACCAGCGACACCCACCTGGCTCAGTACCCGGGTCCCATACGCCTGGTGTAACCGAACAGCCGTTGCAGGAGCGCAACCCCTGCGCGATGGGGCGCGGGTGATGCCCCATCGGCCAGAGGGCTGGCCTCCTACACGGATGCCCGATTGCTGTAGGTGCGCAGCCCTCTGCGCGATGGGGTGTTGGTGACGCACAGTCAGCCAGAGGGCGAAGGAGCGTTCGTGAATCGGCGGGATCGATGCTAAATTGGTAAAACGGACTATCGATCGATCAAAGGTGCTGTAATGGAAGCCCTCACCATCTCTCCGAAATATCAGGTCGTCATCCCCAAGGCGGTACGCGAGGCGCTGCATCTTCGCGCGGGCCAGAAGGTCCAGATTGTGGCGTACGACGACCGCATCGAACTGATTCCCGAACGGCGCATGAGCGAGATGCGGGGGTTCCTCAAGGGCATTGACCCCGACATCCCGCGCGAGGGAGACCGCGTGTGAACGTGGTCGATTCGTCCGCGTGGCTGGAATACTTTGCCGACGGCCCCAACGCCGATGTGTTTGCAGACGCAATCGAGACCACGGCAGAACTGATCGTCCCCACAATCAGCCTCTACGAGGTCTTCAAGCGGGTACTCCAGCAGCGCGGCGAGGCGGCGGCCCTGCAGGCGGCTGCACTGATGCAGCAGGGCGAACTCGTCGAACTCTCGGGGCCCTTGGCACTGTCCGCTGCCAGTCTCGGCAACCAGCATGGCCTCCCGCTCGCCGACAGCATCATCTACGCCACCGCGCGCGCCCATCAGGCCGACCTCTGGACCCAGGACGCCGATTTCGACGGACTTCCGGCTGTTCACTACATCCCAAAGCCTTCCCCGTAGGAGGCCAGCCCTCTGGCCGATTGGGGTGTTGTACAGGCCCGATCGGCCAGAGGGCTGGCCTCTTACGGATCTTGGGGCATTCCCGCCGGTAGGAGCGCAGCCCTCTGCGCGATGGGACGTTGGTGATGCCCGATCGGCCAGGGGCTGGCCTCCTACGG
>NZ_KB899539.1:395853-616569 GCF_000378305.1 Thioalkalivibrio sp. ALJ12
CGGCCAACATCCTTCCTCCACCCCCCACCGCAGGACCCTTGATGAGCCCGGAACAGGCCCGTGCAACGCTCCGAGATGCCGACTGCCTCTATAGCCGCGATGCAGTCGAGACCGCGATCGACCGCCTGGCCGAACGCTCGGCGCAGGCGCTCAAGGACCGTAACCCCCTGGTTCTGGGCGTGATGAATGGCGGGGTCGTCCTGATGGGCGGGCTGCTGACTCGCTGGTCGTTTCCAATGCAGGTCGACTATCTGCACGCCACGCGCTATCGCGGCGGCACGCGGGGAGGGGAGCAGCTGCACTGGCTGGCGCGCCCCCAGACTCCGATCCAGGGGCGCACCGTAGTGATCGTGGATGACATCCTCGACGGTGGCATTACCCTGGAAGGCATCCAGGCTTTCTGCGAAGAGCAGGGCGCCGAGAAAGTTTATTCCGTGGTGCTGGTGGACAAGGCCAACCCGGAACGCGATCCGGCCATTACCGTCGATTTTGCGGCCCTGGAGGTGCCGAATCGGTACGTGTTTGGCTACGGGATGGATTACCAGGATTACCTCCGCAACGCACCCGGCATCTTTGCCGTCGCGAACCACTAGGGATACCCGCCATATGTCGACACCCCGTCTTGCCGTGATCGGCGGCACCGGACTGACCCAGCTGAAGTCGCTGGAGATTACCCGCAGGCAGGTCATGCATACCCCGTATGGCGAACCGTCGGGGCCGCTGGTCTTCGGGCGGCTGAATGACACGGAAATCGTGTTTCTGCCGCGCCATGGCGCACGTCACACTATCCCGCCGCACCAGGTGAACTACCGGGCCAACATCTGGGCCCTGAAGCATGCCGGGGTCGACAACGTGATTGCGGTGGCCGCCGTGGGCGGCATTACCGAATCGATGAAGCCGGGCATGATCGCGATTCCCGATCAGATCATCGATTACACCTGGTCACGCGCCAACACCTTTTTCGAGGGCGGTGACCTCGAAGAGGTCACCCATATCGACATGACCTGGCCTTACAACCAGGGCGTGCGGGAGACGCTGCTGAACGCGATTGATGACCTGTGCATCGAGGCGGCAGACCGAGGGACGTATGGGGCCACCCAGGGCCCGCGGCTGGAGACGGCGGCCGAGATCGACCGCATGGCGCGTGATGGCTGCGACCTGGTGGGAATGACCGGCATGCCGGAGACGGCGCTGGCGCGCGAACTGGAGCTGAACTACGCCTGCTGTGCCGTGATCGCCAACTGGGCGGCCGGTCGTGCCGAGGGCGAGATCACCATGGACGAGATCGGCCGCAACCTGGATCACGGGATGGCGCGGGTGAAAGATGTGCTGACGCACGTGATCGAGACGCTTTCCTGAACCAGCCTCAGCGCGAGGCCTGGATGTGATCTCTCAATAGGTTGTCCACGGGGGACTTCCGCGCGTGGTGCAAACCACGAGCCATAGGTTATCCCGTGTGGCCAAGCAGGCGACGCAGGGCGAGCGGTCGCGGCAGTTCTACATCGCGGTGCGGTCGCGAACCACAGCGAGCAGTAGTGCGGCAAGCACGGATCGGCCCTGGTTCTGATCGACATAATGGCCATTGCCGGCGGCCGCCATCGCCTCCAGTAGGTCGCTGGTCTGGCGATCAAGGTCTTCCCAGAATTCATTGCCCTCGGGTATTTCGTGTCTGACCTGGACCGTCGATACGAAGTGTCTGTCATCCGCCTCCGCAAAGGCCCGGGTGGCTTCCAGCGTACGCTGTTCGAATCCTGCGCGCGCCGGCGCGTCCGTGAACACCACCACATGCCGTTCTTCGGCCTCGCTGCGCCACTGGATGCGTGATACCTGTTCCATTGCCAGATGGATGTCCTCGGGGACGTTTCCGGAGTGGCGACCGGTCCCCATGCCGATGTTGATGGCGAGAATGTTCTTCAGGTAGTGGTTCAGCTCCTCCTCGGCCGCCGGGACATCGATATCGGAGACGGCGAGCGGAGCGGGCGGATAACTGTCGCCCGGATTGCAGAGCGTCAGGGGATTGTGCACCGTCACGATGCATTGAAACTCCTTGTCCCCAAAGGTCATGACACCGAACCCCAGTGAGGGGGACATCCGCTGGAGGACTGCCAGCAGTTCCGAGGTCTCGTTCTTGATGCCGTCAATCGCGTGCTGCATGCTGCCGGTCACGTCGACCACCACCACCACGTCCATCGGCCTGACCTCAAGCCGCTGTACGACCTCGGCCAACCGTTCCGCATCTGTCTGCGCATCTTCCAGCGCTGCCTCCAGCTCCTCCTGCGCGCTGGCCGCCTGTTCCAGCTCGGCCTCGAGTTCACCCAGCCGCTCCATCAACGCCTCATCATCGAACTGGCTCGTGTTGGGGAAAAACGGCAGGGCGATCACGGCCAGAACGATAAAGGCACCCAGCGCGGAGGCGAACAGGTCCAGCGCCGACATGCTGAAGATATTGAGGTCCCGGTTGCGTATTTTCATACGAAGACCCTATCCCAGCACGTGTACATGCAGGGTGATTGACCCCAGGATCAGACGATCCCCGTCTGACAGCGACATTTCGTCCCCAGATCCGAGCACGTGTTCGTTTACCTGCGTGCCATTCTGTGAACCCTGATCGCTCACGCGCAGTTCGTTGTCTCGAACCCGGAACCGCAGATGTCGCCGCGAGATTTCCGGCAGATTGAGGACGTAGTCCACCTGGCGCGGGTCACGCCCCAGCGATTGTCCGTCAGGCGAGCGGATGAGGCTGTTGCCGTGGAGCTTGATGCGGATCGGCTGGCCTTCGGGGTCTGTTCCGTCCAGGACCACGTCGGGGAAGGTTGCAGTCGCCGCGGACAGCTGGTCATTCACGCGTCCCAGCTTCTGCCGTTCCGTGTTCAGCAGGGCCTTGCGCCGACGCAGCGTCAGCAGAGCCAGAGCCACCAGCCCGAGGAGCAGGCCAATACCGGCAAGGGCCAGCCAGTTTTGCTGCTGGCGCAGCGCCTGCTCCCGTTCCAGCTGCGCGTGGCTTTCCTGCTGGGCCCGCTCCAGCTCGGTGGCCCTCTGGCGGATGGTTGCGGCCGTGTCTTCCAGCTCGGCCTTCTCCGCACGTAGCGCTTCCAGTTCCGATTCGACCCCCGCGAGGCTTTCCAGGGCCTCATTGCGTGCCTGTTCGAGTTCGGCTGTGAGGCGTTCGAGTTCTTCCCGGGCTGCGCCTTCGCGTTCGGCCTGTTCGATCTGTTCTTCCAGCTGCTGCTGCAGGGCCTCGGCGGCGGTCCGGTGCTGTTCCGCCTGCTGCAACTGCTCTTCCAACTGCCGTTCGAGGTCCTGTGCCGCCGCGCTGTCCTCTTCCGCCCGTTCAAGCTGAATCTCCAGCGGGAGACAGACCGTATCGGCGCGATTCACGTGAACACCAACCGACTCCAGCGCGGCTGCGATGCGATGAACCGATGTCGCCGTGTAGGGTGAGGCTGGATCGGCCAGGCGCCGCCGCAAAAAGCCGCCCCGTTCCTCGCGGCTTATACCGATCAAATGATTGCAGTGATCAAAGACGGGTGCCGCGCGCGCGTGCAAGGGGTAGCCGGCCCCGTGATGGAATGCGTCGGCGTTGTCCGGAAGGGAGGAAAGGAACAGCCCACGGCCGCGGTCGCCATCCGCAGAACGTGTATGGACAGGCTGCTCGTCTTTCGGGAGTTCACGTGCAAGCCGGACTGACGGCCCCGGGAGATTCGGCACTTCCAGCACGACCAGGTCATGTTCCGGCCATTGCAGCAGGACGGTCCCCGGGAGACGGGCCCCGCGTTCCGTTCGGACTTCCCAGTCGCCACGCTGGATCAGGGTGTAGCTGGTGACACCAATGCCGTCGCCGACTACGGTCAGGCTGCCACGTTCCACGATGCTGCCCGCGCGGTCCTGGACCACAATCTCCTGCACAGGTACGGCAGCGGCCGGGACGGTCCACAGCAGTATCACCAGGAACAGGCCAAGGGTCGCCGAGCGGTGGATCGGCTTCATGGGCGGGTGTCCCCTGTTTCGTTCGCGGCAGGCTGGGCAGAAAGGCAGGCCATGACGATCGTCGCGTTGTCCTGATGGGGTCGCTGCTGTTCGTTAATCGCCGCCAGCACTCCGTTGATGCGGTCGGCGGCGGTCAGGTCTGCCTCGTCCAGGAGGCGGGCGAGGACAGAAAGGGACAGGGTCTCGATGCCATCGCTGGCCAGTACGATGCAATCACCAGGCGCCAGAGGCAGTGGCGCGTTTGGCCGGTCCACCAGGTGGATGTCGTTACCCATCACCGCTTCCAGGAGTTGAGCACGATTGCGGTGATCGCGAGCCTCCGCGAGGCTGATTTCCCCTGCAGCCGCCTGCTGATCCAAGCGCGCGCCCACGGAATGGATCGCATTGAGGCGCCGCAGGGTGCCTTTTCGGAGGAGCCAGAGGGGGCTGTCACCGATGCTGAGCCACTCCAGAGACTGGCCATCGAAGGTGGCCGCCACCAGAGTCGAACCCATCCCATCCTGTTCCGGGTGCGCATCCCGGAAGGCATCGACGGCCTCGTTGGCGGTCTTGAGCCCGGCGATGAGGCGAGCCGGGTTATCCGCGCCCTGTGCCTGAATGAACCCGTCTCGCATCCCCTCGGCCACGAGCCGGGAGGCATGGCCGCCCCCAACGTGCCCGCCCATCCCATCGGCGAGCACGAACAGGTGGAAGCCGTTGTCCCACCGTGTAACCAGTGCGGTGTCCTGCTGTTCGCTTCTGCCACCCGGGATCTGTGCCCAGGCGGCATCAACCCGAAGGTCGAGTTCAACCTCCGTCACCGGTCCTGCCACGAGAAATCGGGGCCGCAAAGCGCCACGAATCGCAGGCGCGTCTGGCCGAGCAGCATTTCCTGACCGGATTCGATGCGGGTGGGGCTGAGTACCAGGTCGTCATCGAGGTATACCAAGTTCTTGCCACTGCCCTGCTGCATCAGAAACTGGCGGCCCCGCGGGTCGTAGATGATTGCGGCATGGTGTTCACGGGAGATCTCGGCATCACCGAAGTCGATACTGATGCGTTGCGTGGCTGCGCGCCCGATGCTGTTCTGCCCTTGCCCCACGGTGAGGACCGAGCCGAGACCGGGCCCGTCGACGATCACGAGCCATCCCGCAACCGGATCATCCAGCCCCTCTGTCTCCGAGGTGGCGTGCCGACGGCTGCCCTGAATAACTGTCAGGTTCTCGTCGCGTGCGGCGACCGGTGCGGGGGAGGGGGTTCCCGGTTGTTTCGCGACCGGGGTGCCGGGCGGTTGTGTGGGTGCTTCTTCCGGGAAGAGGGACGCTCGGCGAACCGGTGGCGGATCGGTTTCCGCATCGTCTCCTTGGGCCGGGTGCGGTGAGGGTGCCGCTCGGTCCAGATGCGTCGGCACATCTACCGGGGTACCGTCGGGTCCGCGTTTCTTCGCCATGCGAAGCTCCTTTAGCGATCAGGGGTCAGTCGTCTTCGTACAGACGGTTGATCAGGTTGTCGAGGCAAGTCTGGCCGGCCCGGTTCAGAGCCGCTTCCTCGCGACCCTGAGCGATATGCATCAGGAACACCAGTACCGCAGCGAGCAACAACGCAACCAGGGTGGTATTGAATGCGAGCCCAAGACTGCCCGTCAGGGTCGTGACCCACTCGCCGACAGCCACCGAATCCTGCAGGTCCGGCATGTGGCCGGCGTTGGACAAAGCGAGAGCGATCCCGATCACCGTGCCGATGAAGCCCAGAGTGGGAATCAGCCACATGATGTAGCGCAGCATGTTGTATTTGAGGTCGATCTCGTGCTGCATCAATTCTAGGCTGGAGTTCATCAGGCTGTTGGCCTGGTTGATGGACCCACTGCTCTGGAATTGCAGAATCGTCCGCTGTATCAGCCGGGGCAGGGCGTATTCCCCGGCTCGGGGTGTCTGCTGGATCGCGCTGTAGATCGGGCCCAGGTCCTGGCTGCGCAGCATGGAACTGTCATCATCGGGTAGCCAGAGGGTCTCCTGCAGCCGCAGTTCCGCGGAACCGCGCTGGAAACGCACCCACAGCTCGCCGAGGCCGACAAAAAAGATCAGCCACATCAGATTCTGGATGGTGACCGGGTAGATACCACTGGCACGGTCCAGGAGGATGGCCGCCGCCGAAATCTCGCCGCGGTGCTCCGGAGTCGCGAGTGCCAGCGAAGCCAGCGTGATCACTGCCGCTCCGATGATCAGTGCCGCGAGTGCCACACTGATGCGGTACTGGCTTTCGGCACGACTGCTGATTCCCATGGCCTACCTTCCCGAGGAGGCGAGTTCTACCTCGCCGGTGGTGGATTTACGCCGGGGCCGGACCGAAACGGGTTCGTGTACCGCAACGGCAGGCATCGGCTGGCGATCCGGTAGCCTCGCGATCAGCTCGGACAACTGCAGGGAACGGCCCCCCAGCGTCAGGCGATCTTCAGGCTCGAGAAAACCCTGGCGCAGGGGCTGCCATTTGTCGCTTCGCCATACGCGCGTGGGGTTGCTGGTGGAACAGGATACGGCGTAGAAACGCCCGTCCTCGGTACGGGTGAGCTCGAGCTGGCGCCGAGAGACGGAGGGATCGTCCAGCTGGATATCGGAGGACGCAGAACGCCCGACCATGAACGTCCTGAACATCGCCGCCCCGTGTCGTCAAGCCCTGATAATTTTGACTTATAGCAAAAGCCGTTAGGGGGTACAACCGGCGCCAGAAGGCGCCATGAGGCCATCCTGCGTCTCCGGCCCGACTTGTGGGCCAGGCTTTCACGCAGTAGTTTGATGGGAAAACGAGGGCCCCGCATGCCGATATGGGACGCATGGGCGAGCAGCCACATCGGCGGTCGCGACGAAAACCAGGATGCTACGATCATCCTGTCCACAGATGAAGGCACGGAGCTGCTGGCAGTCATCGCCGACGGTCTTGGCGGGCACGGGGGCGGCGCGGACGCGGCTGCCTGCGTAATTCAGGCCGCCCGCGAGGTCTGGGATGAGCGCCGTTCGGATGTAACACTCAAGGCCCTGTTGCAACGATTGGTGGCGACGGCCCAGGACAAGGTCCGCAGCTTGAACGTCGAGCGCGGGACCGATGCGGGCAGCACGCTGGCTGCGCTCTGGCTACGCGACGACCATGCGGCATCCATCCATGTCGGTGACAGCCGCGTTTGCCAGTTCTGCGCGGACGGCTTTGTGGAACGAACGCTGGATCATTCCATCGCCCAGCTCCAGGTACTGCAGGGCAGGATTTCCGAGGATGAACTGGCCTCCCATCCCGACCAGCACCGCCTGACAACCAGCATTGGTAGCGACGAAGAGCCCCAGGCGGAGTACCGCGACTGGTCCCTGGCGGCAGGGGACCTCTTCGTACTCGCCACTGACGGCTTCTGGGAAATCGCCGACGGTGAACAGCAGCACCGGGTGCTGGACAGCGCGGCGCCCGGATCGGCGCTGGACGCGCTGATTCAGGACTGCCTGGAGGCCACCGATGAGGGTCACGACAACACCAGCGCGATTGTGGTGCGGCCGTTGGCCGGCGATACCCCCAGTGCATCCGTGCGGCGTCGATGGTGGAGCCTCGCGCTGGCCGGGATTTTCCTGGCTGCTGCCCTGCTGCTGGGGGCCTATCTCCTGCTGGGAAGCCCACAGATCGAGCCGGCCCCGGAAGTCGCGGAGCGCGCATTGCCGAGGGCTACCCCACCAGCGGGAACGGACTCTGAGCCGGCAGGGCACTCGGGCCCTATGGAAGCACTTGCAGATGAAGCGGCCGAGGAACTGGCGCTGGAGCAGGCCCCGCCCGAAGGCGACGCGCGCGCCGCCGATCCGGAAGGGCCGGCCAGAGAGGACGAAGTCCACCGGGGCGCACCGCGGGGCCCGGACCCGGGCGGGCTGGACGCGTTCGAGCAGCGCGTACAGATACCGTATCTCGCAGACGAGGAGATGGACGGCGAGACCCTGTCTGCGGCCCTGCGTGAAGCAGACGTGCTGGGAGACGACGAATCCCTGCGGATGCGCCGGGGCCAGCAGATACTTGAGGGGCGAGAGTCCATCCGCTTTGACCTGTACTTTCAGGGATTGCCAGTGTGGGGGAGTGTGGTTAACGCCCGTGTCGAGCAGGGTCAAATCGTAATTCTCCGGGGCGAGCGGCCCCATGCGATCGACCTGCCAGAAGAAGCGACCCTGTCATATCGGGAGGCCCTGGCGCATGCGGAGGCGTCACTGGGCAAAGCGCTGTCTCCGGCCGACGAGGGGCGCCTGTACGTGTACCGGTACGACCCCGAAGGCAATCGATATACGCGCGCCTGGCACGGACTGGTGGCGAACGATACCTATGTCCTGATCGATGCCCACCGCGGCACGCTGTTACAGAGCTGGTCCGCGATCATGGAGCGCTCGATGTGATCTGGAGGTGCAGCCCTTGCGACCGGCCGCGGCACCGCACCTCCTGGTGGGGCTATGCGGTGTTGTTGCTGCTGATCTGGCCGCTTGTGGGGCTGGCCGGGCTCGATAGCACCGACAGTCCCCGAGCCGGTTTTGTCGACAGCGGTACGTTCCTGGTGGACCTGCCTGCATCAGGCCCGCTCAACACCTCGGCCGACGTACAGCAGTGGCTGGATGCGGAACTGAAACACGTACTGGGGCTGGAGGCCCGTGATCACCTGGAGCTCGAGCCTGGACGTGCGGATGCCGCCGGCTTTGTCTACTACCGAACCCAGCAGCTGCACGCTGGGCACCCAGTGATCGGCAATGACGGAGTCGTAGCGATCGATTCCGCCGGTATTCCCGGTGTGTTTCTTGGCCGCCACGCGGCGCTGGGCGATGTGTTAGTGGAAGCCGGGATCGATCACGAGGAGGCCCGGCGACGATCCGGGGTCCTGCCCCTGACCGAAGACGCGCCCGCCCTGGTGTACTGGCCCGGTGAAGACCGCTTCCATCTCGCCTGGAAGTTCGCTGGTTCCCGGGTTGAAGGCGAGGAAATGTCTCGGCTGTACGTGGATGCCGGTACCGGCGAGTTTCTGGGTTCGTTACCGCTGGTATTCCACACCAGGGATCGTCACGTCCACGACATGTCCGCGGCCTGCTCGGCCCAACGTGTCACGGGCCTTATGACGCCGGGCGGCAGCAGACTATTCATCCAGCTTGAGGTTCAGCGCCCCGAATACACCCGCAGTGAACATGATCGTCCGACCGGGCGAGCGCATGTCGATCGCATGCACGATCTGATGGGGGACCTGTATACCTTTATCGAAGCCGAGTTTGGCATGAGCAGCATCGACGATAACGGCATGCCGCTGCGGGCAGTCGCGGGCGCGCGCTTCAGCCATCTCCCGAACGTGACGTGGCCGCAATGCGTAGGGGATGGCTTCAATGCGCAGTGGCATCCAGCGATCAATACCATGGTGGTTCCGGAGTCGGTACTGAGCCACGGCCTCGTCGAGGTGGTCGCACACGAACTCGGGCATGGCATCGTCAGCAACGGGAGCCGGTTGAACAACAGTGCGCAGGCCGGCGCACTGAACGAGTCGGTATCGGACCTGGTCGGGGTCGCGTTTCGGGCCTGGCGTCAGGCCGGGGGGCGCATGGACCGGCCGATTGCACAAGGATTTGACTCCACGCGCGAGGTATGGGGACTGCGGTATACCGATGGGTTGATCCGCGATATGGCCAACCCGCGCAATGCCGACCCCGGTTATCCGGATCACTTTTCCGGTTTCCTAGCGCCAACCGAGGGTAACAACCGCGCACACGCCAACGCGAACATCCTGAACCATGCATGGTTCCTGATGGCAGAAGGCGGCCAGCACCGGCGGCTCCGCAGCGGACCGGCGGTAGAGGCGATCGGGCTCAGAAAGACGGCGCAGATTGCGGCGCATGCGGCCTCGCTCACCATGTCCTCCGCGACCAGTTACTACACGGTCCGCAATGCACTGGCCCAGAGTGCGGAGAACCTGTTCGGAGAACATTCGCGGGAGTGGCAGACGGTGCACGAGGCACTGGACGCAGTCGGGATTCCCGGTAACTGGCGCCGACCGCCCGTGATCGAGTCGCCACCCGTCCCTGAACCGGAGCCGGCCCCTGCCCCGGAACCGCCACCGGTACCCGAGCCTCCCGTGGTGCCGGAACCGCCACCGGTCGAAGAGGTTCCGGAGATTGCCGACGAGACACCCGACCAGCCCCTGCTGTTTGCGCTGCTCGCACTGCTGGTTGCAGCAGCCCTGGGGGCCGTCATTCTCTCGAGGCCGCGCCACCCGGACGCTCGACCATCGGCTCCGCGCTTCGTGGCCCAGGGGGAGCAGCCGGCACGGAGGGACGAAACGAATGTACCGGCCGCAGCGGCATCCTCCCATGGCCTGGCCGAACCGACCTGGTCACTGCGGGCAATGGACGGCTCCGAGTCCATACCCCTGCACGGCGACCTTTTGCGATCCGGCGAGGGGGTTGTGATCGGAAGGGCGCCGGAACTTGCTCATGTATGCATGCAGAGCCGGCAGGTATCCAGGCGCCATCTGCGCCTGTTTGAACGCAATGGTCAGTTGCGCTTCGAGGATCTGTATTCGAGTCATGGAACGCAGCTGGACGGACATACGGTTCCGCCCTTTTCACCCGAACCCCTCAACGAAGGCCAGATCCTGGGGTTGGCGGGTTTCAGCTATCAACTGGTGCGATCGCGCGCGCCGCAATGAATATGCCGGGGCTAGGAAATGACTGACCACAAGAACGCCTTGCCGGCGGGGACGGTGCTGGATAACCGTTTTCGGATCGAAGGCCTGCTGGGGGCCGGTGGTTTCGGCATGGTCTATCGGGCGGTGCACGTGCATCTGGAGCAGGTCCGCGCGATCAAGGAGTACCTGCCACAGGAAGTGGCGATGCGCGAGGGCGTCACGGTGCATCCGCTGAGTCGGGACAGCCGGGGCGACTACGAGGAAGGGCGGCAGCGCTTTCTGCAGGAGGCGCGCCAGCTGGTGCGCTTTTCCAGTCATCCGAACATCGTCACCTGCACCGACTTCTTCGAGGCCAACGGCACCGCCTATCTGGTCATGGAGTACGAGGACGGGCTGCCGTTGTCCGGGCTACTGGCGGGCCGGGAGGCCCAGGGGCGGCCCCTCGAGGAGTCGGAGATCCTGGGCCTGTTGCGTCCTATCGTCGCAGGGCTTGCCGAGGTGCACGCACAGGATGTCCTGCACCGCGACATCAAGCCGGGGAACATCTTCATCCGCCGCAGTGACGAGCAGCCCGTGCTGCTGGATTTTGGTGCGGCCAAGGTGGAGTTTTCGAAGCACAGCAAGTCGCGTCACGCACTCACGCCGGGCTATGCGGCCCCGGAGCAGATCACAGACATTGGCAAGCTCGGGCCGTGGACGGACATCTACGCCATCGGGGCGGTAATGTGGCGCATGGTCACGGGCGAAAACCCGGTAAAGAGCGAGGCCCGCGGGCACACGCTGTTCCGTGGCGGCGAGGACCCGGTGGCTCTGGAGGGCCGGGCGGGCGCAAGCCGCTTCAGCCAGGGCTTCCTGCAGCTGGTTTCCGACTGCCTGAACTACGACGAGACCCAACGGCCGCAGAGCGCGGAACAACTGCTAACGCAATTGGACGCCGTGGCGCGAGGAGAGGCATCGCCAGTCTCGCCCGGTCGGGAACAAGCGGCGGATCCTGCGCCGGAGAAAAGTCCTGATATTGCCCCCGTGGAAGGGTTGCGCTCGGGTAAAAGGGACCCGGTGAAAGGCCATTCCGTTCCCGCGTCTCCGGGGCGGAAGATCGGCCTTGGCGTTGCCGGTCTTGTCGTGGCGGCGGGCATTGGAGGCGTGCTCTGGACGATGATGCCAACGGAACATCCGTCCGACAGTGCCGAAAGCGGTGCTGCCGAAGTCGAGACCGTGGACCAGCGACAACCCAGTGATGCCTCTCTGGTGGAGGTGGAGGAGGATGCCTCCGCAAGCGCCGAGACTCAGCCGAGTACGGAAGCGGGGGCAGAGACGGACTTTAGGCGAGCAGTGCAGGCGTGGTATTTCGATCATGATCGAGATTCCACTGTGATTGACAGGCTCGAGAAGGCTGCGGCCGCTGGCCATGTTCTGGCTCAAGTGGAGCTGGCCCGACACTACTGGTACGGCAAGGTCGATTACATTGACACCAGCCAGGTTGAGGGAGACCGCGAAAAGGCCCGCGCACTGGTTGCAAATGCCTTTTCCGAGCTTATGCAACTGGGCGAAGAAGGCGACCCCCATGCCCAATATTTGCTGGGTGAAATTCATTACTTTGAAGATTGGGGTCCGTCAACGGACAGAGAGCAGGCGATGGAGTGGTTCCGCCGTGGGGCAGAACAACAGTATCCGCCCTCAATGCTGGAGTACGGGTATCTCCTGTTGAACGGAGGGAGCTCGGAAGACGACCGGGAGGCGGGGAGGGACTGGCTTCGCCAGGCGGCGGAGATGGGTATGGCGGATGCGCAATATCGTTTTGGCGAGACACTGTTGTCTGATCGCAAGACGCGACATGAGTGGCGTACACGCGCTGCCGAACTTGGCCACCGGGGTGCCCAACGCCAGCTGGCTTTTAGTTACCACGCGGGTGCGGGCCCAAGCCTTGAACGAGACTTTGAGAAAGCATCATTTTGGTTCGAGAAGCTTGCCAGGGCGGGGGATTCCGGAGCGCGGGGCATGCTTCTTGGTATTTACGAGAGCGGCGGGAATGGGCTCGAACCCGATTTCGCAAGTGCGTGGGAGTGGCTGCAAGAGCACGAAGGACCTTACAGAGACTACCGCATGGGTTATTACCTGGAGCACGGGCTGGGTGTCGAGCGGGATCTGGAGGCGGCAAAGTCGTGGTACCGCAAGGCAGCAGAGGAGGACTTTCCTTCCGCCATCGCACGGCTCGGCTACCTGGAGCGATTCCCAATCGCAAGTTTCGAGCCCTACCAATTTCAACCCAGCGGCACGGTCGTCGATACGCATAGCGGGCTGGAATGGGCCCGCTGCCTGGCGCCTGCGCGGTGGCAGGGATTGGACTGCGATGCTGACTACTGGCAGTTGCGTGTTGGCTCGTCCAATTTCGACCATCAGCTTGACGAGCTGTTGAAAGAAACGGCGCTCGGAGGCTTCGATGACTGGCGCGTGCCCACCAGCGCCGAACTCCGAGGAGTGATTTTCTGCTCTAATGAATCCGGCGCGAGACCTGGTCCTGCTGGATGCCGCGAGCACGGTGATGATTTTCTGAGCCCGGCGCTCAACTCGGCGGTATTCCCACTGAAGCAGCGAAATCGCGGAGCCCCCGCTTCCTCCACACTGCTGTTCCGTGACGGCGATGAAATTGGGGGTGTCGATATCAACACCGGGGAGACGATTATCAACCCGACCCGCGGCGTTATCTTGACGGTTCGATGATCTGCGTCGATTTCAGGGCAGGCGCCGCCCGCGGTGTTTTTGCCGTGGCACATGGATTTGGCGGAGGACCAATGCATTGTGATGTTCGGCCCGGGCTCAATCACAATGAACGCTATCACGCTACTGATTTTTCAATAGCTTCGGTGCCAGATATCGATCCAAATGGTGAGATGGCGTGAATTGCGTTCGACAATTACTGGTTGCCGCCGTGACTCTACTGTTGGCCGCCTGCGGGCCTTGGCAAACAACACCCGTTGCGTTGCCGGATACGCGAGGGACAATAATCGACGGGCTCTCCGGCGAACCGCTTGCCGATATACGCGTGCAGGCCACATCCGCTGCCGGAGAGCCGCTCTCCGGTGCAATCACGACCACTGACAGTGAAGGCCGGTTCCATCTGGTTCGCATGGACCGGCCGGGGCGGGGTGAGCGAGGGCCAGGCCATGCCGCCTACATGGTGCATGTCCCGTTGGTGGCCGAGATTCCCGGCTCCGCCGTGGCGTATGGGCGCGTTTCCTTCGTCCATCCCTCGGCCCGCCCCGTGGATGGGGTCATCCTGTTCGCCCTGCAGGACGTCACGCCGCTGAGCGATCATCCCGGCCTGCAGGATTGTCGTTCCTTGCCCCGGCAGGATTACGCCTATGCCTTGTCCATCGCCTACCCAACCATGCGACGGCAGGACTGGTTTGCCGAGCTTGCGGACAAGACCGCGAGACTGGATGACCGCATCATCGACTTTGTCCGCGATGAGCTTTCCATTTTCTCGCGCGCTTGCGGGCTTGCGCCCTCGGACCATGACGCCCTTATGGGCGAGTTTGCCGGTATTTCCCCCAGCAGTCCCTCCTGGCCACGAGCAACCGGGGCACGTGTATGAGCTCGGTGTTCACGAATCAGCTCCCGCGCCTCGGCCTGGCGTTGTTGCTGTGCTGCATGGCCAGCCCGCTTGCGTGGGGCAGCCCCTGCGACGACGTCCTGGAACGGGCAGAGGGGGCGGCCACCAGTGAGGAGGCCGATCGCATACTCGGCGGCTGCCTGGCCGCCAGCGGTCCCCCGCAGACGCATCTTCAGGTCGCGCACACCCTGCTCCAGCGTACTGACGACGAGGGACTGGCACTGGCATGCCGATACACGGAGATCATCCTGCGTATGCTCGACTACGACATGCCGGAACTGGAGGCGTCTACACGCCACCGCATCAGAGAGGCTGCCGACGCGCAGGCCTGCCATTGTGATCGCCAGTGGAGCCAGGCAATTCGTCAGCAAGGCGGCGACCCGGCCCTGGGCGGCGTCTCCTGGCTTGGCGATGACTTTCAGCAAAGCGAAAGTTTTTTCCTTTCAGATCAGCAGATGGGGAAGGATCTGGAGCTTCGGGTCTTTTACCGGCAGGCGATGGACCACGCCTGCATCTTTGTGGATCACGAGCTCCGTATTAACGAGTCCCGGGGCAGCGTGACTTCCGGCTTCCAGCGCGGCGAGTTCTTCGTTCACCGAAATCACGGACAGGACGGGCTGCGCGCCATCCTGCTCTGGCGACTCGGCGTCCATGGCGAGGCCCTGCAGCTGCTTGACCTGGAGCAGAGGCTTCCAGTCTGGGAGAAGCGCAGTGACTGGCCGGTGGAGTTCACCCTCGGAGACGACGGCCTGACCTATCGCTATTTTCGCGCGGGCGAGGGGGGAGACCCCGAAGTGATCGACGGAAGGTACTGACCAGGACATCCGATGAATGATCACAAGAATGCCTTGCCGCCCGGAACGCTGTTAGGAGGTCGCTACCGGATCGAAGGCCTGCTGGGCGCGGGCGGTTTCGGAATGGTCTACAGGGTGGCGCATCGGTATCTGGACCAGGTCCATGCGATCAAGGAGTACCTGCCGCAGGAGCTGGCGATGCGCGAGGGCGTCACGGTGCATCCGCTGAGCACTGAAAGCGGTGTCGATTACGAGGAAGGGCGACAGCGCTTTCTGCAGGAGGCGCGCCAGCTGGTGCGCTTTTCCAGCCATCCGAACATCGTCACCTGCACCGACTTCTTCGAGGCCAACGGCACCGCCTATCTGGTCATGGAGTACGAGGACGGCTTGCCCTTGTCCGGCCTACTGGCGGGCCGGGAGGGGCAGGGGCGGCCCCTCGAGGAGTCGGAGATCCTGGGCCTGTTGCGACCTATCGTCGCGGGGCTTGCCGAGGTGCACGCACAGGATGTCCTGCACCGCGACATCAAGCCGGGCAACATCTTCATCCGCCGCAGTGACGAGCAGCCCGTGCTGCTGGATTTTGGTGCGGCCAAGGTGGAGTTTTCGAAGCACAGCAAGTCGCGTCACGCACTCACGCCGGGCTATGCGGCCCCGGAGCAGATCACAGACATTGGCAAGCTCGGGCCGTGGACGGACATCTACGCCATCGGGGCGGTAATGTGGCGCATGGTCACGGGCGAAAACCCGGTAAAGAGCGAGGCCCGCGGGCACACGCTGTTCCGTGGCGGCGAGGACCCGGTGGCTCTGGAGGGCCGGGCGGGCGCAAGCCGCTTCAGCCAGGGCTTCCTGCAGCTGGTTTCCGACTGCCTGGCCTACCACGAACGTGAGCGGCCCCAGACCGCGGAGCAGCTGCTCCGGCGAATTGAATCGCTATGCGCTCCACCGAAGCGGCCGGCCGCTTCGGCACGAACAGAAGCCCTGCAGGCAGGCCAAAAGGGGCCACCCCGGTCGCGGAAAACGAGCGGCGGTACCGGGGCAAACGCCGCCGTCCGTCGCGAGCCTCAGGCCCCGGGTGCGCAGGCGCCCCGGTTTGCGGCCTCCCGAGAGGCGAGTCTCCAGAATCTCGCAGACTTGCTGCGTCTGATTGCAGCGCAGAAGCAGGCGAACGCGAAAGCGGCACGCGGCAAGGACACGCCCCCCACGACGGCATTTACCGACAAGGAAGCCATTCGCTCTGGAAACTTCGTAGGTCGCGGTGATCATCCTTTGATCATCCCGCCTGGAACGCAAACGGTCCGCGAGACCCATCAGTCCGGGGAAGGTCACCCATGTCGTGATGGATCCGAATCAGGCGACCTGGACAGCGACCGCAAAGTGAAAGCCAATCCCGTGCGTTTTCTGAAGCGTCTTGCGGCGGGGGAGTTCGGCCTGGCGCGAACACTCTGGATGGGGACCGTGCTTCCCATTATTGGTCTTCACATCTTCAGTGAATGGTTTCACAGCTCGGATATCAGTGCCTACACGGTTGCCGCGATTGTCGGCGGCTTCATTCAGCTTTCTTTTCCGTTGTTCTGGAGCCTGTCCGCGCTGGGCGTGTTCCGGGCTGCCCGTTCGTTCACCGGCCCATGGAAATGGCGTTTCGGTGCTCGTCTGATCGCATTCCTGGCGTTTTGCTATGCCCTTCTTCTTGTTTTCCTTTTTCTAATCCTGGGTTATGCCAACTCGGTATAACTCCGACCCTATCGCAGGCCGCACCGTGGTCTGCACAGTGATCGTTGCCGAGGGTGGTCGCCCACGGCTCGCGGTCGCTGACCTGTCACACCTGGGCAGTAATCAAGTGCGACTGGCGCGAAACGAGGACTGGTACGAGTCCTGCACCTGGGAGGTTTCCCTCAGAGTGCTTGAACGGCACAACGTCCAAATGCTGCTGCAGGAAGAGCAGAAGCGTTAACCGTTGCAGGGGGCTTCCAGCAAAACCAAGCGGAGGCCATTGCTTTCACCCTAACCGCTTAGCCCTATCCTTTTACATAATATGTATTATGCGTCGTAATGGGTGGCGTTAACCAAGAGCCCCTGTCACCGGATTCGCAGATTCATTGTGCTGTTCAGACCATGGCAACGCGAACGCGTGACATGCCCATTCTTCGTCAGGACCAGGTCCAGATATCCCGGCCCACTGAGTTGTACGACCCTGCAATCCACTCCGATCCCTTCAAATTCCACTTCCAGTGGCACGACGCCTTCGAATTCCACTTCCTCGACGTCGTGGATTCGGGTGACCGTGCATGTAATGGAATACGCAGTACCCTCGGGCCCGGAGGCTTGCAGGCCGATACGCGATTCGTTGGGCGATGTCGACATCGCGTGAACACCTCCAGCCAGGGGCAATCCGGCAGGGATCGCCAGGAACACGACGGATCAGGATGTCTGGCCGATCGCGGGCGTCGGGTCGGTGCAAGTTCCGGCATCGCCGCCAGGCAGGCTTGAGTGCCCCTTGCGGCAATTGCAGGAATGAGGCGGCCTCCGACCGTTAATCCAACTGCAGTATGGCGGTCGGATTGGCAGCAGGCATCAGAATAACGGGTGGTTTTCCGGGAGAGCTTTGTCGGTCGTTATCAAGCGAGAAGTATGAGCCATGTGGGTGCGACTCGACCGAGGATCGCGGGCTACGCCAGTCGTTCGTCCTAAGCTCCCGGTGTGACCGATGGCGCAGGCACATCAGCTTCGGGCATTGCACCCGTTTGGTGAGGACGGTTCGGCAATTGCAGCCGCCCTCACCCCTATCGCCCCGCCCAGGGGCCAGGAGCCAGCGCGCGTTAGACGGCGCGCGCCTCGGCACGACGGCGACGCCACATCACCTGGGGTGGCGGAGCGCCCAGATGATCCTTGGCCCAGTTGATCGCCTGCGTGCGGTTTTTGACCTCGATCTTGCGGAAGATGTTGTACAGGTGGGACTTGACCGTGTGTTCACTGATGAACAGCTGCTTCGCGATATTCATGTTCGTCTCGCCTGAACCCAGCATGGCCAGAATCTCCAGCTCGCGCTGAGTCAAGCCACAGGCGGGCCGATAGGTGTTGGTGCGCTGCTGACGATACAGCCGCACCAGCCGTGTCATCAGGTGCCGGGACATCCAGAAGTCACCGTTCAGCAGGCACAGGATCCCCTTGCACAACAGGTCCAGCTGATCGGTCTTGTAAAAAATGCCCTGCAGGTACAGCACATCGAGGAGCCGGAGTGCCTCGTCCTCGCTGGGAATATTGAATCCGGCAAAGACCGTTTTTGCCCCGTCCGCAACGGCCTGCTGAACATGCCCAATGTCACGCTCGTCAAGGGAACTGGCGTCAAACAGGGCAAGGCTGTAATCCCTGAGCGTCTGGGCGACCTTTGGGGACCCAGGCTCTAATCCCGTTACCGAACATTTGGTTTTCTCGGAAACGTACTCGATAAAAAGGGCCGACTGGGGGGATGCCGACGTTACAATCAGTACTTGTGAATCATCGTTTGAATCGTTCATGACGTCACCTGCTCTCCACATTTGAACCATTGATATTGGAAAGACGAGGCGGGTCCGAGTCAACCGATTAGATTTTTCAGACTTACCTCGGGTGCCCTTCCGATGGGCCTAGTACCAACTGCGTATGCGTACTTTTAGAAAGTATATAGACACAGGTCCGATGGTCCGTCAAGCACAGCGCGATGAAACTCATCCAACGGGCACACAAAGTGATTAGACGGCGTTAAGGCCGATGTGTGGCGCGGTCGATACCCTCGGTCATCACCTCGACAAGGAAGTCGATCTCATCCTCCGTGATTACGTAGGGCGGCATGAGGTACGAGACATTGCCCAACGGACGCAAAAGCGCACCTCGACCAAGGGCATACCGGTAGATTTCCAGGCCTCGACGTTCCTGCCAGGGGTAAGGCGTACGGGAGGCCTTGTCTTGTACGAGTTCAACCGCCGCAATCATGCCGTGTTGTCGCACGTCGGAAACATGGGGGTGATCCATAAGCGGAGCAAGACGTTTGGAGATGTGGGAGGCCAGCCCCTGGTTCCGCTCAAGAACGGGTTCTGTAGTAAAAATGTCGAGCGTGGCCAGGGCAGCACGACACGCTAAAGGATTACCCGTGTAAGAGTGCGAGTGGAGAAACATATTGAGTTTCTCATAGTCATCATAAAAGGCGCGGTAGATTTGCTCCGACGTCAGCACAGCTGCCATGGGCAGGTAACCGCCTGTCAGCCCCTTGGAAAGGCACATAAAATCCGGGATGACCGGCCCCTGCTCGCAGGCGAACATGGTGCCCGTGCGCCCAAAGCCCACCGCGATCTCGTCTGCGATCAGGTGAACGCCATAACGGTCACATGCAGCACGAAGCAGGCGCAGATATTCAGGGTCGTACATACGCATGTGCCCTGCGCACTGCACCAAGGGCTCCACGATGACCGCACAGACTTCATCCGAGTGTTCCGCGAGTGCGGCCTCCATATGGATGAACTGGCGCCGGGCCACATCGGCACAGGTCTCCCCGGGCTCGCGCTCGTAGCAGTCCGGAGCCGGTACGGTGATGACATCCAGCATCAGGGGCTTGTAGGTGGCGCTGTAGAGCGGGACATCGCTGACGGAAAGTGCGCCCAGGGTCTCACCGTGGTAGCTGTTCGACAGCCGTATGAACCGGGTCTTTTCGCTCCGGCCGCTGTTCAGCCAGTAGTGGAAGCTCATCTTGAGCGCGACCTCCACGCCGGCACTGCCGTTGTCCGCCAGGAAGACCCGGTCGAGTCCATCGGGGGTGAGGTCGATCAGCCGCTCACACAGCTCCACGACGGGTTCATGCGTACAGCCCGCAAGGATCACGTGCTCGAGCTGGTCCAGCTGGTCGCGCACCGCGGCATTGATTCGCGGGTTTGCATGGCCGAACAGGTTGACCCACCAGGAGCTGATGGCATCGAGGTACCGATTGCCGTCGAAGTCGTACAACCAGACGCCCTCCCCGCGCTGAATCGGGAGCAGGGGCAAGGTCCCCTCCTCTCCGTAATCCTTCATCTGGGTACAGGGGTGCCATAGGGCACGCAGGTCCCGGCGTTTGAGCTGTTCGTTATCCATGCGGTGAACTCTTTGGCGCTGTGGGCCCCTAGCCGCTGGAAACGCACCGGAGGGGCCAGTTTTCGATGGGCGGAAAGTAGCAGGGGGTCCCTGACCGGACAAGGCATCGCGCATGCGCCCCGGGATTCAGCCGGCCCCCTCTTCTGAGGTACTCTTTTCTGCCGGCCAGGAGGATCCCATGCATCCCGAATTTCCACAGCAGGACATCATCCATCTGAACCACGCGGCGGTCGGCGCCTGGCCGAGGCGTACGGAAGAGGCCGTTTGCGAGTTCGCGCGCGAGAACGTACGCCAGGGCTCGAAGGACTATGGCCGATGGCTCAAGCAGGTGGATGCGACGCGCGAGCTGGCACGCGCCCTGATCGGGGCCCGCGACGCGGCGGATATCGCCTTCGTCAAGAACACCTCGGAAGCGCTGTCGATGGTGGCCTTCGGCCTGCCGTGGTCGGAGGGGGAGAACATTGTCTTTCCCGCTGGGGAGTTCCCGTCCAACCGGGTCGTCTGGCACGCGGCGGGTGAGCGGTTTGGCATTGAGGTACGCGAGGTCAAGGTGGGTGATGAACCCGAACGCGACCTGCTGGCTGCCTGCGATCGCCGGACACGGCTGGTCGCGACCAGCGCGGTGCGCTATGACTCGGGCATCCGCGTGGATATCCAGGCACTCGGGGCAGAGCTGCGCGCCCGCGGGATCCTGTTCTGTGTCGACGCGATCCAGCACTTGGGGGCGCTGCCCTTCGACGCCCCGGGTTGCCACGCGGACTTTGTGATGGCGGATGGCCACAAGTGGATGCTGGCACCGGAGGGGATCGGGATCTTCTACGTCAATCCGGAGGTTCGCGACCAGCTCCGGTTACAGGAGTACGGGTGGAACATGCTGGCGCACGCCGGCGACTTCGCGAATCCGAGCCTGACCCCGGCCCCGTCGGCACGCCGTTTCGAACCGGGCAGCCACAACATGCTGGGCATCCATGCGCTGCATGCCAGCCTCTCGCTGCTCCTGGAGGTCGGGATCGAGAACATCGACCACGACATCTGCTTCCACTGGCACCACCTGGCCGAGGAGCTGGAGGCGATGGGGTGCGAGGTGCTTACGCCGCGTGGCCGCCGCGCGGGGATCCTGACTTTCCGGCCCCCTGCGGCGGATCTCGACGCCGTCTATGCGCGGCTTCAGGCCGGCGGAGTCCTGTGCGCGGTACGGGGCGGGGGCATCCGCTTCTCGCCCCACTACTACCTAACGGATCAGCAGATCGGGCGTGCCCTGGATCAGGTGAAAGAGGCGCTTGGGATCGCGGCCTGACGGGCCGCAGGGGTCGGATGCTCAGAACGTGTGGGTCTTGCGGTCGGAATTGAGCATGCCGCCCAGGTGTTCCTCGATCCGTCGGTGCGTCACACCCTTGTCGGACTTGTTGAACTGCACGCCAATGCCGCGCAGGCGGTTGCCCTGCGCCCTGGGCGGCGTGATCCACACGACCGTGCACGGGGTCGGCAGGCGGTCGGAATCCTCCAGCAGAGACAACAGCAGGAAGACCTGGTCCCCGAGCTTGTAGGATTTGTCCGTGGGGATAAACAGCCCGCCGTTGGTCACGAAGGGCATGTACGCGGCGTACAGCGCCGGTTTTTCCTTGATTGCCAAGGTCAGCATGCCCTGCCCGGCCATGTTCCCTCCCGTGACGGTGTCTGGACTCGCGAGTATCCCCTATCCCGCGTGGCGCGCGCCACCCCCCCTTTGGGGCATCGCTGTCAGCGTCGCCCCAGCGCAAGCGCGATGGTCTCGCTGCGAAGCGCCGGATTCAGGTTTGCGCCACTCTGGCGTTGCCACTCCAACGCCTGCTGCGCGAGCCATGCGAGACGACGCGCGCCCCGCGCGCGTGCGAAGTCCAGCAGCCGCTCACGCGGGAACTGCTCGCCAAAGGCATCCAGCTGCCCCACAAGTAGCAGGCGCTGCGCCGACAACAGCAAGGCCTGCAGGCGAGGGATCAGGCGTTCCGGCACGCTGCGCTGCAGGGCAGCAGCGGTGGAATGCAGATCCGCCGCACTCAGGAGCCCCGTCAGGATCTGTCGATCGGTCTCCCAGGCCTCCAGCGCCGCGGAATCGGTCAGGATCTCCCGCGCCAGGAGCGGACGATTGAGGCTCGCAGCATAAGCCTCCGCGACTCGTTCATACTGATCGGTTTCAGCCGCAAGCCACTCGTGGACCTGTTCTATCGAGGGACAGGCGACATCGACTTGCTGGCAACGACTCCGAATGGTTGCGGGGAGACTGGCCGGACGCGCTGCCTCGAGAAACAGCGTGGCCCCGGCGGGAGGTTCTTCCAGCGTCTTGAGCAGGGCATTGGCTGCGTTGACGTTCAGTGCGTCGGCCGGACGGATAATCAGCGCGCGCAGCGCCCCGCCCGAGCCACTCAGGGTGAGGAATTCCGTGGCGTCGCGTACGGCATCGACCAGGATATCCTTGCCGGGCTCGGCGGGCTCCAGTAACCGTACCTCCGGGTGCACGCCGCCCTCCAGGCTGCGACAGGCGTTGCACTCGCCGCAGGCGGGTTCATCACTGGACACACGCTGACACAGCAGGCTCTGGACCACGCTGGTCGTCAGCAGGGCCTTGCCCACCCCGGGGCTCCCGCTGATCAGAACCCCGCTGGGGAGCCATCCATCCCGCCCGCGCAGCACGAGCCGCTGGCGGATGGGTTCGAGCCAGGGTGGCTGGGTCGACATCAGGCGCCCCGGGGCATGATCTTGGTGCGCCACTCTTGCAGCGCCTGACGAACCCGTTCCGCCACCTGTTCAGGATCGGCATGCCCATCAATAATCCGGTAGCGATCCGGGTAGGCGCGGGCCCGCTCCAGGTAGGCCTCACGCACCCGTGCGAAGAAATCCAGCGCCTCGCGCTCGATGCGGTCCCGTCGACCCCGCTGCACGGCGCGTTCCAGCCCGGTGGCCGGATCGATATCCAGCAACAGGACCAGGTCGGGCCGCAGATCGCCCTGCACCCATTCTTCCAGCCGGGCCACGCGCTCCATCCCCAGTCCTCGCCCTGCACCCTGATAGGCAAAACTGGCGTCGGTAAAGCGATCACTGACTATCCAGCGGCCCGCCGCGAGTGCAGGCCGTATCACCGAGGCGAGATGTTGCGCACGGGCGGCAAACATCAACAGCAGCTCCGCCTCCGGACACATACCGGGAAGGTCGGGATCGAGCAGCAACCCCCGCAACCGCTCGCCCAGCGCCGTACCCCCCGGCTCACGCGTGCATTCAGGCTCGATGCCCATGGCGCGCAGGGCCTCCACCACCGTGGCGAGCTGCGTGGATTTGCCCGAGCCTTCGATGCCTTCCAGTACCACGAAGCGTGCATTGCTGGATGCGTCGGTGGTCATTGGCGGTTCCGGATACCGTAGCGGCTGCCATCGCCGCCGAGTTGATAGCGAATTACGGCCTGGCGATGCTCGCGATACGTTTCGGAGAAGTGGTGCGTGCCGTCGCCCCTGGAGACGAAGAACAGGTCGTTCGTCTCGGCCGGCTGCGCGGCCGCCTCGATCGCCGCTCGTCCCGGCAAGGCGATGGGGGTCGGTGGCAGCCCGGTGCGAGTGTAGGTGTTGTAGGGGTGATCGCGCTGGAGCTCGGCGCGGGTGAGCCGTTGCACGCCGGGCTCCTGGACATAGAGCAGCGTCGGATCGGTCTGCAGCAGCATCCCGCGGCGGAGCCGGTTCACGAACACGCCTGCGACTCGATCACGCTCCTCGCCGCGGCCCGTCTCGCGCTCGATGATCGAGGCCAGGATCAGGAGCTCGTACGGTGACTCGACCGGGTGGTCCTCGGTGCGGGAATCCCAGGCAGAGTGCAAGGTGGCATCCATCGCGCGGTACGCGCGCCGCAACACATCCAGGGCATCGGTCCCGGAGCCAAAGAAGTAAGTGTCCGGCAAGAACCAGCCTTCGGGATGCTCCAGCTCTTCGAGGCCCAGCGCGTCCAGCAGGTTATCGACCCCGACGGATTCGGCTGGTCCTTCGATCTCGGGATGCTGGCGCAAGGCGCGCAGGGCCTGAGCAATCGTCCAGCCTTCCGGGACGGTCAATCGATGCTGGACGACCTCTCCACGCGCCATGGCGTGCAGCAGGCTGCGCGGGGTCGCACCCGCGTCCACCGCGTATTCGCCCGCCTGTAGCCGCGGTGCCAGTCCCTGGCGCCGCCCGTACAGCTCGATCATCCAGGCTTGCTCGACCCAACCGCGCCGCTCGAACTCCTTGCTCACCTGACGCAGTCCTTGCCCGCGTTCAAGCTGGAACCGCTCTGTCTGGTCGAGCGCCAGTGGCTGGTTGAGATCCTGGTGATAGCGATCGGCAAACCACCAGCCTCCAGCCATCACGCCGACCAGCACAATTCCGATTATCAGACCACTAATCCGCTTCATGGAGCGCCATACTCAGAACCCTAACCGGGTCATCCTGCCACGCCGTGTCCGGCATGTCCGTTTCGATCAGGCGGGCTGGGTGTAATCCCAGGCGCGCATTGCTGACATAAAGCCCGTCCACCTGATCCAGCGCCTGCGGTTCCGCACTCTGCTCGTGCACGGCGAAGCCACAGGAAGCCGCATGGTCAAATATCCAGGCCCTGCGCGTACCCGCGATCCCGGCCTCGTCCACCGGGGGGGTGAACAGGTCCATCCCCTGACGCCACCAGAGATTGCCTTGCGTGGCGCTCACCAGCCGCCCCTGCGTATCGCAAACGACCGCCTCGTCCCAACCGGCCTCCCAGCTTTGCCGGATCACCACCTGCTCCAGGCGGCTCGTGTGCTTGAGTCCTGCCAGCGCGGGCTGAATCGCCATGGCGACCCGCGACCAGCCCATACGCAGTGGCTTCGGTTCGGCACCGCGAGACTGACGCAGCACGGGACCCGCGGACACAACCCTCGTCATCTCCACATTTTCGGGTGGCGCGTAACCCCGGGGCCCCTGCCCCCTGGTCACAGTAATGCGCGCCATACGCTGCCCCTCTGGCGCCACCTGCTGCAGTTCCTCGCGAAGGAGCGCTGCGTCAACGCGCGGAAAGCCGAGTCGTTTCAGTCCCCGTTCAAGCCGTGCGACATGATAAGGCCACAAGCGTGGCTGGCCGCCCTCCATCATGATCGTCTCGAACAGACCGTCGCCCAGCAACAGACCCCGATCGTCGCCCGGCACACAGCTCTCGACGCCGTTCACGAGGATCACGCCCGGTTCTCCAGTGCATCCAGCAGACCATGGGCCTTGTGGCGGGTCTCGGCGAGTTCACGGTCGGGATCCGAGTCCGCCACGATGCCCGCGCCGGCACGAAAGCGCAGTTCGTTGCCGCGCAGCACCAGGGTACGGATCAGGATGTTGGTATCCATGCGCCCATGCCGGCTCAAATAGCCACAGGACCCGGTGTACGCCCCCCGGGGCGCGCCATCCTCGAGCTCCTGAATGATCTGCATGCTCCGTATCTTGGGACACCCGGTAATCGTCCCGCCCGGAAACACGGCTCGGAGCACATCGCCCGCGCGCGTCCCGGGCTTCAACCGCCCCACGATACTCGAGACGATGTGATGGACCCGTCGGTAACTCTCGACGGTCATCAATTCGGCTACCCGCACGCTCCCGGCAGAGGCCACCCGGCCGATATCGTTGCGTTCAAGGTCGACCAGCATCACGTGCTCGGACCGTTCTTTAATATTGCCCTGTAGCTCGCTAAAAAGACGAGAGTCTTTATCCGCGTTGTCGTCGCGGCGACGCGTGCCGGCGATCGGCCGCGTCTCGACCTCGCCACCATCCACAGACACCAGACGCTCGGGCGATGAACTGATCACCTGACCCTCGGGAAACTGCAACCAGGCGGCGAACGGTGCTGCATTTGCACGCCGCAGGCGGGCGTACAACGAAGCCCCATCGAGTGCCTCTGGGCTGGTGGCCTTCCACTCGCGCGACAGATTCACCTGAAAGGTATCGCCCGCTCGAATGTACTCAAGTCCCTGCTTCACCGCCTCGCGATAGCGCTCGGGCGTCTCCTCGTCGATCACGAGCTCCGGCAAGGCCCCTGGCACCAGCACATCCTCGCGGCACAACTCGACATCGGCCCGCATCTCCGCGAGCGGGTCGGGTCCCTCCTCGCTCACCAGAAAGGTCTGATCGTCGTGGTGATCCACAATGATGGCGGCGGGAAAGCGGATGGCCCGGGCGGTGGGCAGCCAGGGATCCGCGCGGCAGCGGCCCAGGGCCGGTTCCAGCTGCCATGCCCATTCATACCCAAAATAGAGAAACCAGCCGCCGAGAAAAGGCAGATGGTCATAACCCGGCTCGATTTCAGAGGAGGCCCTTGAACCGCTCAGGTCCTGATCGAGCACGGCCAACAGATCGTCATCCGTTCGGGCATCGACCGTTACACCCGGAAAGGCGAACAGGATGGAGTAACGAGCCGGCGCCTGACCAATCAGGGCCGACTCGAGCAGGTGGGGATAGCGCTCCGGAAAGCGCCGGGCCAGGGGCGCCAGATCGATCCCGCGCCCCAGGCGTTCGACTGCCATATGGGCGGACTAGAGGGTGCGGAACACCAGGGTGCCGTTCGTGCCCCCAAAACCGAAGGAGTTCGACAGGCCGACCTTCGTGTTCATCTCACGCGCCTCGTTGGCCACATAATCCAGATCGCAGCCTTCACTCGGGTTTTCGAGGTTGATTGTCGGCGGAGAGACCTGATCGCGAAGCGCCAGTGCCGTGAACACACCCTCGATGCCACCCGCCGCTCCCAGCAGGTGTCCGGTCATCGACTTGGTGGAATTCACCAGCAACTTGTAGGCGTGGTCGCCAAAGGCCTTCTTCAGGCCCTGCGTCTCGGCCAGGTCGCCCGCGGGGGTGGAAGTACCGTGGGCGTTGATGTAGCCCACCTCTTCCGGGTTCACGCCGGCATCTTTCAGTGCGCGAAGCATGCACTTGGCGGCCCCCGCGCCATCTTGAGACGGCTGCGTCATGTGGTAGGCGTCAGCGTTCCAGGCAAAACCGGCGACCTCGCAGTAGATATGAGCCCCGCGCGCCTTGGCGTGCTCGTATTCCTCGAGCATCATCACGCCGGCACCGTCGCTGAGCACAAAGCCGTCGCGATCCTGATCCCAGGGGCGCGAGGCCCGCTCGGGGTCGTCATTCCGGGTCGACAGCGCGCGCGCCGCCGCAAAGCCGCCGATCCCCAGTGGCGTGGTGGCCATCTCGGCTCCGCCGGCCACCATCGCATCCGCATCGCCATAGGCAATCATCCGAGCCGCATCGCCAATGTTGTGCGTCGCGGTCGCGCAGGCCGACACGATCGAGATGTTCGGGCCCTGCAGGTTGCGCATGATGGAGAGATTACCCGCCACCATGTTGATGATGGCGCTGGGCACGAAGAACGGCGAGATCTTGCGAGCACCGCCCTTGAGATAGGCGGCATAAGACCGTTCGATATACGGCAGGCCCCCAATGCCGGACCCAATCGCGACCCCGATGCGGTCCGCGTTTTCCTCGGTTACTTCCAGACCCGAGTCGTCCAGCGCCTGAATCCCGGCGGCCAGACCGTAGAGGACGAACGTGTCCATCTTCTTCTGGTCTTTCGTCGGAACATAGTCATTAGCGTCGAAGTCCCGCACGGCTCCGGAAATCTTGACCGGCATCTCCGATGCATCGAACACGTCGATGGGAGAGATGCCGCTCTTGCCGGCCTTGATGTTGGACCAGGCCTTGTCGATGGTAGAGCCGACCGGGGACACAATGCCCAGTCCGGTAATCACGACACGTCGCTTAGCCAATGATGTTCTCCTCGGAAAGACTGAAATACGCGCTCAACGAAACGACGAAGGGCCACTCTGCTCGCAGAGAGGCCCGTCCGCGTCCTGTTCGAGCGCCCAGGGGGGCGCCCAATCAGTCCTTCATGTGCTCGTTGATGTAGTCGATCGCCTGCTGCACGGTGGTGATCTTCTCCGCCTGCTCGTCCGGGATTTCCGTCTCGAACTCTTCTTCGAGCGCCATCACCAGTTCCACGGTGTCCAGCGAGTCGGCACCCAGGTCGTCGACAAAGGCGGCACTGTTGGTGACGTCCTCTTCCTTGACGCCCAGCTGCTCGACAACGATCTTCTTGACGCGTTCTTCAATGCTACTCATGGTTCAGAAATCCCCTTCCAATTGAGGCGGCTTCGTTTGAAGGTTCGCCATTCTAGAGAAAAGCCCGGCTGCGTTCCAGGGAGACGCGAACCTCTCGGGCCTGCGCGGGACCGAGGGCCCCGCGGGTTGATCAGTGCATGAACATCCCGCCGTTCACATGCAGTGTTTCGCCGGTGATGTAGCCCGCCTCCTCGGAGGCGAGAAAGCCCACAGCAGCCGCGATCTCATCCGGCGCGCCCAGGCGCCCCAGCGGGATCTGGCCCAGCAGGTGTTCCTTGGTCTCGTCCCCGAGTTCGCGGGTCATATCAGTATCGATGAAGCCCGGCGCGACCGTATTGACGGTGATGTTCCGGCTGCCCACCTCGCGCGCCAGCGAGCGGGCGAATCCCGCAAGCCCCGCCTTGGCCGCGGCGTAGTTCGTCTGGCCGGCATTGCCGGCGGAACCGACCACCGAGCCGATCAGAATGATCCGCCCGCGGCGCAGCTTCATCATGCCTTTCAGCAGGCGCTGCGTCAGCCGGGCGGCGGAGGACAGGTTCGTGTTGATGATCGCATCCCACTCCTCGTCCTTCATCCGCATGAACAGGTTGTCGCGGGTAATGCCGGCATTGTTCACCAGCACCTCCACCGGTCCTTCCTGCTCCTGGATACCCGCCAGACCGGTCGCGACCGAATCGGCGTCCGTGACATCCATAGCGATACCGCGCCCGTTCCATTCGGACAACGCCTCGCTGATGCGCTGGGCGCCGGATTCGCTGGTCGCGGTTCCCACGACCTGCAGGCCCTGCTCCGCCAGACGACGGGCAATGGCCGCGCCAATGCCGCGGCTGGCCCCGGTCACCAGGGCCACTCGTTTGTTATCGGACATCATTCGCCTTCTGTAATTGGACGTACTGGGAATCGAGTGTAGAGGGTCAGCCGGCGTTCAGCCGGTTCACGGTGGCATCCAGGGTATCGCGATCGGCCACATCGAACAGTTCCAGCCCGCGATCGATCCGCTTGGCCAGGCCGGTCAGCACGCGCCCCGGTCCGCATTCTACCTGTACCGCAACACCCTGGCCGCGAAGCCCCTGTATGGTCTCCACCCAGCGCACCGGCCGGTAGAGCTGAGCGGCCAGATTGGCCTTGATCGCATCGGCCGTCTCGGCGGGCGCCGCGGTCACATTCTGCCAAACGGGGATTTGCGGGGCCGCAAAGCTCGTAGAGTCGAGAACCGACTGCAAACGCTCGGCGGCCGGGCGCATCAGCGCGCAATGGGACGGCACGGATACGGGCAGCTTGAGCGCCCGTTTCGCCCCGGCGTCCTTGGCCGCACCGACCGCTCGGTCGACCGCCGCGGCCGCCCCCGCGATCACCACCTGCCCGGGGGCATTCAGGTTGACGGCCTCCAGGACCCCGCCGCTCGCGTTGTCCGCACAGAGCTGCTCGACCGCAGCATCGTCGAGACCGAGAATCGCAGCCATTGCGCCCTCGCCCTCGGGCACGGCGGCCTGCATGGCGCGGGCACGTTCGGCCACCAGCCGCACGGCATCGGGGAAGCGCAGCACGCCGGCCGCGACCAGCGCGCTGTACTCGCCCAGGCTGTGGCCGGCCACAGCCGCGGGGCGCGCGTCCGCCTGCTGCGTCAGCAGCCGCCAGGTGGCCACGCCGGCAGCGAGCATGACCGGCTGAGTCCATTCTGTCTGGTTCAGTTGTTCGACCGGACCGTGCTGGCACAGGCTCCAGAGGTCGGCATCGAGGCAGTCCGACGCCTCCTGGAAGGTATCGCGTACGACCGCGTGGTCGTCGCCCAGATCGGTGAGCATGCCGGTGGACTGGGAGCCCTGCCCCGGAAAGACTGCGGCCCAGGTAGTGGTCATTCGCTATTCATCTCGCGCGTAAAAAGCGGGCGTAGTGTAGGGCCACGGGAAACACTGATCAATGTACACGCTCGCCATCCTCCGCGAATGGCGGCCACTCGGCGACCGGCACGGAGCCCTGCCACGCCGAAAACCCCGTGTTGACTTGTGTTCGCGCGTGGCATCCGGATAATGTCGCCACCGAATTCAATACGCGAGGAACTGCATGGCGAAGGAAGACGAAATCGAGCTGGAAGGAACGGTGGTAGAGACCCTGCCGAATACGACGTTCCGGGTAGAGCTCGAAAACGGGCACACCATCACCGCCCACATCTCCGGCAAGATGCGCAAGCACTACATCCGCATCCTGCGTGGCGACAAGGTGATCGTGCAGATGACCCCCTACGACCTGACCAAGGGCCGTATCGTCTACCGCAACAAGTAGTTCCGCCCCGGGGGTTGCGGGGCCGCTCGTAAGACATAAGGGTCGATCCCCCGAATGACGAAGCCCCGGCTGGACCGGGGCTTCGTGGTTTCTGCAGGCCGGGGTTTGGCTCAGGAGACAGCCGGCTCGCGGATATCGAGCTCCAGCCCGGATTCGCCCACCCGGACCACAACCTCGCCCCCCTGCGCCAGGCGCCCGAACAGCAACTCGTCGGCCAGCGGCTTCTTGATGTGCTCCTGCAGCGTACGCGCCATCGGACGCGCGCCCATCTTCACGTCGTAGCCATGCTCGGCCAGCCAGGCACGGGCATCCGGCTCCACCGTCAGGTGCACCTTCTTCTCGTCCAGCTGGGCCTGCAACTGCGTCAAGAACTTGTCGACGACATTCAGGATGGTCGCCTCGTCCAGCGGACCGAACTGGATGGTGGCATCCAGGCGGTTGCGGAACTCCGGCGTGAAGGTCCGCTTGATCGCCTCCGTGGAATCGCTGGAGTGATCCTGCTGGGTAAAGCCCACCGACGGGCGGCTGGCCTGCTCCGCACCGGCATTCGTGGTCATCACCAGGATCACGTTGCGGAAGTCCACCTCGCGGCCATTGGCGTCCGTCAGCGTGCCGTGGTCCATCACCTGCAGCAGCACATTGAAGACATCCGGATGGGCCTTCTCGATCTCGTCCAGCAACAGCACCGAGTGCGGATGCTTGAGGATGGCATCGGTCAGCAGCCCTCCCTCGTCGTAGCCGACATATCCGGGCGGCGCCCCGATCAGGCGCGAGACCGTATGGCGCTCCATGTACTCGGACATGTCGAAGCGCGCCAGATGAATCCCCAGCTGCTGCGCCAGCTGACGCGTCACTTCGGTCTTCCCGACCCCGGTCGGCCCGGCGAACAGGAACGAGCCGATCGGCTTGTCCATGTCGCCAAGCCCCGAACGCGCCATCTTGATCGAGGTTGCGAGCGTCCCGATCGCCTCGTCCTGGCCGAAGACGGTCATCTTCAGGTTGCGTTCGAGGTTGCGCAGCGTCTCCTTGTCGGAGCTGGAGACCGATTTCGGCGGGATGCGCGCGATCTTGGCCACGATCGTCTCGATATCCTGCACGCCGATGGTCTTCTTGCGCTGACTCATTGGCAGTAGCTGCCGGCTGGCACCGGCTTCGTCGATCAGGTCGATCGCCTTGTCCGGCAGAAACCGGTCGGTGATGTAGCGATCCGCCAGTTCCGCCGCGGCCCGCAGCGCCGGACGCGTGAAGCGGACATTGTGGTGTGCCTCGAAGCGTGACTTCAGCCCCCGCAGGATCTGCTCGGTCTCGTCCACGGTCGGCTCCGGCACTTCGATTTTCTGGAAGCGACGGGCCAGGGCGCGGTCCTTCTCGAAAATGCCGCGATATTCCTGGTAGGTGGTCGAGCCGATGCACTTCAGCTCGCCCGAGGCGAGCATCGGCTTGATCAGGTTGGAGGCGTCCATCACCCCGCCGGAGGCGGCACCCGCACCGATGATGGTGTGGATCTCGTCGATGAACAGCACCGCGCCGGGTTCCTTCTTCAGCTGCGCCAGCACGCCCTTCAGGCGCTTCTCGAAGTCACCGCGGTACTTGGTGCCCGCCACCAGCGCGCCCAGATCGAGCGCATAGACGGTCGCGGATTCGATCGCCTCGGGCACCTGTTCGTCGACGATACGGCGCGCCAGGCCCTCGGCGATCGCGGTCTTGCCGACACCGGCCTCGCCCACCAACAGTGGGTTGTTCTTGCGTCGGCGGCAGAGGATCTGGATCGTGCGCTCGATCTCGTGGTCCCGCCCGATCAGCGGGTCGATCTCGTCCTTGCGCGCCTTCGCGTTGAGATTGGTCGCGTACAGCTGCAGCGCATTGGTCTTTTCCTCGCGCTCGCCCTCGACCTGCTCCGGCTGTGGGTCGTTCGGGTTCTGCTGGGCCCCCAGCTCGTCTTCGCCCACCTTGGAGATGCCGTGCGAGATGAAATTCACCACGTCCAGGCGGCTGATGTTTTGCTGTCCGAGCACGTAGAGGGCCTGGCTGTCCTGTTCGCCGAACAGCGCGACCAGCACGTTTGCCCCGGAGACCTCCTTGCGGCCACTGGACTGCACATGAAAGACCGCCCTTTGCAGGACCCGCTGGAACCCCAGGGTCGGCTGCGTCTCGCGTGAGTCATTCGGCGGGATGCGCGGGGTGTTCTCGTCAATGTACACCTCGAGCTCGTCGCGGATGCGGTCGAGGTCGCCCCCACAGGCGCGCAACACCGTCGCGGCACTGGGGTTTTGCGCGAGCGCCATCAGGAGGTGCTCCACGGTCACGAACTCGTGGCGCTTCTCTCGCGCTTCCTTGAAGACCATGTTCAGGCTGAATTCGAGTTCCTTGTCGAGCATGGGAGTCAGACCTCCTCCATCGAGCAAAGCAGTGGATGCTGGTGGCTACGGGCGTAATCGTTCACCTGTGCCACCTTCGTCTCGGCCACGTCCCGGGTATAGATGCCGCATACTCCCTTGCCGCGTGTATGCACGTGCAGCATCACCTGGGTGGCCTTTTCGCGATCCATACTGAAGAAGGTCTCCAGCACCTCGACCACGAACTCCATTGGCGTGAAGTCGTCGTTGAGCAGTACCACCTTGTACTGCCGCGGTGGCTTGAGCTCCGGCCTCGATTCTTCGACCGCGGTATTGCTGTCGTGATCGGGGATCTGGGGCTTTTTCTCACTCATCGGTCGAACTCACGCCTTCAGCGGTTTAGTCATGCCAGTTCGGCCATCCAGGGAAACACGAATCCAATGTCTCCCTGGCTCCTTAGGCCACGTTCATGGTCGTTCGGTTCCGGGCTCGGACCAAGTGCCCGCACCCGCTGTCGTTACATGTGCTTGATCAGGGCCTCGCCAAAGGCCGAGCAGCTCACCGGCTCGACGTTGTCCATCAGGCGCGCGAAGTCATAGGTCACCTCGCCCGCGCTGATCGCGCCGCCCATACCCTTCACCACCAGATCGGCGGCCTCGGGCCAGCCCAGGTGGCGCAGCATCATCTCGGCCGACAGGATCAGCGAGCCCGGATTGACCTTGTCCTGGCCGGCGTATTTCGGGGCGGTCCCGTGGGTCGCCTCGAACATCGCCGTGGTGTCGGACAGGTTGGCGCCGGGTGCGATCCCGATACCGCCAACCTGCGCGGCCAGCGCATCGGAGATGTAGTCGCCGTTCAGGTTGAGCGTGGCGATCACCGAGTAGTCCTCCGGGCGCAACAGGATCTGCTGCAGGAAGGCGTCCGCGATCACGTCCTTGATCACGATGTCGCGGCCGGTCTTCGGGTTCTTGAAGGTCTGCCACGGACCACCGTCCAGATCCTTCGCACCAAACTCCTCGCGCGCCAGTTCGTAGCCCCAAGCCTTGAACGAGCCCTCGGTGAATTTCATGATGTTGCCCTTGTGCACCAGCGTCACCGAGGGGCGATCGTTGTCGATCGCGTACTCGATCGCCTTGCGCACCAGGCGCTTGGTGCCCTCGCTGGAGACCGGCTTCACGCCGATGCCGGCGGTATCCGGGAAGCGGATCTGGGTTACGCCCATTTCGTTTCGCAGGAAGTCAATGACCTTCTTCACCTCCGGCGTGCCGGATTCGAACTCGATGCCGGCGTAGATGTCCTCCGAGTTCTCGCGGAAGATCACCATGTCGGTCTTTTCCGGCTCCTTCAGCGGGCTCGGGGTGCCCTCGTAGTAGCGCACCGGGCGCAGGCAGACGAACAGGTCCAGCTTCTGGCGCAGCGCGACGTTAAGCGAACGAAAACCGCCGCCCACCGGGGTGGTCAGCGGGCCCTTGATGGACACGCGATAGTCCTTGACCGCCTCCAGGGTTTCATCCGGCAGCCCGGAGTCGTCGTCGTAGACCTGCGTGGCTTTCTCGCCCGCGTAGACCTCCATCCATTCGATCGCCTTCTGGCCACCGTAGGCCTTTTCCACGGCCGCATCGGTCACCCGGCGCATCACCGGCGTGATGTCCACACCGATCCCGTCCCCCTCGATAAAGGGGATGATCGGGCGTTCTGGCACCACCAGCTTGCCCTGCTCGTCGACGGTGATGCGTTCGCCCTTTTCCGGGACCTGAATGTGCTGGTAGGCCATGCAAACTCCTTGTGCGCAAGAATTGAAATCGTTCTCCCGGATTATACATACCCATCCGCCCCCGCCGAGGGGAACGTGGTCTCGAGAACGCCAGCAAGACGGGCCGCTGCGTTATCATTCACGGCATGACCGAACGCCTGCCCTGCCATATCACCGTCGCCGCCGTCATCGAGCGGGACGGGCGCTTCCTGTTCGTCGAGGAGACCGACGACGGCCGCCATGTACTGAACCAGCCGGCCGGCCATCTCGATGCCGAAGAAGACCTGGTCGAAGCGATGATCCGCGAGGTCCGCGAAGAAACCTGTCTGGACTTCCAGCCGGAGGCCCTGCTTGGCTGCGACCTGCTCGCGCTGGCGAATGGCGCGGTGACGCTGCGCGTCGCGTTCTGCGGCACGGCAAGCGAGCCCAGCCATCCGCCGGCCCGCGATCCCGCCATCCATGCCCTCCACTGGCTGACACCGGATGAGGCGCGTCGCGGATGGCCGCTGCGCAGCCCGCTGGTCCTGCGCAGCATCCGCCGCTATCAGGACGGGATGCGCCTGCCGCTCGCGGCGGCCGGCTCACTGGTTCATGCGGAGGGGCCGTGAGCGGTCCCGATCGGGTCATCGTGGGCCTGTCGGGCGGGGTGGATTCGGCCGTGGCGGCCAGCCGCCTGCTGGAGGCCGGCTATCGCGTGGAAGGCCTGTTCATGAAGAACTGGGAGGATGACGACGACGCGGAATACTGCGCGGCCGAGGCCGACTACGAGATGGCCCGCGAGGTCGCGGACTGTCTCGAGATCCCCCTGCACAAGGCGAACTTCGCCGAGGACTATCGCCAGCGGGTGTTCCGCCACTTCCTGCACGAGTACGAGGCTGGCCGGACGCCGAATCCGGACATCCTGTGCAACCGCGAGATCAAGTTCCGCTCGTTCCTGGAGCACGCCCGGCAACTCGGTGCGCAATGGATCGCCACCGGCCATTATGCCCGCGTGCGCCACCTCCCTGACCACAGCGAACTGTGCATGGCGGCGGATGCCAACAAGGATCAGACCTATTTCCTGCACACCCTGACGCAGGAGCAGCTGCGCCCCGCGCTGTTCCCGCTGGGGGACATCCCCAAGGATCAGGTCCGGGCGCGTGCCCGCGAGCTGGGTCTGCCCAACCACGCCCGCAAGGATTCCACCGGCATCTGTTTCATCGGAGAACGTCGCTTCCGCGATTTTCTGGCGCAGTACCTGCGGGCGCCGGAGGGCGAGATGCGCACACCGGAAGGTCAGGTCGTGGGGCACCACCAGGGCCTGATGTTCTACACCCTGGGCCAGCGCCAGGGACTGGGCATCGGCGGGATCGACGGGTTTCCCGAGGCCCCCTGGTATGTCGTGGACAAGGACCTGGGAGGCAATCGGCTGATTGTCGCGCAGGACCCGCAGCATCCGCTGCTGATGAGTCCCGAGATCGAGACGGAGGCCGCCCACTGGATTCACCGCCCGCCCGAACCGGGACAGCCAGTCATGGCGCGTCTGCGTCATCGCCAGCCCTTGCAGCCCTGCCGGCTGGAATCCGTCGATGGGGACCGTCTACGCGTTCGCTTCGAAGCCCCTCAGCGTGCGGCCACGCCCGGTCAGTCGGCGGTTTTTTATGACGGCGACGTGTGTCTGGGGGGGGGCGTGATTGCCACCCGCCGCACACTCGCCAGTGAGTCAGAAGCCCCGGTTCCGGTATAGTAGGCGCGTTTTCCGTATCCACCCACTCACGCCTGCTCCGGGAGCCCTCCGGCTTGGACCGTAACGACCACAACCGCACCCTGGCGCTGGCCGCCCTCTTCCAATGCGCGAGTCTGGTCAAGGACCTGGCCTGGCGCGGCAGCTGCGACGAGTACGAATTCGAGATCCTGATCGGCAGCCTGTTCGCGTTCGACGCGGAGACGCCCGAGGATGTCTACCGCGGCGCCAGCAGCTTGCGCCCGGGCCTGGAGCGGGTGCAGAGCCAGCTGCAAAACGGCGGCAAGCCACCGGATATGGAGATCACCCGCTACGCGGTGGGCCTGATCTTTCTGGAGCGCAAGCTGCAAAAACGCCCGGACATGCTGCAAAAACTAGGCGACGGCCTGCAGGGTGCCCAGCGGCAGGTGGACTATTTCACCATCACGCACGAGAGCGTGATCGCGCGCCTGGCCGAGATCTACAAGGAGACCATTTCGGAGCTGGGCCCCCGGATCGTCGTCCAGGGCGAACAGAATCATCTTTCCAATCCCGAGATCGCCGCGCGCGTGCGCGCCCTGCTGCTGGCGGGCATCCGTGCCGCCGTGCTCTGGCGCCAGGCGGGTGGATCTCGGTGGAAGCTCCTTCTGGGCCGCAAGCGACTGATTCGCCAAGCGGACCACATCCTTCAACGACTGAACACCTGACAGCGGATAGCGCATCATGAGCCACGCAGAACCGAAAAAGACCGAAAACCTCTCTGCCGGCGGCCGCGAGTGCCGTTACGTGCCGATTACCGATGACCCGCGCGCCCGGGACCTGCCCTACGCGCTGAAGATCCTGCTCGAGAACCTGATGCGCTTCGAGGACGAGCGCACGGTCAGGCGCGCCGATATCGAGGCCCTGCTTGACTGGGACCCGAAGGCCGAGCCCACGCAGGAGATCGCCTTCCGCCCGGCCCGCGTACTGCTGCAGGACTTCACCGGTGTGCCCGCGGTCGTGGACCTGGCGGCCATGCGCGACGCGATGGAGGCCCTCGGCGGCGATCCCAAGAAGATCACGCCGCTGCAGCCGGCCGAACTGGTAATCGACCACTCGGTGCAGGTCGACGAGTATGGCAATGCGAACGCGATGAACCTGAACGCAGAGCTGGAATACTCCCGCAACCGCGAGCGCTACAGCTTCCTGAAGTGGGGCCAGCAGGCGTTCGATACCTTCAAGGTCGTCCCACCGGACACCGGGATCGTGCACCAGGTCAACCTTGAACACCTTGCGCGCACCGTGTTTGTCGAGGACCGTGAAGACGGTTCCTGTCTGGCCTACCCGGACACCCTGGTCGGCACCGACTCGCACACCACGATGATCAACGGCCTGGGCGTCCTGGGCTGGGGCGTCGGCGGCATCGAGGCCGAGGCCGCGATGCTCGGTCAGCCGATCTCCATGCTGATCCCGCAGGTAGTGGGTTTCCGCCTGACCGGCCGGCTGGCCGAAGGGGCCACCGCCACCGACCTCGTGCTGGTGATCGTCGAGATGCTGCGCAAGAAGGGCGTGGTCGGGAAGTTCGTCGAGTTCTTCGGGGACGGGCTGGCCGATCTGCCGCTGGCGGACCGCGCCACCATCGCCAACATGGCACCGGAATACGGCGCGACCTGCGGCATCTTCCCTATCGACGACGAGACCCTCGAGTACCTGCGCCTGACCGGCCGCGAGGCGGGCCATATCGAGTTCATCGAGGCCTATGCCAGGGCCCAGGGACTGTGGCGCAATGACAACGCCCCGGTGGCGCGCTACACCGACATGCTGGAACTCGACCTTGCGACGGTCGAGCCCAGCCTGGCCGGGCCCAAGCGCCCGCAGGACCGCATCGCCCTGAGCCAGGCCGGAGCCGAGATCAGCCGCCACCTGGACACCATGCTCAAGGAGCGCGACAGCGGCGCGGACGAGCCGGAGGAGGCCGAGCGCTTCGCGGCCGAGGGTGGTCATACCGCAGTCGGCGTTGAGCATCAGGCCGAAGAGCCGCGCCATACGGCCATCGAGATGAACGGCGAGACCTTCACCCTCGACCACGGCGACATCGTGATCGCGGCCATTACCTCCTGCACCAACACGTCGAACCCGTCGGTCATGCTGGGCGCCGGCCTGGTCGCCCGCAAGGCCCGCGAACGCGGCCTGCAGGTCAAGCCCTGGGTGAAGACCTCCCTGGCGCCCGGCTCCCGGGTGGTGACCGACTATCTGCAAAAGGCCGGGGTGCTCGAAGATCTCGAGGCGCTGGGTTTCCACGTGGTCGGTTATGGCTGCACGACCTGTATCGGCAACTCCGGACCGCTGCCCGAGCCGATCAGCGAGGCCATCATCAAGGATGACCTGATCGTCAGCTCCGTGCTCTCCGGCAACCGCAACTTCGAGGGGCGGATCCATTCCGAGGTGCAGATGAATTTCCTCGCCTCGCCGCCCTTGGTGGTCGCCTATGCGCTGGCCGGGCGCAGCACCCTGGATCTGTACAACGACCCGATCGGAGAGGACGCACAGGGCAACCCCGTGTTCCTGAAGGATGTCTGGCCAACCACCGAAGAGGTCAACGAAGCTGTGCAGGCGCATGTCGATGCCCAGAGCTTCACCAAGGCCTACGGTGATCTCTACAGCGGCGAGGATCGCTGGCGCAACTTGGAGGCCCCCACTGGGGACCGCTTCGAGTGGCAGGACGACTCCACCTACGTGCGCAACCCGCCCTATTTCGACGGCATGGGCATGACGCCCGAGCCGTTGACCGACATCCAGGGTGCCCGGGTGCTGGCCCTGCTGGGTGATTCGGTGACCACCGACCACATCTCCCCCGCCGGCTCCATTGCCAAGGACAGCCCGGCCGGACGTTACCTGGAAGAACAGGGCGTGAAGCCCGCAGACTTCAACTCCTATGGCTCGCGGCGCGGCAACCACGAGGTCATGATGCGCGGCACCTTTGCCAACGTGCGCCTGCGCAACCTGCTGGCTCCCGGCACGCAGGGGGGCGTCACGGTCCACCTGCCGGATGGCGACCAGATGTCCATCTATGACGCGGCCATGCAGTACAAGGAGCAGGACACGCCCCTGATCGTGATCGCCGGGCAAGAGTACGGCACCGGCTCCTCGCGCGACTGGGCGGCCAAGGGCACACTGCTGCTGGGCGTGAAGGCCGTGATCGTGGAGAGCTTCGAGCGCATCCACCGCTCCAACCTGGTGGGCATGGGTGTGCTGCCGCTGCAGTTCCTGGCGGGCGACAACGCGGCCAGTCTGGGGCTGACCGGTCGGGAGACGTTCTCGATCACCGGCGTGAACAACGGCGAGGCACGCGAGGCCACCGTCACCGCCGTGGCCGATGACGGCGAGCGCACGACCTTCAACGTCCGTGTGCGGCTGGATACCCCGCAGGAGATCGACTACTACCGCCACGGGGGCATCCTGCCCTACGTGTTGCGCCAACTGGCGCAATGAGACTAAGGTCACAGCATGACGCGTCGGGTATCCATAGAGGACGTGAGGTCCGGCAATACACTGGCGACTGCGGTTTATGACCGCTCGGGCAGGCTGCTGATCCCCGCTGGCATGGTCCTCCAGGACAAGCAGATTCGAGTACTGCTGTCCTGGGGAATCACAGCGGTTGAAGTGCTCGACGAGGGTGCCGACGACGTCTCCATGTCGTCCCCGCACGAGCCTGATGAGCCCCCCGCCACCGAGCCCACCCCAGAGATAGAGGCCCGCGCCGACGAGATCCTGGCCGAGCGTTTTCAGCATTGCTCGATCGAGGATCACCCCATGTCTGGCATCTACCTTCTGGCGCGGAAAGCCCTGCTGGATGACCTGTGCCGCTACGCACCGAGAAGGCAGAGTGAACAGGCATGACCGTTGACGAGTTCCTCGCCACCGACGATGCCCTGTGCAGCTTCTCCGGAAGCTACAACACCATCTTCACGCGCCTGAGCGACCCGACGGCCAACGTCGCGGCCATCACCGAGGCTGTGGAACTGGACCCCACGATCGCGGCCAAGACGCTCAAGGTGGCGAACTCCTCGCTCTATGGCTTCCCGGAACCGATCGACACCCTGCACAGGGCCGTCTCCATCATCGGCCTGCAGCAGATGCGCCAGATCGTGATATCGACGGTCGTGATCGAACACTTTCGCGGCGTGCCGGTGATCGGCGTGGACATGGAGTCCTTCTGGCGGCACAGCCTGGCCGTCGGCGTGCTGAGCCGCTCGATCGCGCGATTCCGGCGCGAGGCCAACATCGAACGGCTTTATCTCTACGGGATCATGCATGACCTGGGACGTCTGCTGATGTTCCTGCATCTGTCCAGTCGCACCGAGGAGCTGATCAATATCCGCGAGCGCGAACGCATGCTGCTGTTCGAAGCGGAAACCGAATTTCTCGGCTTCGACCATGCCGCCATTGGCGCGGAATTGATGGAGCGCTGGGGCATGTCACCGGCACAGGTGGAGGCCACCCGTTTCCACCATGCGCCGGGTGACGCACAGGCCTTCCCGGTCGAGACCGCGATCGTCCATGTGGCGGACAGCATCGCCAACGCCTTGCGGCTGGGCTCGTCTGGCGAACGCTTCGTTCCGCCCGTGGAAGCAGAGACCTTCGACCGCATTGGTCTGGAGATGGAGACCTACGAGGCCGTGATCGGCGATGCCCGGAAACAGCTCGGACAGATGCAGGCGATCCTGCTGGACTGACGAGGGACGGATGAGCGCACGGATGCAGGTAAAGGACGACCCGGCATGAGCCCTTCGTACAAAACGCCTGAAGAGGTCAATGCGCTGCATGAGCGCATCCGTTTCCTCGAGGAAGCGCTGGAGGCGAACGCCTACGCGATGGACGTGCTCGCCTCGACTACCGCGATCTTTGGCGACACCGACCGCAATCGCAGCCCAGACCTGATCATCCAGAGCAGTCTGGAATCCATCCGGCGTCTGCTGCCGGCCCGCGACATGGCCGTCTACATCCTCGACGGCGAGTCTTCGTTTGATCTCGCCTATCAACAGCATCCTCAGGAGGATGAATACGACCTCGCGGATGCCGTCGAGGATCTGATTCAGGAAGGCACTTTCTCCTGGGCGCTGCATCAGAATCATCCGGTCTGCCTGCCTTCACGCTTCGACGGCGAGAACGTGCTGCTCCATGTCATCTCGACCCGGACCCGCATTCGCGGCATGTTTGCCGCCCGCTTTCGCCAGAACGACCTCCAGCGCCACGAGATGACCCTCTCGACCCTGACGATGGTCCTGTTCAATACCGCCTATGCCCTCGAGAGCGCCGACCTGTTCCAGATGATGGACCGGCGCCAGAAGGCCTTGCAGCGGATTACCGAGCACCAGTCACGCGAACTGCTTCATCACCAGTCCCACGACTCGCTGACCAACCTCCCCAACCGGATGCTGTTCAGTGACCGTCTGTCCCAAGCCATTACCCGCCATCAGGGAACCGATCATCACATCGCGTTGATCCTGCTGGATCTGGACAACTTCAAGCGCCTGAACGACTCGCTCGGCCATCGCGCCGGCGACGAGCTGATCCGCAAGGTGGCACAGGATCTCGGACAGCTGCTGGATCGCAGCCACGACCGATCGGGGCGTCCCTTGCGCGCGACCCTGTCGCGCCTGGGGGGCGACGAGTTCGGCATCCTGGTCGAGGATCTACAGGGTCTCGAGGGCTGTGTGCGACTGGTCACCGACGTCGTGCGCACGACCGCGGTCGAACGTACGATCTTTGATCGGCCCGTGGTGACCAGCGCCTCCTGCGGGATCGCCGTGTTTCCCTACGACGGGGAAGACTCTGATGTCCTGCTCAGCAACGCCGATGCGGCCATGTACGAGGCCAAGCAACGTGGCCGCAACGGCTTCCGCTTCTACACCCAGGACCTGAATTCCCGCACCTTTCGCCATTTCGAGCTGGAAAAGGAACTGGGGACCGCCATTGAGCAAGATCAACTGGTCCTGCACTACCAGCCAAAGGTCGACCTGCATACCGGCGATATCCTCGGCGCAGAGGCGCTGATCCGCTGGCAGCACCCGAAGCTTGGGCTGTTGCCCCCCAGCCACTTCATCGAGCTGGCGGAGGACATGACCCTGATCGAGGCCATTGGGGAGTGGGTGCTGCGCCAGGTCTGCCAGGACCTCAAGCGACTGCCCTCGCAGGGCCGGGATCACGCCTTCCGTGTCGCCATCAACGTCTCCGCACGGCAGCTACGCCAGCCCGACCTCGCCGGAGACTTTCACGCCATCCTGCAGGCCGCGAACGTCGCGCCCGAGTGCATCGAGCTGGAACTGACCGAAACCACCATCATGGATGACCCGAAGGGTGCCGCCCGCATGTTTGAGCGCCTGCGCAAGATCGGTATGCGGCTGGCCGTGGACGATTTCGGTACCGGCCATGCCTCGCTGATTCAGCTGAAGAAGCTGCCAGCGGACACCCTCAAGATCGACCGTTCCTTCGTCCAGGACCTCGAACGCAGCGACGGCGACGCGCGGATTGTTCAGGCCATCATCCAGATGGCGCATACCCTGGGGCTGAACATCATCGCCGAAGGCGTCGAAACCGAACGCCAGGCCGAAATCCTGCGCGAATTCGGCTGCAACGAGGCACAGGGCTATTTCTTTGCGCACCCCATGCCCTTCAATGACTTCCACACCCTGCTGCAGGACCGGACCCGCCTCCCGTGGGCCGGATAAGCCTTACCCGCCGGCACCCTCCGGGCCCGTCAACTTCGCCGGATCCAGCAGTACCTGCAGCCGCTCGCGCGGGATATCCGTGTGCTCCGCCGCGACGTCCAGGATGGGCCGCCCGGTGGCATAGGCCTCCTTGGCGATGCGCGCCCCCGCCTCGTAGCCGATCTCGGCGTTCAGGGCCGTGACCAGGATCGGGTTGCGATCCAGCGCGGCCCGCAGGTTGTCCTCGTTCACGGTGAAGCCCGCGATCGCCCGATCCGACAGATGGGTAGAGGCCCGTGCCAGCAGACCGATCTGACTCAACAGATTGTCGGCAATCAGCGGGAGGCCGACGTTCAGCTGGAAATTGCCCGCGGCGCCGGCGGCGGTGATCGCCGCATCCAGGCCGGTCACCTGTTGCGAAGCCATAATCACGGCCTCCGGGATTACCGGGTTCACTTTGCCCGGCATGATCGAGCTGCCTGGTTGCAGGGCCGGCAAGGCAATCTCGCCCAGCCCCGCCAGGGGGCCCGAGTTCATCCAGCGCAGATCGTTCGCGATCTTGGTGAGCCCGACGGCCACCGTGCGCAACTGCCCGGAAAGCTCCACCGCACTGTCCTGACTGGCCAGTGCCGCAAAACCGTTACCCTCGTGCACAAACGGCAGGCCGGTTCGCTCGGCCAGGCGCCCTGTTACACGCGCGCCGAAGGCCGGCGGTGCATTGATGCCGGTGCCCACTGCAGTCGCGCCAATGGCCAGACGCTGGGTGCGCACACGGGTGTGCTCCAGGCGATCCAGGTCCAGTTCCAGTTGGGTACGCCAGCCGGAGAGTTCCTGCCCCATCGTCACGGGCATCGCATCCATCAAGTGCGTACGCCCGGTCTTGACTAGCGCCCCCACATCGCGCTCGCGGCGGGCGATCGTGGCAATCAAGTGGCGCAGCGCAGGGACCAGTTCCTCCTCCAGCGCCAGCGCCGCAGATACATGCAACGCGGTCGGGATCACGTCGTTGGAGCTCTGCGAGCGATTGACATGATCGTTCGGATGGACCGGTTCCTCACTACCCGATGCGATCCGCGCGAGCACCTCGTTCATGTTCATGTTGGTGCTGGTGCCCGACCCCGTCTGATAGACGTCAACCGGGAAGGCGTCCGCATGCTCGCCCGCCGCGACCGCCTCGGCCGCCGCCACAATCGCGTTCGCCACGGCGTCCGGGAGCTGCCCCAGTTCCTGGTTGGCCTCCGCACAGGCCGCCTTGGTCAGCGCAAGGGCCCGAATGAACGCCTGCGGCATGGGCCGGCCGGCAATCTGAAAGTTGTCGATGGCGCGTTGGGTCTGTGCGCCCCACAGGGCATCCCTGGGGACTTCCACCGGTCCGAGGCTGTCCTGCTCCTGGCGGGTCGGGGACTTCGACATGCACTCCTCCAAATGATCGGGCGTAGCTTTGTATTATACTGCGCCGCGTCAATCGACCGTCCGCAGAGCGCATGCCCCACACGCCCTGCGGACCCACCCATTCCGACTCGAGTGCATCATGTCCCTGAGCCCCCTGTCCGCGATCAGTCCCGTCGATGGCCGCTACGCCCGGCACACCCGCGACCTGGCCCCCTATTTTTCCGAACAGGGTCTGATGCAGGCCCGGGTACGGGTGGAGATTGCGTGGCTCAAGGCCCTGGCGGCGGAGCCCGCTATCCCCGAGGTCCCGCCGCTAACCGCAGAGGCGGAGGCGTTCCTGGACGAGATTGCCCTGGAATTTGACGAGGTCGCCGGCACCCGGGTGAAGGAGATTGAGGCCACGACCAATCACGACGTCAAGGCTATCGAGTACTACATCAAGGAGCAGATGCGCGACCGGACCGATCTGCAAAGCCAGATCGAGTTCGTGCACTTCGCCTGCACCTCCGAGGACATCAATAACCTCGCCTACGGGGTGATGGTCCGCGAGGCGCGCAATCACGTGATGCTGCCGGCGCTCGATGCCGTGCTGGAGCCGCTGCGCGAGCTCGCTCGGCGCTTCGCCGATCAGCCCCTGCTGGCCCGGACCCACGGTCAGCCGGCCTCGCCCACGACCATGGGCAAGGAACTGGCCAACGTGGTCCACCGTCTGGAGCGGCAGCGCGCCGCAATCGCCGCCAACGAATGCCTGGGCAAGATCAACGGTGCGGTGGGTAACTTCAATGCCCACTACGCGGCCTACCCGGAAGTGGATTGGCCGTCGCTTTCGCGGCGCATGGTGGAGAGCCTCGGGCTAGCCCCCAATACCCACACCACCCAGATCGAACCGCACGACTTCCTGGCCGAGCTGTTTCACGCCTTCATGCGTCTGAACACGATCCTGCTGGATGCCTCGCGCGACATCTGGGGCTACATCTCGCTGGGTTACTTCAAGCAGAAGGTCGTGGCCGGCGAGGTCGGGTCCTCGACCATGCCGCACAAGGTCAACCCGATCGACTTCGAGAACGCGGAAGGCAACCTCGGGCTGGCCAATGCCGTGTTCGATCACCTGGCGAGCAAGCTCCCGGTCTCGCGCTTTCAGCGTGACCTGACCGACTCGACCGTGCTGCGCAACATCGGCATGGGCTTCGCCTGGTCGCTGATCGCCTACAAGGCCTTCCAACGCGGTCTGGGCAAGCTGGAGATCGAACCCGGCCGCCTGGACGAGGATCTCGACCAGAACTGGGAGGTGCTGGGCGAGGCTGTGCAGACGGTGATGCGCCGTTACGGGATCGATTCTCCCTACGAGAAGCTGAAGGCGCTGACCCGTGGCCAGCGCATTACGCCGCAGGCGCTGGCCGAATTCATCGACGGCCTGGAGATCCCGGACGAGGCGAAACAGAGCCTGCGCAAGCTGACCCCGGGCCGCTACACGGGGATCGCCAGCCAGCTGGCGCGCGACGAGTAACGCGTTGCCCGCCTACGACCCGAATCAGGCCCTGGAGCTGCTGGGCGGGCTCTCACCGGCGGAGTTTCTCCGGGACTACTGGCAACAAAAGCCTCTGCTGGTGCGCGGCGCAATATCGGGCTTTTCCAACCCCATCGAGCCCGACGACCTGGCCGGACTCGCCTGTGATCCGGATGCCGGCGCCCGGCTCGTACTCGGCCACACTGACCACGGCGACTGGGAAGTCGAATACGGCCCGTTCGAAGAAGATCACTTCGCCTCCCTGCCCGATCGCGCCTGGACCCTGCTGGTCAGTGACGTCGAGCGCTTCTGGCCCGAGGGGCGGGACTTCCTGGCCCGGTTCGACTTTGTCCCGCGCTGGCGCCGCGACGATCTGATGATCTCCTACGCAGCACCCGAGGGATCGGTCGGGCCCCATGTCGATGCCTACGATGTCTTTCTCTTTCAGGCGGCCGGGCGTCGGCGCTGGCAGATCCAGTCGCCACCGGGACCGCTGGACTGCCACGACGACCTGCCGCTGGCGATCCTGCGCGAGTTCGAGCCAAGCGAGAGCTGGGATGTTGAACCCGGTGACCTGCTCTACCTGCCCCCCAACCTGCCCCACTACGGCCTCTCCCTGGATGATCAGTGCATGACCTGGTCGGTCGGCTTTCGTGCCCCGACCTACCTCGATCTGCTGACCGGGTTCCTGGAAGAACGGGCCAACCGGGTCGGCGAAGCGCCCCGATACAGCGATCCCCAGCGCCCGGTGTCCGCCTACGCGAGCGAACTGCCGTCACACGACCGCACCCGGCTGCGCGGCATCCTGCGCGAGATGCTCGCCGCCGACGACACGGAACTGGATGCCTTCCTCGGGCGCGTACTGAGCCGGCCTGCGGGGAACGTCGAACTGCATCCCGGAGATCCTCTCGCCGCAGCGAGGGCGTGCCGTATTCACCCGGGTATTCGGCGCCACTGGCTGAAGACGCCGACGGGGCCGGTCCTCTGCGCCGCCGGGCACAGCTACCCGGCCGACACCCTGTCGCCGGACCAACTGGAGCAGCTGTGCGCTACGGAGACGCTCGATCCGCGGCACTGGGAACACCAATGGCCGGAGATTCACCAAATGCTTCGCGACGGCCTGGAGGAAGGCTGGCTGGAGCCCGCTGAGGACTCCACGCAGACCTGAGGCCCGGACATTCAGGCACAGGCCCGCAGGCAGGGCTCCGCCGCACGCTCGATCAGCTCCGGTCCGGCATCCGGCCGATGTGCACCCTCGGTCAGGATGCGCCGCCACTGGCGCGCTCCCGGCTCGCCGTGAAACAGACCCAGCACATGCCGTGTCAGCCGTGCCAGCGGGACGCCCTCGGCGCGCATCTCGCGGGCCATGTCGATCAGACCCTGCAGCACGGCCTCGCGTGTCACCGTCCCGGGCTCGTCGAAATAAAGCTGGTCGACCTCGGACAGCACCCACGGCTGGTGGTAGGCCAGTCGCCCGAACATCACCCCGTCCACCCGCTCGAGATAGCCGTGCGCCGCGCGGACATTGTCCAGGCCGCCATTCAGCACGATGGTCAGTTCCGGAAACTCCGCCTTCAGACGGAACACGCGCTCGTAGTCCAGTGGCGGAACATCGCGGTTGTCCTTGGGGCTCAGGCCTTGCAGCCACGCCTTGCGGGCATGCACGATGAATTGCTGGCAGCCGCCCCGCGCCACAGTTTCGACAAACGTGCGCAGATCGGCCTCGGAATCCTGTTCGTCAATCCCGATACGATGCTTGACGGTCACCGGAACGTCGACCGCATCCTGCATCGCGCGCACCATTTCGGCCACCCGCTCCGGTTGCGCCATCAGGCAGGCGCCGAACGTGCCCGACTGCACGCGGTCGGAGGGGCAGCCGACGTTCAGGTTGATCTCGTCAAAGCCTCGCTCTGCCGCGATGCGGGCGGCCTGAGCGAGCGTGTCGGGATCCGATCCACCTAGCTGCAGCGCCAGCGGGTGTTCCGCCGCGACATGGCCCAGCAGCCGGTCGCGATCACCGTGAATCACCGCGTTGGCGTGTACCATCTCGGTGTACAACAGAGCGCGCCGGGTCAGCAGCCGATGGAAACGCCGGCACCAGGAGTCGGTCCAGTCCATCATCGGCGCCACCGAAAAACGCGGATCGGGAAACCGCAACGATTCAGTCACGGCGCCGCCCGCCCTGCGGGTGGTGCCCGGAATGCCAAGGGATAAGTACGCATGTCGGAAAACGAAACGCCGGAAACCTTTCTGGACAGTGTCTCACACATGGTCGATCGCGCCATGCATTTCCTCGAGTTGCCCGAAGGTGCGATGGATGCAATCAAGGCCTGCGACTCGGTCATCCAGGTGAGCTTTCCGATCCGCTTTCGCGACCGCATCGAGGTCTTTACCGGCTGGCGTGCCGTGCACTCCTCCCACCGTCTCCCGGTCAAAGGGGGGCTGCGATTCTCCCCCACCATGGACCAGGGACATGCGGAGGCCCTGGCCGCCCTGATGACCTACAAGTGCGCGATCGTGGATATCCCGTTTGGGGGTTCCAAGGGCGGGCTGCGCATCGATCCGCGCAAGTATGACGAGTGGGAGATGGAGCGGATCACCCGCCGTTTCGCCCACGAACTGATCCAGCGCGACTACATCAGTCCCGCGCAGAACGTGCCGGCCCCGGACGTCGGGACCTCGCAGCGCGAGATGGCGTGGATCATGGAGACCTATCGCGAACGCCATCCGGAAGACGTCAACCACAGCGCCGCCGTGACCGGCAAGCCCGTCGACCTGGGCGGCATGCGGGGTCGTCTGGAGGCCACCGGGCGCGGCGTTCAGTACGCCCTGCAGGCCTTCTTCCGCGAGGGCAATGCCGCGCGCGAAGCCGGGCTGGAAGGCGGCCTGGGCGACCAGCGCATCATCGTTCAGGGCTTCGGCAATGTGGGCTATCACGCCGCCCATTTCCTGCAGAACGACGACCACGCCAAAATCGTCGGGGTGATCAAGAGTGATGGCGGGGTCTATTGCGAGGACGGGATCGATGTCGACGCCCTGAACGACTACGTACGCCGCTCCGGGACCATGGAAGGCTTCGCCGGCGTGGAATTCGAGCGCAATGGCAACCGGATCATGGAACGCGAATGCGACATCCTGATTCCGGCGGCACTCGAGGGCGCGATCCATCGCGAGAATGCGCCCAACATCCAGGCCCGACTGATCGCGGAGGCCGCGAACGGCCCGGTGACCTTCGAGGCCGACCAGATCCTGCAGGACCGCGGCATTACCATCCTGCCGGATGTCTTCGTCAATGCAGGCGGCGTCGTGGTCTCGTACTTCGAGTGGGTGCGCAATCTCGCCCACATGCGCTTCGGACGCCTCGAGCGGCGCTATGACCAGTCGCAGGGCCAGCATCTGGTCACCGCGATCGAGATGTCCACGGACCACAAGCTGCCGGACTGGATACGCGAATCCATCGTGCGCGGCGCAGAGGAGATCGACCTGGTCCGCTCCGGCCTCGATGACACCATGCGCGAGGCCTTCAGCGAGATGTACGAGACCCGCGAGGTGGAGAGCAATGGAGCGGTGCTGGATTACCGTACTGCGGCCTACCTGATTGCCCTGCGCAAGATCGTGCGGGCCCGCAGTGACCTGAGGCTGATCTGACCGATATCCCGGTCCGGTCCGCGCGGAGGCGGGAGGGCCGTTTAGCCCCGCTCGGCCTCCGACGCAAGCAGTTCCTGCAGCCAGTGACCGCCGCGGTCCGCCTTGGTACTGAGGTAGCGCAGGTTGTGGGGGTTGAGCGTGCCGTGGACGGGCTCGCGGGCCACCACCTGGATGCCCCCGGCGCGCAGCGCCTCGATCTTCGCGGGGTTGTTGGTCAGCACGCGCACCGTGTCGATGCCGAGAAACTCCAGCATCTCCACGGCGGCATCGTAGCGACGCCCATCGGCCTCGAACCCCAGCTGGCAGTCGGAGTCAATCGTGTCCAGACCCGCCGTTTGCATCGTGTAGGCGCGCAGCTTGTTGGCCAGGCCGATGCCCCGCCCTTCCTGGGCCAGATACAGCAGCACCCCGCCACCACTCTCGTTGATCGTCTTCACACCGAGACGCAACTGATCGCCGCAGTCACAGCGCAGGCTGCCAAACAGATCGCCCGTCAGGCAGGCCGAATGCAGCCGTACCGGGACGGCCTCCGGCCATTCGTTCGGCTCGCCGATGACCACCGCCACGTGTTCCAGGATCCCGTTACCCTCCCGGAACAGCATGAAGCGGGTCACCGGGGCATCGGCCAGGGGTACCGGGGCTTCGCTCACGTAGGCCAGTTCCAGGCGTGGGTGATGTGCGACCGCTCGTGCCTCGCGCTCGTCCACGTCCAGGAACATCCCGTCGGCCAGCGCCGAGTGGATGGCCTCGGGTACGGGTTCGGGCACGCGCGCCGATACGACGGCCGGCAGCAGACGACCGGCGCGGGCCAGCTCCAGCGCCGCGACTTCCGCGGGCTCGGCGGGCCGAACGTCCGCCTGGTCCAGCGCGTGGGTCGGGTGCTCGCCCTCGTTAGAGGCCTCAGGCGCACTGGCCAGGGTAAACAGTGCCTCGGGGTCCGTTCCGGGCGCAAACTCCAGCGCCACGCCTTCCCATCCCTCGGCCAGTGGTTGCGGCCAGCCCATTGCGGACGCGCGGTGGGGCGTTAGAATCAGACGGGGGCGGCCGCCGGTCATATGCGTCAGGCGATCCAGCAACACCGGGGTCAGACCTTCAACGGCAGCAACCAGTACGCTGGACTGCTCGCCGCTCAGCAAAACCGGATGGCCCCGGCGAAGGTCGAAAATCCCACGATCGGCGTTGTGCATCAGGTCCTTCCCAATGGAGTTTTTCTTATGACCAGCCCGCAGGACGCGAATTCCACTCTGTCCAGCCGTGACCCGTCACCCCTGTCGTCTCCCCCAAGCCTATCGCATGTGCCCCTAAAGGGTCGCGAAACCCGGGTTTTCCAGGCATGACCGCCTATCCGGTGACCGAGGAAGAGGCCTGGCGCTGGCTGCTGGCCCAGCGTGCCGATCCGGGCTGCTGCCCCCTGCCCGGCCCCCTTGCCCCGGCTGCGCACGACCTGCTGGAGCTCTACGGCCCGATCATCGAGGCGGAGAGTATCACCGTCGCGCAACTGGGCCAGAGCCTGGACGGCCGCATCGCCACTCAGAGCGGGCACTCCCAGTATGTAACCGGCCCCGAGGACATCGAGCACCTGCACCGCTTGCGTGCGTTGGTGGACGGCGTCGTAGTGGGTGCCGGCACCGTAGTCGCCGACGACCCGCGTCTCACCGTCCGCAAGGCCGAGGGCGTCCATCCGGTGCGGGTCATCCTCGACCCGGATGGACGAATCCGGTCCAGTGCCCGCGTCTTCCAGGACGGCGAGGTGAAAACGCTGGTCGTCCACGCCGAGGGCCACGGCCCCTGCGACATGCCCGGCCACGTCGAATGCATGGAGATGCCCGTCGATGCCGATGGCCGCTTTGCGCCGCCCGAGCTCCGCGACCGCCTGGCGGCCGAGCATGGGCTGCATCGACTGCTGGTCGAGGGCGGAGGCCGGACGGTGTCGCGCTTTCTCGCCAGTGACACTCTCGATCGCCTGCATCTGACGATCGCACCGATGCTGATCGGCTCCGGGCGCCAAGGCATCACCCTGCCCGAGATCGACACCCTCGATCAGGCCCTGCGCCCGCCCTGCCGCATCTTCCGGCTGGGTGGCGACACCCTCTACGACCTGGACCTGCGCAGCAAGCCCTGAGCACTTCGGGGCTGCTCGCTGCGATTATTAAAGGGTCTCAGGCGAGGTTGTCGCGGATCGCGCGGGAGACCGCGTCCAGCTCCGCCGGGACCTTGGTCGGCTGGACCACGCTCTGTGCGATGGCCGTGTCGGGATCCTTCAGGCCGTTACCCGTGAGGGTGCACACCACGGTGGAGCCCTCCCGAATCTTGCCCTCACGGATATCGCGCAGGGCGCCGGCCAGCGACGCCGCCGAGGCGGGCTCGCAGAACACGCCTTCCTTCTCGGCCAGAAGCTTCTGCGCGGCCAGGATCTCGTCGTCCTGGCACTCGTCGAACCAGCCGCTGGATTCCTCGCGCACCTTCCAGGCCATGTCCCAGGACTGTGGGTGCCCAATGCGGATCGCAGTGGCCACGGTGTCCGGGTCGTCGACCATTGCGCCGCGCATGAAGGGCGCGGAGCCGGCCGCCTGATAGCCGACCATGTGCGGGCGGTTACCCACCATGCCACCACCGGCGTACTTGCAGTGGCCCTTGCAATAGGAGCAGGCATCCGTCACGTCGTCGCTGCTCTTGGCGGCCATTTCGCTGTAGCCGATCCAGTGCGCGGTGATGTTGCCCGCATTGCCCACCGGCAGACAGTGATAATCCGGGGCGCGGCCCAGTTCCTCGACGATCTCGAAGGCCGCGGTCTTCTGGCCCTGCAGGCGATACGGATTGACCGAGTTCACCAGGGTCACCGGCGTGTTGGAGGCGACCTCCTTCACCAGGCGCATGCCATCGTCAAAGTTGCCCTCGATCTGGATCACGGTGGCGCCGTGCATCATCGCCTGGGCCAGCTTGCCCATCGCGATCTTTCCATCTGGGATGACGACGAATGCCGTGATCCCGGCGCGTGCCGCATAGGCGGCGGCCGCGGCGGAGGTGTTACCGGTGGAGGCGCAGACAATCGCGCGCGAGCCTTCTTCCACGGCCTTGGTGACCGCCATGGTCATGCCGCGGTCCTTGAACGAGCCGGTCGGGTTCAGGCCCTCGAACTTCACGTAAATCTCGACCTCGCGCGCCAGGTCCCGCGGGATATTGTTCAGGCGGATCAGCGGTGTATTGCCCTCGCCCAGCGAGATGATGCGCGTGTCGTCGTGCACCGGCAGGCGGTCACGGTAACGTTCGATCAGTCCGGTATAGCGATGTCCAAAGGCCATGGTGTTCTCTTTAGCGTGTTGCGCAGGAAACTCGGAGCCTAGCGGCCCAGCGCTTCCATGCGGATACGAGTAATCGGGGTTAGCAGGTGATCCAGCGCCTCGAGCGCGGCGATCGCCTCGTTCATCGCGCCCTCGCGGACCTTGTGCGTCAGCATGATGATCGTGGCCTCGCCGCGCTCCGGATCCGGCTCGCGTTGCAGGATCGCCTCGATACTGATGCCGTGCTCGCCCAGGATACGGGTGATGTCGGCCAGCACGCCCGGACGGTCCTGGGTACGCAGGCGCAGATAGAAGGACGTCTCCACCTCGGACAGATCCAGCACCGGCTTGTCCGACAGGGCATCCGGCTGGAAGGCGAGATGCGGGACCCGGTTCTCGGGGTCCGTGGTCAGGGCGCGCACGACGTCGACCAGATCGGCCACCACCGCCGAGGCGGTGGCCTCGGCACCGGCACCCGCGCCGTAGTACAGCGTCGGGCCCACCGCGTCGGCATTGACCAGCACCGCGTTCATCACGCCGTCGACGTTGGCGATCAGCCGGCGCTCCGGGATCAGGGTCGGGTGCACGCGCAGTTCGTAGCCCTTGTCGGTGCGCCGGGCAATCCCCAGATGCTTGATGCGGTAGCCCAGTTCGGCGGCGAAACCGACGTCCTCGCGGGTGATATTGCTGATGCCCTCGACCGCAACCCGGTCGAACTGCAGCGGGATACCGAAGGCGATGGACGCCAGGATCGCCAGCTTGTGGGCGGCATCGATGCCCTCCACGTCGAAGGTCGGGTCGGCCTCGGCATAACCGAGCGCCTGGGCTTCGGCGAGGACGTCGTCGAAGTCGCGGCCCTTGTCACGCATCTCCGTCAGGATGAAGTTGCCGGTCCCATTGATAATCCCGGCGAGCCACTCGATCTGGTTGCCGGCCAGGCCCTCGCGGATGGCCTTGATGATCGGGATGCCCCCGGCCACCGCGGCCTCGAACGCGACCATCACGCCCTTCTCCTGGGCGCGCTGGAAGATGGTGTTGCCGTGCAGGGCGATCAGGGCCTTGTTCGCGGTGACCACGTGCTTGCCGGCGTCGATCGCAGCCAGCACCAGGTTCAGCGCCGGGTCGGTGCCGCCCATCAGTTCGACGACGACCTCAACCTCCGGGTCGTTGACGACCGCCGCGGGGTCCGTGGTCAGGCGAATCTGCGAGCAATCGCAGTCGCGCTCACGCTTGATATCACGCGCGGCGGCTGCGACCACCTGGATGCCACGGCCAGCCCGGCGCGCGATCTCGATTCCGTTACGGTCCAGCACATTGACGGTGCCACAGCCAACCGTGCCCAGCCCCAGGATTCCAATCTTTACCGGCGTCATAAAAGCCTTGTCTTGTCTGCGTGCGGGCGCTACCGCCCGAATGAGTGCTTGATTGCTATTCGCCCCGAGCCGGCTCGGTCGGCTCGGTCGGCTCGGTCGGCTCGACGGTGGCATCCGCCAGGATCGAGTCAGCGCGGAACATGGCCTTGATCCCGCGCAGGGCCTGCCGCGTGCGCTGTTCGTTCTCGATCAGGCTGAAGCGCACGAAGTCGTCGCCGTAGTTGCCGAAACCAACGCCCGGCGAGACCGCGACCTTGGCGTCCCGCAACAGCTTCTTGGCGAACTCGAGCGACCCCATCTCGCGATAGGCCTCCGGGATCGGCGCCCAGACGAACATGGTCGCCTTCGGCTTCTCCACATGCCAGCCCAGCTTGCCGAGCCCCTCGCACAGCACGTCGCGGCGAGAACGATAAAGCTCGCGAATCTCGTCGACGCAGTCCTGCGGACCCTCCAGCGCGGCGATCGCGGCGACCTGGATCGGCGTGAAGGTGCCGTAATCCAGATAGGACTTGATGCGCGCCAGTGCGGCTACCAACGTCGGGTTGCCACACATGAAACCGACTCGCCAGCCCGGCATGTTGTAGGTCTTGGACAGGGTGTAAAACTCGACCGCGATATCCTTCGCACCCGGCACTTCCAGAATCGACGGTGCCTTGTAGCCATCGAAGCTGATCTCGGCATAGGCAAGATCGTGCACGATCCAGATGCCATGCTCCTTGCAGATCGCCACGACCCGTTCGAAGAAGTCCCGGTCCACGCACTGCGTGGTCGGGTTGGCCGGGAAGTTCAGGATCAGCATCTTCGGCTTCGGCCAGGAATCCTGAATCGCCCGCTCCAGCTCGGCGAAGAAGTCGACGTCCGGCGTCAGCGGCACATGGCGTACGTCCGCCCCGGCAATCACGCAGCCATAAGGGTGGATCGGATAGGCGGGATTCGGAACCAGCACCGCGTCCCCGGGCCCCAGGGTGGCCAGCGCCAGATGCGCGAGACCTTCCTTGGACCCGATGGTCACGATCGCCTCGGTCTCCGGGTCCAGCTCCACATCGAATTCGCTCTTGTACCAGCGCGTAATCGCCCTGCGCAGCCGCGGAATGCCCTTGGACACCGAATAGCGATGCGTATCGCCGCGCTGCGCGGCCTCGCAGAGCTTGTCGACGATGTGACGCGGGGTCGGCTGGTCCGGATTGCCCATACCGAAGTCGATAATGTCCTCGCCGCGGGCACGCGCCTCGGCCTTCAACTGGTTCACGATGTTGAAGACGTAGGGCGGGAGGCGCTCGATACGGGGAAAGACGTCGGTCACAGGTCAGGTCCTGGTTGGGCCAAGCGAGCCGGCAGCAGGTCGGGGAGACGCCGCGGAATCCCCTTGAATACCGCACCGGAAAGCGCGCCAAAGTATAACCCGGGCCCGCCTCTGTCAACGAATCGGGCACCAAACTGGCCCGGCTACAAATGCCTGATCTTGAGCCTGCCTCGCGCGCGGAGTAGCGTGTAGCGCATGCTGTTCTCCGAAGTCACCAGCGAAGAGACCTACATCGTGACCGGCTACGAGTCGGGTGCGGTGGGGATCAACCAGGTGGGGTACACCCGCAGCCTGATCGTGCGCCCGAATGCGCTGCAGCAAGACTGGCCGGTCGATTCCGTCGACGCGCTGGCGGTCGAACACCTGCAACCCGTGATCGATCATCCCCCGGAGGTGCTGCTGATCGGTACCGGCGAGGTGCAACGCTTTCCGGACCGGGCCGTATGGCGGCATTTGCGCCGCGAAGGATTCGGCGTGGAGATCATGGATACCGCTGCCGCCTGCCGGACCTACAACCTGATCATGGCCGAGGGTCGCGAGGTGGCGGCCGCCCTGATCATCGACGGCGGCGACTGAGCTAAGCCTTACGGCACCTCGCCGTCAGGAGTTGGGCAGTACCTCGTCGCCCTTCATACCGCGTGACTCAAGCAAACGCCGCAAGCGCTTCAGGGCATCCATCTGAATCTGGCGCACCCGTTCGCGTGTCACGCCGATCTCGGCCCCCACCTGCTCCAGGGTCGAACGCTCGAATCCATGCAACCCGAAGCGTCGCACAAGCACCTCGCGCTGCTTGTAATCCAGTTCACCCAGCCACTCGTCCACCAGGTGCTGAATGTCCTGATCCTCCAGCAGCGACGACGGCTCCTGCGCATTCACGTCCGCCAGGATATCCGTAAGCGAACGTTCGCCGTCCGGCCCGGGCGGCAGGTCCATGGAGGTTGACGGCTCCGACATCGCCCGGAGTTTCTGGATCTCGGCCACGGGCTTGCCCAGGCGCTGGGCCAGCTCTTCCTCGGTGGGGTCACGGCCCAGTTCCTGCGTCAGGTTGCGGGCGATCCGCGCGTGCATCCGCAGCTCCTTGCTGACATGCACCGGGATGCGAATCGTGCGCCCCTGGTTCATCAGGGCGCGCTCGATCGTCTGCCGGATCCACCACGTCGCGTAGGTCGAGAACCGAAAACCGCGTTCGGGGTCGAATTTCTCCACCGCGTGCATCAGGCCCAGATTGCCCTCCTCGATCAGATCCAGGAGCGGCAGACCGCGATTCAGGTAGCGCCGCGCGATCTTCACCACCAGCCGAAGGTTGCACTCGATCATGCGGCGCCGCCCGGATTCGTCGCCATCACGGGCCAGGCGCGCGTACTTGCGCTCTTCTTCGGGGGTCAGCAGGGGCCGGTATTCAATGTCACGCAGGTAAATCTGGATGGCGTCGAGCTCGGCCGGCCGGGCATCGCGCAGTGTTCGGGGGCGTACTGGAACATCCTGTTCCGGGGAGAGTTCCTTCTCGTCTTCCGGGGGCGGGACCTCGACCTCTTCGGGACTCTCTCCAGTCGCCAGAGGATCGCCGTTCGCGCCGAGGTGTTCGGCAGGATTCTCCTCACCCGACTGACCGGTTCCGTCATCCATCAGGTGTTCTTCGTCCAGCGCGGAATCGACCGGCTTCCGGGATTTAGCCATGGATGCCCTGTACTCCCTTTTCTATCTAGCGATCCGGCAGATATCGGGTCGGATCCACGGGTGTTCCGTCTACCCGTATCTCGAAGTGCAGCATTGGGCGCTCCGCACCCGATGAACCCAGACGCGCTATCGTCTCGCCGGCCTCGACCTGATCCCCTTCGGAGACCAGGAGCTCGTCGTTGTGGCCATAGGCGCTCAGAAAGCGCGCGTCGTGTTTCAAGATGATCAGTCGACCATACCCCACGAGGCCGCCACCTGCATAGACCACCTCTCCGGACCGCGTCGCCCGCACCTCGTCGCCGCGTTCTCCGCCAATCGCGAGCCCTCGCCGCGTTCCGCTGCTGGAGAAACCACGAAGGACGTCGCCATCCGCCGGCCAACGCCACCCACCCGGGTCATCCGGCGGTGGATCCGAGCGCGCGGCTTCCCGCGATGCACCACTATCACCGTCACTGCTGCTCGCGGTTGAGGATTCCTGCCGCTGCTGGCGTGGGGCCTGCGGCGGCGACGAGCGCGCAGCCCCGCGCAGACGCAGTTCCTGCCCGGGGTAGATGATGTACGGCGCGCTAATCGCGTTGCGCTGGGCGACTTCACGCCAGTCCAGACCGTAGCGGTGGGCAATGCGGTAAAGGGTTTCTTCGCGCTGAACCGTATGGGTCGCAGGCACCGGGCCACTGGCACGCGACGTGTCGCTGCTGCCGCTGGGGGCACGTGTCGCGCAACCGCTGACCAAAGCGACAACCAGGCCCGCGATGGCCACCAGCATGAGCGTTTGCAAGAATCGCCGACTCAAGGCGTCATTCCATCAACAGCACGATCACCATCGCGCCCAGCAGCACGACCACACCTGCCCAGCCAATACGTTCCATATAGGGTCGCAGGTGCTGCTCGGCTCGAGGCCCCGCCCAGGCCATCACGAGTGCGACCAGGAAGAACCGCAGCCCCCTCCCGATCAGCGATGCAATCACGAATGGGATCAGGGCCATCGACAGGGCCCCGGCGGTCACCGTGAACAGCTTGTACGGGATGGGCGAGAACCCGGCGATCAGCACCACCCACACGCCCCAGACGGCAAACCAGGCCTCGGCCTGCGCGATCTCGCCGCCGTATCCCCAGCGTTCCAGCCATGGTCCAATCCATTCGAACGCGGCCCACCCGATCAGATACCCCAGCAAGCCGCCCAGTACGGAGAAGATCGTCGTCAGGGCGGCGAGGCGCCAGGCCGCCCGTGGTCGGGCGGCCGCCATCGGCGCCAGCATGACATCCGGTGGCACTGGAAAAAAGGAGGATTCGGCAAACGACAGTGTCGCCAGGTAGCGCGGGGCATGACGGTGGCGGGACCACTGCATGACCCGATCGTACAACGGCTCAAACAGCTTCATGCCGATCCCCGGTGGCTGCAGACATCACGCCTCGGCACCCGCGCACCTCACTGCTCGGCCCCGGGTAACATAGGAACGAACATGACCGCATCGAGGATATCGCGCACATAGGCCTCTTCGGTCCGCGTATAGCGCACCAGTTGCTGGCGCCCGTCCGGTCCCTCCACAGGGGCTACCAGACGGCCGTTGAGGGCCAGCTGTGTCAGCAGGGTCTCCGGAACGTTGTGCGGTGCGGCGGTCAGGATGATGCCGTCGAACGGCGCGCGCTCGGGCCAGCCTTCCGCCCCATCGCCGTGCCGCAGGTTCACGTTGTTGATCCCCAGGCGGCTTAACAGCTCCCGCGCGTTGCGGCTGAGCGCCTGGATGCGTTCGACGGAGTAGACGCGGTCCACGAGCTTGGCGAGAACGGCCGCCTGATAGCCGGACCCGGTGCCAATCTCCAGCACCGTGCTCACAGGACCGCCCTCCAGCAGGGCCTCGGTCATGCGCGCGACAATAAACGGTTGCGAGATCGTCTGACGATGCCCGATAGGCAGCGCGATGTTCTCGTAAGCCCGATGGCTCAGCGCCTCCTCGACAAACAAGTGGCGAGGGACATCGCGAACGGCCTCGAGCACCCGGCGGTCATGGATACCCTGACCTTCCAGCAAGCGGATCAGTCGTTCTCTTGCTCGGCCCGACGTCAAACCGGCCCCGCGCGCATCAGGAACCATGATGGCTCCCGGGCGTTGCATCCTCCAGCCAGCGGCCCACCGTATCGATGGCGTCGTAACGCGTTAAGTCCACCTGAATAGGAGTCACCGACACATAGCCCTCTCGCACCGCATGAAAATCCGTACCCGGCCCGGCGTCCTGTTCCGACCCCGCCGGGCCCACCCAGTAGATCGGTCGCCCACGCGGATCGGCGTCCGCGATCATCGGCTCGGCCCGGTGCCGGTTACCCAGGCGTGTCGCCTGTACACCGCGGATCTCGTCACGCGGCAGATCGGGGACATTGACGTTCAGGATCGTCGCGGCCGGCAGGGGAACGCGATGAATCCGGTCCAGCAGATCCAGCACGATACGGCCGGCCGCGTCATAGTTCGTGAGGTCCGTGCCGACGAGCGAGACCGCAATAGCCGGCAAACCCAGGAAACGCCCTTCCATCGCTGCGGCGACGGTGCCGGAATACAGCACATCGTCACCCATATTGGCACCGGAGTTGATCCCGGAGATCACGACATCCGGCTCCCACTCGCCCAGCAGGCCGGTCAATGCGAGATGCACACAGTCCGTCGGCGTCCCGTCCACCTGAATCCCGTCATGCCCCACTTCCCGTGCTCGCACCGGACGCACCAGCGTCAGGCTGTTGGACGCACCACTGCGGTCACGATCCGGCGCCACAACCCGCACCTCCGCGACTTCACGCAGACATTTGGCCAGGCACTGGATGCCGGGCGCATGGATACCATCGTCGTTGCTTACCAGAATGCGCATTCGGATTGGGGTCGCTGGGAAGTGGCCTAATATACTGGATTCGGAACACCGAGCGCGGTCACGAACCTCACCGTCTGCCTGAGGTTCTTCTCCGTCCACGCCACGGAAAACGCGAGTATCCTGCCATGAACTCCGGTGATGATCCCAACGATATGCCCGATGACGCGGACGAATTCCTGCGTGCGATTGGCGATGTGCGACGCCTGCACCATGACCAGGCCGACACCGGCAAGCCGCGCCCCCCTGCCCGCGCCCATCAACGTGACCGCGACGAGGCGGCCGCCCATTCCGACTGGCTCAGCGATCCGATCGGCGCCTCCGAGCTCCAGCCGGGTGACGAGCTGCGCTATGCCCGCGACGGCATCAGCCACCGCATTTTTCGTAAACTTCGCAGTGGCCACTACCGCGTGGAAGATGAACTCGACATGCACGGCATGTTCGCGGACGAGGCGCGACAGGCGATCGGGCAGTTTCTCGATCAAGCCCGCGCGCATGGGCGCCTCTGCGTCCGTGTGGTGCATGGCAAGGGCATGCGCTCGCGGCAAAAAGGACCCGTCCTGAAGGGGCTCACGGATCACTGGCTGCGCCAGCGCCACGACGTGCTGGCGTTCTGCTCCGCGCCGCCCGCCGATGGTGGTACGGGCGCCGTGTATGTCCTCCTGAAGCGGCCGAAAGCGCAGCGCTAGCACGCGCATTACCACGCCCACCAGCTATACTTAAGTCACATATTCCCATTCGCTGATTCTTAGGCTTAGACTGATTCCAGGCTGGGGATTCAGCGCGGGACTGGTTCACGTTTTTCCTACGCCAGTCCTTGCAATCTTCGGTAATCCGTACCATGCTCTGTACAAGTCTTGTACAGTTCTACGGGACGCAACGGACACTGCAATGGGAGGTCCTGTTCATGAAGAATTGGAAGCTAGCCCCGATCGCCCTTGGCTTGGCCGCGTTCGTCAGCACTAGCGGACACGCCCTTGGCGACGATCACGCAAAAGAAATGACCGAAGCAGAACTGCAAGAACGCATCGCCGAAACTCGAGCGGCGATCGAACAGTTCGCAAGCACCCTCCAGGGGGAACTGGTCGCCGCCATGGAAGAAGGCGGGCCGACCCAGGCCATTGAGGTCTGCAACCAGCGGGCTCCCGAAATTGCGGACGAGATTGCGGCCGACACCGGCTGGGAAGTCGGTCGCACGAGCCTGAAGATCCGCAACCCTGACAACAGTCCGGACGAATGGGAACGCATCCAGCTGGAGCATTTCCAGTCCCAGCATGCCGACGGCACCCCCGCCAACGAGCTTGCTCCGCGCCACGAAGTGGTCGAGGGCGACGATGGCGCCCGTTTCCGCTTCATGGCGGCGATTCCGACCGGCGGTGCCTGCCTGGCCTGCCACGGTTCGGACATTGGTAGCGACGTCAAGCACGCGCTCGAGCGTCTGTATCCGGATGACCAGGCAACCGGGTACAGCGAAGGCGACGTCCGCGGTGCATTCACTATCACGCAAGAGATGTAATCCAGCGGGCATCTCGCCCCCTGAAAGGCCGCCTCCGGGCGGCCTTTTTCGTATCCGGCGCAAAAAATGCCCCGCGAGGGGGCACATTCGTGATATTTTCGAGACACTTGATTCTCAAACACGGGCATCCCCCTGAAGGACGGTCCCGCCCGCCAGACCCGAACACGAACGTGACCGAACTATGACGCGAACGATTGATGCCGAACTCCTGGCCCTCGCGATAGACGCCTCCAACGACGGTGTCGTAATCGCCGAACGCGAAGGCGATGACAACATCCTGATCTACGTCAATCGCGCCTTCGAAGAACTGACCGGCTATCGCTCCGAGGAGATCCTCTACCGTGATTGCCGCTTCCTGCAGGGGGGCGATACCGATCAGGAGGCAATCGCCGAGATCCGAGCTTCAATCCAGGAGAACCGTCCCTGCCGCGTCACACTGCGCAACTACCGCAAGGATGGCTCGCAGTTCTGGAACGAGCTTTCGCTTACGCCGGTGTTCAACGACGAAGACCATCTGACCTACTACATCGGTATCCAGAAAGACATCACGGCCCGGGTCGAGGCCGAGCAGCGCGCCGAGAAAGCCGAACAGAAGCTCAAGCAGACCGAGGCCCGCTCCGCCTGAGCGCGGCCACTCCCTAGGGGGTATCCGCTTTCGGTGCGCTGTCCATCAATGCGTCGATGACGCTGGTCGCGTACTCGCCGGGGCCAAGTTCCAGCTCAAGCCGCAGGTCATTCCCCTGCCACTCGAAACCGAGTGACCCCGGAAGCATGCGCAGGGCACGGCGTGCCGGCTTCACGCCCTGGGCCTCCAGACCCGACGCCAGGCTCTCGAAACGACCGGCACACTCTGCCTCCCGCGCACGCACATCGCCCGCCGTCAGTGGCTCGCCACGACCCCACAGCGGGCCCGTCGGGTGTATCACCCCCTCCGCCAGGCGTTGTTCGATATCAGCAGTCACCTCCGGGACGGCAAACACACTGCCGGAGCCTTGAAACGTCGCCACGTCACCGGGCAGAAACCGTGCCCAGGAATCGTCGGCTACCCGTTCTGCCAGAACGGCATTGAAGATCGCGGAGCGCGCCGCAGAGAGCAGCAGGCTGCGCTGGTTGCGCCCCCGCGGCGCCCTCCCCCCGCTTAGCCACTGCTCGGCCTGTTCCAGGTTTCGGCGGCCAAACCGCTGCTGACCGAAGTAATTCGGGACCCCCTCCTCCCGGATACGCCGAAGGATCTGCCCCGCCATGTCCCGATCGCCCGCAACGTCCCGCAGCCAGACGACAAAACGGTTCCCCGCGAGGTGTCCGGTACGCAGCTTGCGCGAATGCCGCTCGGCCCGCAGCACTCGGGCCTCGCCCACAGCGTCCTTGCCCATGCGTTGTATCAAGGTCGCTGGATCTTGCCAGTCCGGTTCGGCAGCGGCCGTGCACTGCACGCTGAACCACTGCCGCGTCACGGCCTGCCGGTCCTTGCGCCCGGCATAGCTCACCTGGCCGCGCGGCACCCCGCAAGCCCGCGCCAGCGCGACGGCGACATCTTCGGTGTTGAGCAGCCGCTTTTCGATCTCCAGCCACAGGTGCTCGCCACTGCCTTCCGGTTCGGTCGCAGGAAGCTCGAATACGCAGAAATCTTCCGGGGCCTCTTTCATGCGCCCGGTAATCGGTGGCGACCATGGATATACCGGCGTCATGTCTTCGCCCCTCGCGGACTGGGCGGCGCGGCAACGTTATCGCGCAGGTAAACCGGCTGCGCCTGTTCGGGCGGAATTGCCTCGCCCCGTGCCCATGCATCCACGGCCAGCATGGCCACCTCGCGCGCCCGCGGCAGTGCGTCCGGATAGAGCCGCTCCTCGCCCAATCCGCAGCGTTCGCCCAGTTCAGGATAGGCGGCAAAACCGGAACCGATGCCACGGTCGGGTGCGCCACGCCAGGCGGGGGATATCTGTCCGGGCGCCGCGACCTGTTCCGCCGCTGCCTGCGCACGCCCTTCGACGACCGTATTCAGACTCCAGTACACCTCGCCCATGCGGGCGTCGAGGGCCGCAAGGATCTCGCCCGACGGTGAGTCGGGCCGTTCGCTGACCAGTTGCTGCGCAAGCGCCTGCAGGGTCGATATCGGGAGCACCGGGCAATCCAGGGCGAAGGCCATGCCCTGTGCGACACCCAGCCCAAGGCGAACGCCGGTAAATGCCCCCGGTCCACGGCCGACGGCAACGGCATCCAGGGACGAGCGTGCAATATCCGACCGCGCCAGCAGCTCCTCCACCTGCCGGAGTATCAGTTCGCCATGCTTGCGTGGGGCACGCACCTCGACGCTTTCCAGGGCCCCATCCACCCACAACGCGGCGGAGCACATCTCGGTGCAGGTCTCGATGGCGATCAGTCGCATTCGACACGCTCCCGTGCGGTCGCCAGAAACTGCAGAGCCGCGATCGGGTCCCGCGTCCGATAAAACGGTGGAAGGCTGGCCAGGAACCGGCGTCCATAGGACTTTCCGGTCAGCCGGGGATCACAGATCGCAAGGATGCCGGAGTCATCCGCATCACGAATCAGGCGTCCAGCCCCCTGCTTCAGGGCCAGCACCGCCTGCGGCAGGCTGAACTCCATGAACGGCGAACGCCCTTCGGCCTCCAGGGCCTGCGCGCGGGCTTGCAGCACCGGGTCGTTTGGCGCCGCAAACGGCAGGCGGTCGATGATCACCACCGACAGCGCCTCCCCGCGGATATCGACGCCCTCCCAGAAGCTGTGGGCACCCAGCAACCAGGCGTTACCACTCTCGCGAAACCGTGCCAGCAGGTCGTTACGGGGCTGCTCGCCCTGTACCAGCAGTTCGCGATCGGGCAGCTCGGCCCGTAGCAGTGCCGCCGCCTCCTGCAGAGCACGATGGCTGGTGAACAGAAAAAACCCGCCGCCCGGGTTGTCACGCAGCAGAGGCCAGGCCCAGGCGACACAGGCGCGCGTGTATTCGGGGCTGTTCGGGTTGGGCAGCGGAGGCTGCGGATGCACCAGGCAGGCCTGCCGGGCAAAGTCGAAGGGGCTCTCCAGGCGTTCCTGGGCGACGTCCGCGGGCAGTCCCAGACGGCGCGAGGCATGGGTGAAGTCCTCTCCAACGGCCAGCGTAGCCGAGGTGAAGACCCAGGCAGCCGGGCGCGCGGCCCGCCGTTGCGCCAGCGGTCGCGCGGCATCCAGCGGCGTCCTGTGCAGGATCAGACTCTGCGCGAAGCGCTCCACCCAGGCTACGGTATCCGGCGTGTCCTCGCGCCAGGTCTGCAGACGTTCCCGCATCAGCAGTACCCGCCCCTGCACCTGCTCGAGGCCGGGTCCGCGCTCGGTGGCCGGGGCCAGCGCATCACTCAACCCGCAAAGGGCCTCGTCCAGCTCCTCGATCGACGGCTCCACCCGGCCCTTCTCGTTCACCACGTCCCAGGCGGCGCGCGGTTCCATGCCCTGTGTCGCGTCGAGCAGCTTCTTCGCCACAGTCTCAAGCTCGACCGCAGCCTCGCGGATCACCACCATCTCCGGGGCGGCCTGCTCCTGCTCCCGGCGCACATCGCGCGCCAGGTCGCGCAACGCCCGGCTCCCCACGGCAACGCCGAAGAACGCTCCGGCGATCTCCGGCAGCTGATGGGCCTCGTCGACGATCACGGCATCCACCTCCGGCAGGAGCTCGCCGAAACCCTCTTCCTTCAGCGCCATATCGGCGAGCAGGAGGTGGTGATTCACGACCACGATTTCGGCGTCCTGCGCGCGCTTGCGCGCCTGCACCACGAAGCAGTCGTTGTATTGCGGACACTCGCTGCCCAGGCAGTTGTCGACGGTGGAGGTCACCTGCGGCCACAGGGGCGAGTCTTCGGCCAGGATGCCCGCTTGTCCCAGATCGCCCGTGGCATGGGTGCGCGCGAACTGCCGCAGCGCCTCGATAACGGGCATGCGCTCGCGCTGCGCGCTACGTTGCGTCTGGCCCCCGGCCTCGGCGGCCGCGAGTTCCAGGCGGTAATGGCACAGGTAGTTAGCGCGGCCCTTTAGCAGTGCGGTGCGCGGGCGATAGCCCAATGCTTCGCATACGGTCGGAAGATCCCGTTCGAAGAGCTGGTCCTGCAGCGTCTTGGTGCCCGTCGACACCAGGGCCTTGCGGCGTGACTGGAGGACCGGCACCAGATACGCAAAGGTCTTGCCCACCCCTGTGGCGGCCTCCACGAGCAATGCAGTCGGGGCCTGCCCCAGGGCCAACTCCACGGCCGCCGCCATGCGCTGCTGCGGCTCGCGCGGGCGAAACCCGTGCAGTGCCTCGGCCAGATCGCCGCCGGGGCTCAGCGCGCGCACGGCCGCCGACCCGGATGGGGCCGTCGCGGGTGATTCGGCGGACTTAGACAACGCCGGTTTCCAGCCTCTGAATGGCCTCCTGGGCCTCCCGGACGCCTTCTTCGTCACCCATCGCCTCGCGCGCGGCCTTGATCACACGCCAGTTCTCCAGAGCAAGCGAGCGATCCCGTTCGCCGCCCAGTTGCAGCGAGCGCCCTGCCAGACGGTCCGCCTGCGGGTAATTGCCCTGCTCCAGCCGGATGTGGGCCATCTGATGCCACAGCGAGGCATCGCGCGGCGCAATCCGCAGCGCACGCTCCAGCTGCTGGGCGGCGCGCTCGAGGTTCCCCTCGCTGCGCGAGCCTTCAGCCTGCTCGGCCAGGGCCAGCGCGGCCGACGGCGTGGCGTCCGGCTCCGCCGCCGGTTCAGGCTCGCGCGACTCCTCGTGCGGGATCGCCTCAGGCTCCGGTGCCTCGGCCGCCGGCGGCTGCTCGGGGGCCGGGGCCCGTGTCTCCGGCACCGCACAGGCCGCCAGAAACAGCACCGTCAGCAGTGCGGCGACCGGGCGAGGTCGAAACGGCAGGCTCGAGCGTAAGGAGGTGGTTGAAGTCATCAGCGGAACAATCTCTCGAAAAAGCCCCGCTCATCCGGGGTACGGCCCGTGTCGCAGTCGGCACGGCTCTCGGGGATGGAATTCTGCCAGAACGGGAGCGTTTTCACCGCCTCGCAGGCATGGTCGTCCTGCTCGACACGGAGCCCGGACTTCAGGTCAATCGCCTGATAGGCAATCTCCGGATGACGGTCGAGGCGCAGCGACTGGGCGCCGAGACCTGCCATTATGTCCGCCCAGATGGGGGCGGCGGCCGCCCCTCCGGTCAGGCCGGTCGCCTCGTTGTCGTCCATCCCCAGCCAGACCACCGTGACATGGCGATCATCGAACCCGGCGAACCAGCTGTCGCGGAAGTTGTTCGTGGTGCCGGTCTTGCCGGCCACGACGCGCCCCGGGAGGCGCTGGCTGATCTGCCGCCCGGTCCCCTCGGTAGTCACATCATGCAGGGCGTGGGTCAGCAGGCTGACCGCCCCATCGGGTACGGCACCGCGCAATTCCAGCCCGTAGTGGGACAGGACCTCGTCCTCGAGATCGAGGACATCGCGAATCGCGCGGGTGCCGGTCGCATAGCCGCCATTGGCAAGCGCCTGGTACAGCCCGGCCACCTCCAGTGGCGACAACTCGATCGCCCCGAGGGCCAGCGAGGGCAACGGCGCCGGGGTGCGCTGCAAGCCGAGCGTCTGCAGCACGTCGATCAGCTGCGAAATACCGATCTCTTCGGCCAGCTGGACCGTGGCGACGTTGTAGGACTGGACCAGTGCCTCCCACGCCGTCACGTCGCCGCGGTGCTCGCGATCGAAGTTGCGCGGCGTCCAGGGTTCGCCATGCGGCAGCTGGATGGTCATTGGGCTGTCATCCAGCAGACTTGCTAGCGTATAGCGCCCGGGTTGCGTGAGCGCGGCCAGATAGACGAAGGGCTTGAGTACCGACCCGACCTGACGTTGCGCCTCGACCGCCCGGTTATAGCCGGGATACTGCGGATCGCGGTCCCCGACCACCGCGAGCACTTCCCCCGCCTGGGGATCCGTCACAACGGCAGCCGCCTGCAGGCGCTCCAGGCTGGACCCGCGCTGCTCGATCACCCGATCCACACCTGCCTTCACGCGCTCCTCCAGCGTGAGCTGCACGACCGGGTCCATCGTGGTGAAGATGCGTAGCCCCTCGCTGCGCAGATCTTCGTCCGCGTAGTCAGCGCGCAACTCGCGGCGCACCATGTCGAGAAACGCCGGGAATCGGCTGCGGCCCTGTGGCACCACGGGGGTTACATCGAGTTCAGTATCGAGCGCGGCCTCGACCTGGTCGGCATCGGCCAGCCCGGTCTCCAGCATCGCCCGCAGCACCTGATCACGGCGCGCCTCGGCACGCTGGGGGTGACGCCGGGGGTCGTAGTAGCTGGCACCGCGGGCGAGCCCTACCAGAAGCGCCAACTGGTCCAGGCGGAGTTCGTTCAGCGGACGTTGATAGTAGAACTGGGACGCCTGGCCGAATCCGTGAATCGCGCGCTCGCCCGACTGGCCCAGGTAGACCTCGTTGATATAGGCCTCGAGGATCTCGCGCTTGGAATAGCGTCGCTCCAGCAACAAGGCCATGACCGCCTCGTTCGCCTTGCGCGCCAGGGTCTGGTCCCGTGTCAGGTAGAAGTTCTTGACCAGCTGCTGCGTCAGCGTGCTGCCACCCTGCACCGTCCGCCCCGCGCGCAGATTCGCCATGGCGGCCCGGGCAATCCCCGCCGGGTCCACCCCGCGGTGCGACATGAAGCGACGATCCTCAATTGCGAGCAGTGCACCGATCAATTCACGTGGCACCTCGTCTATGGCCACGAGGATGCGATCCTGGCCATGGGTCGGGTAGATGCTCCCGATCAGCAAGGGCTCGACCCGCATCAGATCGACGCGCTCTCCGTTCCCCTGCTCCTGGACGGACTGCACCCTTCCACCTGAGAAATCCACCCGCACCGAATGGGCCGGTTCCGGACCGTCGCCGAAGGTGAACGGGCGCGTGGTAAACGACACCCGGTTGCCGTCCACGCGATACTCGCCCGGGCCACTTCCCTGTGCGCTACTGCGGTAGTTCAGTGTCTCCAGTTCGGTTTCCAACGCCTGGGGCGTTAGCGCCCGACCCTCGTACAGCTCCAGCGGTCGCGCGTAGACGCGCGCCGGCAAGGCCCAGCGCTGGCCTTCGAAGCGCTCGCGAATCTCCTGATCGAGCGAGACGACATAGATCGCCCCAACCCCGACGCCGGCCAGCACCAGACCGGCGAACAGCCACACCCCGGCACCAAAGAAACGGCGCAGGCCTCCGGATCGGCCACCTCGGCGGGAACGGGTCGTACGTTTTCGGGGCATGAGGGCTTCTGGAAGCGGCACAAGGAAAGGGATCAGTCCCAATGTTAACCTGACCGGGAACAGCAGACATGCCGCAAATGCCGCGTTTCCGGGAACGAATCGGCACAAAACCCGTCCACCCGATCGCGATCTGCCAATCCCATGGAGGCGTGATGAGCGCGCTGGAACAACACCAACAACAACTGCAGGCCCTGATTGCGACACTGGGATTCCCGGAGCCCACACCACCGAAAGATCAGGTACAGCGCATCGAGACCCACATCTCGACCGTCATTCTCGCCGGTGACTATGCCTACAAATTCAAGAAGCCACTCGCACTGGGATTCCTGGACTTCTCCACGCTCGACGCGCGCCAGCACTTCTGTGAAACCGAGTTGAAGGTGAATCGCCGCCTCGCCCCGCAAATCTATCTCGATGTGGTGACCCTGAACGGAGATGCCTCGGCTCCCCGCATCAATGGCGAAGGCCCGATCCTCGACTACGCCGTATGCATGCGCCGATTCGATCGCCGCAAGCAACTGGATAACCTGCTGGACCAGGGCCAGTTGCCCACCGAGGCCATGGAGGCACTGGGCCACTACATCGCTGCCTTTCACGAGCGCACCGAGCGCGCCGGCGCCGACTCGCCCCATGGCACCCCGGAAGCGGCAACCCAGCCCATGCTCGACAACTTCCCGGCCCTGGGCGAAGCGATCCATGGCGAGGTCGACAGGGCCCGGCTCACGGCGCTGGAGCGCTGGACCCGGAACGAAATCGAACGCCTGGGCCCGCTTCTCGAATCACGCCACCGCGAGGGCTTCATCCGCCACGGGCATGGCGACCTGCACCTGGGCAACATCGTGTATGTCGACGATCCGGAAAACGGCGAGACCCTGGCGGCGTTTGATGCGATCGAGTTCGATCCCGAGTTGCGCTGGATCGACGTGATCTCCGAGATCGCGTTCACCACCATGGACCTGCTGGCACGCAAGGCCCGGGCGCATGCCTGGCGCTTGCTGAATGCCTACCTGGACGGTCGTGACGACATCGCCGGGCTCCGGCTGCTGCCCCTTTATCAGGTCTATCGCGCTCTGATCCGCGCCAAGGTGCAGGGCATCCACGCGCAGGAGTCGCATCTCCCCTCGGACGAACAGGCGGCCCACCGCGCCGAAATGGGGCGCTATCTCGCACTCGCCGAACGCCTGACCGAGCCGTCTGCGCCGCGCCTGGTGCTGATGCATGGCGTATCCGGCAGCGGCAAGACCGTGATCAGCACGCAGATCGTTGAGGCCCTCGGGGCGCTGCGGCTGCGCTCCGATATCGAGCGCAAGCGCATGGGCGACGCGGTCTCCTACAGCGAAGAGGCTCGCGGGCAGATCTACGACCACCTGCGCGCCCGCGCGGACACCCTGCTGGCGCTGGGGCACACCGTGATCGTCGACGCGACCTTCCTGACCCGTGCCCAGCGGGCACCCTTCCAGCAGCTCGCTACCCGGCACCAGGCGGGGTTTGCAGTCGTCGCCTGCCACGCCAGCGATCGCGTCCTGCAGGAACGCCTCGAGCAACGCTCTGCGGCCGGTAAGGATGCGTCCGATGCCGACTACCAGGTGATGCAGCAGCAACGCCCGCAGCAGGAATGGCCGACCGGAGCGGAGGGCGTCGTGGAGGTTGCCCCGGAACAGCCGCTGGATACCGATGCCCTGGCACGCCAGCTTCTGCAACCGGTTTCCGCCTAATTGTCCGCGTACGTGCCAAAATACAGCCTGACACAACATCTGCGAATGCCTATGTCCCGTACCCTCGCCCTACTCCCGGCTGCCTGTCTGATTGTCCTGGCGACCGCCCTGCCGGCCCAGGCTGACGCCCTTTTGCACTACATCGACGACGAAGGGCTCGAGAGCCAGATCCTCGTGCGCGATCACATGATCCGCATGGAGCTGAACGAGGCGATCAGCGGAACTTCCGGGTACATGCTGTTCGACGCGCGCAACGACCAGCTCACCGTCGTGGATGACGACGAGCAGACCTATCTGCCGTTGACGCGCGAGGTGATGGATCAACAGATCCAGGCGATGACCGACATGGTCAGCGACCTGCGCCGCCAGATGGACCAGCTCCCCCCGGACGTTCGCGATCAGCTCAAACAGCAGCTTGGGATCGGCCCCGAGGGGTTCGAGGCCGAAATCAGTACCCGCGAGACCAATGAGCAACGCGAGATCGGGGACTTTGTCTGCAGCGAAATCGAAGTGCTGATCGATGACCGCCCCCAGAGCACCGTTTGCGTCGCCGACGCGCAATCCTTGGGCCTGGAGGCGTCCGATTTTCAGACCCTCGGGGCCTTGATGGATCGCCTCTATGAGCTGTCCTTGCGCGCCCTTGAGGCCGGAGGCCCCATGGCCTCCCAGATGGGGGCGTCGCTCCTTCCCCGTGTGGAGGGCATCCCTCTCGAGGTCCGCGAACACGATGGCGTCACGACCCGACTGGCAGGGCTGTCGACGGACGCCCTTAGCGAGGCCTTGTTCCAGGTACCGGAAAGCTATGAAGAAACCGAAATGTTCTAGTGCTCCGGGGCCAACGCCCTCCCCGGCCTACGGGTCCCAATCCGGCATACCATCCTCCCACAGCGTTCTCCCCTTGCTAGGGGCAGCGCTCGTACTGGCCGGGTGCGCAAGCAGCCCTGAACCACGCGGGCCGGCACCGGAGCCCCTCAAGGTCGATCCGGAACCCCGGGTAGCCGAAGGCCCGATGAGTTATGTTCCCGAGGCCGAGCTGAAGCGCTCCGAGGTCGTACTGGCGGCGCTCGGACACCTCGACACGCCCTACCGCTACGGCGGCACCGACGCCAACGGGCTCGACTGTTCCGCCCTGGTACAGCGCGCCTACCGCGAGGCGGGTCAAGATGTCCCTCGGACCACGGGCGAACAGGCCTCGGCAGCCGTAAAGCGCGATGGCGACCCGAGCCCCGGAGACGTCGTGTTCTTCGCGATCAACGGGAATCAAATTGACCACGTCGGGGTCTATGTCGGTGAAGGCCGATTTGTCCACGCGCCAAGCTCGCGCGGGCAGGTCCGCATTGAGGAACTCGACAATCCCTACTGGGCTCCACGCACCCGATTCGCGGGCCATTTCTTCGACTAATGGGCCTTGGGCCCCTGGAACCTACTACGAGGAAGGAACCATGAAGGCATTCCCTAATTTGTCCCAACTGCTGCGCCGTTCGGCGCTCGCCCTGACGCTGGGCGCCGGCCTGGCACTGGGTGCCACTGCCACCGCGTACGAAACCGTGATGGAAACCGACGAACGCGTGATCTTCAAGATCGAAGGCGAGTTCGATCACTACTTTGAAATGGTCGAGGAAGCCATCGCATCCGAGGGCCTGGTGATCAACAACGTCGGCTACATCGCCAACATGCTGGACCGCACCGCTGGCCAGGAGAGTGGCGAGGGCATTTATCTCAATGGCAAGTCCCTGGACTTCTGTAGCGCCAGCTATTCGCGCGCCACGATGGAGGCCGACCCGCACAACATGGTGTTCTGCCCCTACATCATCACGGTGTACGAGCTGACCGATGAGCCCGGCGTGGTGTACATGGGCTACACCCCTGTCCCCGAGATCGGTGAAGAAGACTCCAAGAAGAGCCTGCGCGACGTAAACGAACTGGTGGAGCGCATCATCAAGGAAGCGCTGTCGTTCTGACCACCGCCTGAACGCGAAAAGCCCGGCTAGCCTCGCAGGCTGCCGGGCTTTTTTGTGCCCACTGATTCCAGCGGATGTCCGCTAAGGCGTCTGATCTTCCTCGGCGCCTTCCTTCTTCACCGGGAGTAGCACCTGGCGGTCCACGCCTAGCAGCAATGCCGCGGTGGCCGCGATAAAGATCGACGAATAGGTACCCACAATCACCCCGATGATCAGCGCGATCGAGAAGTTCTGCAGCGCAGCGCCACCCAGGAACGCCAGCGCGAACAACACCAGCAGGGTCGTCGTACTGGTGACAATGGTACGCGCCAGGGTCTTGTTCACCGCGATGTTCATCACCTCTTCGGTGCCCTTCTTGCGCAATATTCGGAAATTCTCGCGTATTCGGTCATACACCACGATCGTGTCATTCAATGAATACCCGATCACCGCAAGCACCGCCGCCAGGACCCCCAAGTCAAACTCGAGCTGCAGCAGCGAGAAAATCCCGAGCGTGATCACCACATCGTGGATCAACGCAAGCACCGAACCGATCGAGAATCGCCACTCGAAGCGGACCGCGACGTAAATCAGGATCCCGGCCAGGGCGTAGATCATCGCCAGCCCCCCCTGCTCGCGCAGCTCCTCGCCCACGGCAGGCCCCACGAACTCCACACGCCGCAGATCCGGGTCATCCGGACCTCCATCCTGCAAGACATTGAGTACGCGGTTGGACAGCGTGGCCGGATCATCGTCGTCCTCGCTCGGGGGCAGACGAATCAGGACATCGCGTGAAGTACCAAAGGTCTGCACCTGGGCCCCGGCGAAGCCGCCATCGGCCAGCGTCTCGCGGATCGGATCGAGCTCGACCGCCTCGGGATATCCGACCTCGACCAGCGTGCCACCGGTAAAGTCGATCCCGAAATTCAGCCCGCGCGTGGCCAGAAGCGCCACAGAAATCAGGATCAGGATCAGGGAAACCGTGATCGTGATCTTGCGCTTGCCGAGAAAATCGAGATTCGATTCGGCGAAATTCAAATGCGGAAGCATGTCGTTCTCCGCCTCAGATAGCCAGACGGTTCAGCCGACGCTGCCGCCCGTAGGTGAGGTTGACGATGGCGCGGGTCACGATGATCGCCGTGAACATCGAGGCGATGATCCCGATCGACAGCGTGATCGCGAACCCCTTGATCGGGCCGGTGCCGAACAGGAACAGCACGAGCGCCGCGATCAGCGTGGTCACATTGGCATCCGCAATCGTGGTGAACGCGCGATCATAGCCCGAGGCGATCGCGGCCTGTGGTGACAACCCGTTTCGCAACTCTTCGCGTATTCGCTCGAAAATCAGCACGTTGGCATCGACGGCCATACCCACCGTCAGCACGATCCCCGCAATGCCCGGCAAGGTGAGTGTCGCCTGCAGCATCGACAACACCGAGACAATGAAGATCAGGTTCAACGCAAGCGCGACGTTCGCGATCACCCCGAACACCCGGTAGTACAGCACCATGAAGATCATCACGGCGATGAAGCCGATCACCACCGACTGCATACCGCGATCGATGTTCTCCTGACCGAGGCTCGGGCCCACCGTACGTTCTTCGACGATCGACATCGGCGCGGCGAGCGCCCCGGCGCGCAGCAACAGCGCCAGGTTGCGGGCCTCGCGGCTGCTGTCGAGTCCGGAGATCTGGAAGCGACGCCCCAGCGGCTCGTTGATGCGTGCGACGTTGATTACCTCTTCGCTACGCGAGGTGCGCATCACCTGCTCACCGTCTTCCTCAACGGTCTCGGTCGAGGTCTCGATGAACACGGTGGCCATCAGCCGACCGACGTTGTCCGAGGTCACGCGGGAGAAAATCCGCGCACCCTGACCGTCCAGATTAATGAACACCGCCGGACCGCCCGTATCCTGGGCAATGCCCGAGGAGGCATCCGTGATGTAGTCACCGGTCAGCATGACCTGACGCTGCAGCAGCACCGGTGTCCCGTCGCGTTCGTGGTAAAGACGCGTGCCCGACGGCGCACGCCCGGTCTCGTCAGCCTCCCGCGCATCACCGCTCTCCGACACGAGGCGGAATTCCAGCGTCGCAGTCGCGCCCAGGACCTCCTTTGCCCGTGCCGTGTCCTGCACGCCCGGGAGCTGCACCACAATCCGGTTCTCGCCCTGCTGAGCGATGATCGGTTCCGCCACGCCCAGCTCGTCGACCCGCGAACGCAGCGTGGAGATGTTTTGCTGCAGGGCCTGACGACGCAGTTCCGTCAGGTGGTCGTCATCCAGCGTGGCTACCAGTCGGCTGGTGTCCCCGGACCCACGCGACTCCCAGACCAGTTCCTCGCGATACTGGCGCTGTAGCCAGCTCTCGGCCGCTTCGCGGTCCGCCTCGCTCTCGAACATCACGGTCAGATCGCGGGAGCCGCGTTCCACGGTGTCGAACGAAATACGCTCTTCCCGCAGGCGTCCGCGCAGCTCGTTCGAGTAACGCTCCATCGCGGTACCGATCACCGCGTCCAGGTCCACTTCCATCAGGAAGTGGACCCCGCCACGCAGGTCGAGGCCGAGAGCCATGGGCTGGCCATTGATGGCTCGCAACCAGCGCGGGGTGGCCGGGGCCATGTTCAGGGCGACGGTGTGATTGTCATCCAGCGCGTTGCGCAATATCTCGGCAGCGGTGGACTGCTCGTCTGTGGTCTCGAAGCGCAACAGGATCTGGCCGTCGTCCTGCTCCTCGACCGTGTGCGGCGTGACGCCCTGGGCGCCCAGGATGGTGCCCATCAGTTCACGGATGTTCTGATCGATCTCGCCGGTGGTCGGGTTCCCGATCTGGACCGACGGGTCCTCCGGGAACAGGTTGGGCGCGGCATAAAGCCCCGCGCCCAGGATGATGACGACGATCAGGGCGTACAGCCACGCCGGATAGGAATTGCGCATATTCGAAGACCCTAGAGGTCCTTGAGGGTGCCCTTGGGCATAACCTGTTGAACCGACTGTTTCTGCACGGCGATGTTCACGCCATTGGCGATGTCGACCTTGATGAAGTTCTCCCCTACCTCGGTGATCGTGCCGGCCACACCGCCATTGGTCACGATCTCGTCACCCTTGGACAGCGACTCCACCATCGACCGGTGTTCCTTCGCGCGCTTGCTCTGCGGGCGAATGATCAGGAAGTACATGATCGCGAAAAAGATCAGGATCATGATCAGGAATTCGATCATGCCACCACCGGCGCCACCACCGTCCTGGGCATGCGCTGCAGAAATCAGAAAATCCATTGGAACACTCCCGTCTAGCGAATCGGTTCAGGGCCGCCGGGCCTGGCGCCCGGCGCCCGCGAGACCCGTGATCGGGCTCGCGAAAATTGCCGCGCGGATTATGGCACAGGCGGCACTTCCATGCCGCGCCGACCATAGAAATCGGCGACGAACGCCTGAAGCGTGCCCGCCGCAATCGACTCCCGCAGGCTGCGCATCAGGTCCTGGTAGTAATGCAGGTTGTGGGTCGTCGCCAGGCGCGACCCGAGAATCTCGTTACATTTGTCGAGATGTTTCAGGTAAGCCCTTGAATAATTGAGGCAGGTGTAACAACCACACTCCGGATCGATCGGGCCCGTGTCGTCACGGAAGCGCGCATTACGGATACGCAGGACCCCTTCCCGGGTGTACAGAAATCCATTGCGTGCGTTGCGGGTAGGCATCACGCAGTCGAACATGTCCACGCCGCGGCGCACGGCTTCCACTATGTCCTCGGGCCGCCCCACGCCCATCAGGTAGCGCGGGCGGTCCTCCGGCAGTAGCGGCAGGGTCACATCCAGCGTGGCGAGCCGCTCATCTTCCGGCTCGCCCACCGACAGCCCGCCGATCGCATAGCCGTCAAAGCCAATCTCGCGCAGACCGGCGGCTGATTCCCGACGCAGCGCCGGGTACATGCCACCCTGCACAATACCGAACAGTGCCGCCGGATTGTCACCATGCGCCTCGCGCGACCGCGCGGCCCAGCGCAGCGACAGCTCCATCGACTTGCGCGCCTCGTCCTCGGTGGCCGGATAGGGCGTGCACTCGTCGAAGATCATCACGATGTCCGACCCCAGCTCGCGCTGGACCCGCATGGACGACTCCGGCGTCATCAGCACTTTCGACCCGTCCACGGGCGACTGGAAACGCACGCCCTCCTCACTGATCTTGCGCATCTCGGCCAGCGAGAAAACCTGGAATCCACCGGAGTCGGTCAGGATCGGTCCTTCCCAGTGCATGAAGTCATGCAAGTCACCATGTGCCCGGATCACTTCGGTACCCGGCCGCAGCATCAGGTGGAAGGTGTTGCCCAGGATGATCTGTGCCCCCAGCTCGCGCAGCTCCTCCGGGGTCATAGCCTTTACGGTCCCGTAGGTCCCAACGGGCATGAAGGCCGGCGTCTCGACTTCACCGCGCGGGAACCGCAGTCGGCCTCGGCGTGCCGCGCCATCCCGCCCCAGGTGTTCAAACTCCATCGTGTTCCTCCCGGACACTCGGCGGCAGATCCGCGGGATCGCCCGGTGCCAACCACATGGCATCCCCGTAACTGAAAAAGCGATAGCGATTCGCGACCGCATGGGCATAGGCGTCCAGGATCCGCCGATATCCTGCAAAGGCGGCTACCAGCATCAGCAGCGTGCTCTGCGGCAGGTGGAAGTTCGTCACCATCCGGTCCACGACGCGAAAACGATATCCGGGCTGGATGAACAGTCGTGTTTCACCCTGAAAGGGCTTAAGCCCGCCCTCCGCCGCGGCCGTCTCGAGCGACCGTACACAGGTCGTGCCCACAGCCACCACGCGCCCGCCACGCGCTTTGCAGGCCGCCACGGCGGCACAGGCCTCCGGCCCCACCTCCAGCCACTCGGCGTGCATCTCGTGGCGCGAGGTGTCGTCCACCTTCACCGGCTGAAAAGTCCCCGCCCCGACATGCAGCGTCACCGTGGCCGTCTCGACCCCCTGCGCGCGCAGCCGGTCCAGCAGTGCATCGTCAAAATGGAGCCCAGCCGTCGGCGCCGCCACCGCGCCCTCCTTGCGGGCGAACACGGTCTGGTAGCGTTCGGCATCGCTGCCCTCGTCCGCCCGCTCGATGTACGGCGGCAGCGGGATATGACCATGCTGCTTCAGCAGTGCGAGCATGTCGGCGCCGTCCACCAGACGCAGCCGGAAAAACGGCCCCTGACGATCCGTCACCTCCACCGTAAAGGCATCCGCCAGGTGGAGGCAGGTGCCGGGCTTCGGTGCCCGACTGGCCCGCACCATCGCCAGCACCTGGGTCGGTGACTCGATCCGTTCCACGAGGACCTCGACCTGCCCACCGCTCGCCTTCTGCCCGAAGACCCGCGCCGGGATCACGCGCGTGTCATTCAGCACCAACAGATCGCCCGGCCGCAGCAGTGACTCAATCGCGTCAAACGCGGCATCTTCCGCCCGTTGGTCTTCCAGCACGAGCAGGCGCGAGCTGGCTCGCTCGGGCAGCGGATACTGGGCGATCAGCTCCTGCGGGAGCTCGTAGTCGAAATCGGAAACACGCATGGCGCGCGATGCTACCACGCACCGGCGCCCTGAATGCGGATCAAGCGAAGGCGCAATCTCCCTTGCCACACCCTGCTCGTGCGCTACACTAGCGCCTCGAAAGCCGGGATGGCGGAACTGGTAGACGCGCCGGATTCAAAATCCGGTTCTGGCAACAGAGTGCGAGTTCGATTCTCGCTCCCGGCACCACCTCTTTATCTCGGGCCCTCCGCCAGGCTCGAAACCGCGCACCTGGCCGGTGTAGCTCAGTTGGTAGAGCATCTGATTTGTAATCAGAGGGTCGCAGGTTCGACTCCTGTCGCCGGCTCCATATCGCACACAGCAAAAGGGCCAGCCGAAATGGCTGGCCCTTTGCTTGTCTGCACTCCCGCGGGTCGGTCCTAGCGGAAGATACTTTCGTGGCGGGCTTCGCTCATCTGCGGCGCATCCGCCGGGCAGACCGACTCCGGATCAATCCGGGCGGCATCATCCACGAGCCCCAGCTCGGCAGCAGTCGGCATGTCGCCACGCGAGATATCGAGATATTCGAGCAGTCGGCCCATGCCATTCAGCGCCCGTGCCTTGGCGATCTCCATATCGTGCTGGGCGTTGATGTAGGCACGGCTCGCCTCGAAATGCTCGTTCTCGGTGTCTAGCAGGTCCAGCAGGCTACGCTGGCCAATGCCGAACTGCTGACGATAGGCGGTACGCACGCGGTCGGACGAGTCCCGATGCTGGCGCAGGAAGCGCAGCTGACTGTCCAGCGAACGCATGTCGTTGTAGGCCACCGACACCGTTTGGCGCACATTGCGACAAACCGACTCTTGCTGATCGCGCGCCTGGTTGAACTCTTCGGTGAACTGGCGGACCCGCGCCTGGTCAGTGCCGCCGCGGAACAGGTTCCACGTCATCACCACCAGCGCCGAGGTGTCATGGATACGGATGTCCTCGCGTTCGAGCACATCATTCTCATAGGCATGACGCAGCTGCAGGTCCAGACGCGGATGGAAGGCCGAACGGGCCACGTTGCGCTGTTCCTGGGCCGCTTCCATGTTGCGCAGCGAGGCGAACATGGCCGGGTTCTTGGTGATGGCCTCGGTCAGGGCCTCCTGAACCGTCCCGGGAATCGGCTCGTCAGAGAAGGTCCCGACCAGATCCACCCGGTCGTCCGCGGGCATCTGCCCTACGATCCGGTAGTACCGCGCATTCACGTCGTGCAGATTCTGGCGCTCGGTCAGCAGGTTGGACTCGGCCAGAGCCAGACGCCCCGAGGCCTGCTCGAGGTCAACGCCCCGGCCCACGCCGCGATCGGTCTGGTCCACGATCTGATCGTAAACCTCCTTGTGCGCGTCGTAGTTCTCCTGCGCCAGGTCGACCAGGGCGCGCTGACGCTGGACATCGGCGAAGGCACGCACGGCTTCCAGTGCAATCTCCTCGGTCGTCTCGCGCAGCTCGAAGTAACGCACCCGCTGAATCTCGCCCAGACGGCTCACTTCGCTTGCGGTCTCGAAGCCGTCGTACAGCATCTGTGTCAGCGTGATATCGACACCACGCGGGTTACGCGAGAACGAATCAAAATTGTCGTCGCTGGAGCGCTGGCGCTGATAACCGGCACGGGCGTTCAGGTCGATTTCGGGCAGGAAGCGCCCGCGCGCGCCCGTTTGTTCTTCCCCGGAGGCGCGAAAGGCATGCCACCGCGACTGCACATCGGGGTTGGAGAGTACCGCTTCCATCGCGGCGTCACGCAACGGCTCCGGGGCGTCGGCCTGCGCCGAACCACCCACTACCATCGCCACGGCCGCCGTCAGGGCCAGCAAACCACCTTTGCCAACCGCAGGCCTAATTCGGTTCATCATTTTTGTCCTCCCATAAAACCTGTTCGCCCACTCTTTTTGTCACCGAGCCAGCGCATACCGCTAACCGGAAGAAACGCTTATGTGCGCCTCACACATTTGAACGATAGGCCTAAGCCCTTACCCGCGCAATCATTTTTGAAATGGTTCACATAACGGCAAACAAACGCCTGATAAGGCGAGAAACACCGCACAGCACTACGCTTGGGATTTATGTTTCTGGCTTTCCACAAAGGCGTAGCCCATCATTCGGGAAGTAGTGCTTTTTTCAGCCACCGGAGAGCGCGCCGACGTGCCTGGCATCTGGCCCCGCAACCCGTCCCGACTGATACGGCGCGCAAGCCTCGTGCTCGTGCTGGTCGCCGGGGCGTGGCTACTGGGCGCCAGCCATGCGGGCCTCGAAAGCTTCGCTCAGCTCGAGCAGGTTGCGGCCGACCGATATGGGCCGGAAACCGCCGAGCGCGTGCGGCGCTGGCGCGAGCTGCTGGAGGGTCTCGCTGATGAAGACGAACAGACCCAGATCACGCGGGTGAACGAGTTTTTCAATCGTCAGCTGCGCTACCAGGACGACCAGGTCACCTGGGGCCAGGAAGACTTCTGGGCCACCCCCCTGGAGGCCCTGGACAAGGGTGCTGGCGACTGCGAGGACTACTCCATCGCCAAGTACGTCAGCCTGCGCAAACTGGGTATCCCCGATGAACGCCTGCGGCTTTTCTACGTCCGAGCCCGCCTTGGCGGGCCTGGAAGCAATCTCAGCCAGGCGCACATGGTTCTCGGCTATTTCACCGACCCGCGAGACGAGCCCAAGGTCCTGGACAACCTGGTGACCCGAATTGAACGCGCCTCCCAGCGCGACGACCTGACGCCGATCTTCTCGTTCAATAGCGAGGGACTCTGGCCCGACGGGCAGGCACAGTCCGCGGCCGACCCCACGGCCCGCCTGTCACGTTGGCGCCGCGTCCTGGAGCAGCTGGACGAATACGGCCTTGATCTCGACCGACCCATCAACTCGACCCCGGAATGAGGGCGCAGTCATGACGCTGAGAAAACAACTCTGGATCGCGGTAGCCATCATTATGCTGCTGGCGTTACTGGTCAGCATCGTGGTGAGCACCCTGTCCGCCCGCGACTACCTGGCGCAGCAGCTGCTGACCAAGAACATCGACAACGCCGCATCCCTGGCCTTGTCGCTTTCCCAGCTGCCCAAGGACGAGACCACCGTGGAGCTGCAAATCGCCTCGCAGTTCGACACCGGCCACTACCAGCACATCCGGCTGATCGATCCGACCGGCGACCTCATGATCGAACGCCGCAACCCCGAGCCACCCCAGGGCGTGCCCGAATGGTTTGTCGAGCGCCTGGCCTTCAACGTGCGCCCCGGGATCGCGCATGTGTCCGATGGCTGGTCTTCCTTCGGCACGCTGATCGTCGAGAGCCAGACGAATTACGCCTACGAGGCCCTGTGGGACGGCACCCTCCGCCTCACCGCGATCTTTGCCGGCGGTTTGTTGATCATCGGCCTGATTGGGTCGTTCCTGCTCGGCCGGCTGATTCGGCCTCTGAAGCAAGTGGTGGAACAGGCCGAGGCCGTCGGCGAAAGGCGGTTCGTGACCACCCCGGAACCCCGCACCTGGGAGTTCCAGGCACTGGTCCGCGCCATGAACCGGCTGACCGAGCACGTCCGGATGATGCTGCAGGAAGAATCCACGCGTTTAGAACGCCTGAAAACTCGCCTTCAACACGATGATGTAACGGGCCTTTTGAACCGCGAATCCTTCCTGGCCCGATTCCAGTCGACCCTCGAAAATCGGCACGCCGGTTCCGCCGGGAGCTTTGTCGTCCTGCGCGTCGCCAGCCTGCCCGAGCTCAACCAGGCGATCGGACACGACAAGCTGGATGAGCTTCTGGCACGCATTGCCGAAGTCGCGGAACAACAAACCAGCGTGACCGATTACGGCGCCGCAGGGCGCCTCAAGGGTTCCGATATTGCCGTCTTTGGCGACGGCATAGGGGACAGCCGCCGTTTTGCCGAGTCCCTGCTGACGGCGATCCGCGCGGAGCTGGGCCCCAAAGCTCCCGAAGCCATGGCCTTGCATTTGGCCGGGACGCCCTACCACCCCGACGACACCACCGGAGAGGTGCTCAGCCGCGTCGACCAGGCGCTGGTCCGCGCGGAACTGGAGCCGGGCGATTCCATCGCCGAAGAACCTCATGCCGTGCTGCCACATGCCAATCAGAACGAATGGCGCACCGCGATCACCGTGGCCATGGCCACGCATGGCGTGAAGCTCGCGCGATTCCCGGTGATAGACGCCGACCACCAGCTGATGCACCACGAAGCGCCGATGCGCCTGCTGCTGGATGGCGAATCGCGCCCGGCGGGCTATTTCATGCCTTGGGCCGTACGCCTGGACCTGATCCGGCAGCTGGACGACGCCGTCCTCGATGCCGCCATCGATCAGCTACGAGCAGGAAACGAGCGCCTCGCAATCAATTTGTCGGTCGACAGCCTGCAGGACACCGACTTTCGCCAACGCCTGGAATCCCGCCTGGCCTCCGACCCGGAAGTGGCCGGTCGACTGTGGCTGGAATTCCCGGCCCGGGGCGCCCTGGCGCATCCGGCCGAACTGCGCGACCTGTGCCGTATCGCGCGTGTCACGGGCTTCGTGGTCGGTCTAGAGCACGCGGGGCCGGAGGCGTTCCGCTCACACGACCTTACCGCGTATGGGCTGCATTACGTGAAGCTGCAGGCCTCGCTGATCCAGGGTGTCCATCGATCCACGGAGACCCAGGCGCTGATTCGCGGGCTTTGCACCCTCGCGCACTCGATCGGCATTCTGGTGATCGCCGAAGGCTGCGACAGCACCGACGATATCGAGCCCCTGATGGAGCTTGGGATCGACGGCGTGACCGGCCGAGCCGTTCAGTCCCTCAAGGCTTGATCGCCACAAAAAAGCCCCGCCAACAATGGCGGGGCCTCGCGGACAAAAACGAATCGCGCGTTCTACTGGTCGATCTTTAGCTGATCGTTAGTCAGCAACGCCTGGATGATGGCATCGGAACTGTCACCCAGATCAACGCCCTGCAGCGTGATGATCTGATCCGCATTGTCCTTGTCACCGTTGAGACCGCCGTTCGAGTGGACGTACAGCACAGTGTTTCCGTTTTCTGTTTGCGCGTACAGGTAATTGTCGAGGTTGTCCTCGCTTTCACCTTGCAACAGGTCCGAAAGATCCAGCACATCACCCGACGTCCCGTCCCAGGGCTTGAAGTCCGTGACGGTATCTTCGGCCGGCTGCCCCGCAACATTCGCCTGGTCTCCCGCATTCCAGACGAAGGTATTGTTGCCGCCTCCGCCCGTTAGCGTGTCGTTTCCGGCCCCACCGATCAACGTATCGTCGCCGCTGCCTCCGAACAGGACATCGTCCCCATCGCCGCCAATCAGCACATCATTGCCGATCGAGCCGATCAGAGTGTCGCTGTCTTCCGTCCCGACCAGAGTCACCCCCAGCGGTTTGACCGAATAAGCGCTCTGATTGGGCCCTTCCCGACCGCCAAAGAAGGCAATGTAGGCGAAGCTTTCGTCGTGCTCGATCGTCGCCACGCCGTCGACCACCACCAGATCTCCTGTCGCAATCCGGTCGCCCTGTTCGTCATACAGGGCGTACGTCGCACCGGTAATCGGGCCTTCCACGGCGAACTGAACCCCATCGACCGGCTGCACTAGTTCGAACAAAAGCCCTTCGTTGTGCTCAATCGCGTTGGGATCATCCGCATTGCTTTGATGATCCACTGCATAGAAGCCATTTTCGCTGACGGAGACGGAGGCACTCTGGTGCCCAGTCTGTTTCAAGCCAGAAGCCGTTGCAGCGGTGCCTTGCGTCGAGCTACCGACCGTATGCGCCGTCACGTCACTATAGATTTCGCGCGGATCGGGATCGCCTGGATCCTCATCACCCGGGTCCTCATCACCCGGGTCCTCATCACCCGGATCCTCATCACCCGGATCCTCGTCGCCTGGATCCTCATCACCCGGGTCCTCATCACCCGGGTCCTCATCACCCGGGTCCTCGTCGCCTGGATCCTCATCACCCGGGCCCTCATCACCCGGGCCCTCATCACCCGGATCCTGGTCGCCAGGCACGTCCTGCGGCGGTTGTTCATCGACAACGATCTCGTCCGCCGAGGCAACAGACCCGCCCGAGTCGGTACCCTCTCCGGGTTCCGGCTGGCCCAGTGCATTCACGGGAAAAACGTACTGCACCGGCGGCACTTCATCATTCACGCGGACGACCCGGACAAAGCTACCGCCTTCACCGGGTGCTCCACCTTCTACACCCGCAGCCGGCGCGTCCAGCAGATCATCCAGGCTCTCGCCCCGATCCAACGCCGCGATAACCTCCTCGACCGTGGCATCGCCTATTTGTGACGCCATCGGATCCGCGTCTGCGGACTGCACCAGGTCCTCTGTGAGTGTCGCCGCTTCGCCCTCCGCCAGGGTGACGCTCGAACCATCCGCCAACGCGAGCTCCACCAAGCCGCCAGACTGGGTTGTAACCTCCTCTCCAGCATAAACCGGGTCACCCTGCTGAAGTACCCGCGAGTTGCCCTCGGCGTCACGAACAGTCACGGTCCCGATCACCGCCTGAACCGTTGCAACAATCATTTCCGGGCTCATGGCCTTATCCCTCATCATGCTCCCCCGCACTGGGGTGCTCATGATTGAATTGTTACGCCTAGCGTCAAAATTCCGTTAGCTGTACTGAAGTACAGGTCGTGGATTCGCCTCACGCAACCGTCAACACACTGGCGGTCTCGGTTGCGTATGAACAAAAAAGCCCGGGTCCGCGATGCGGCCCGGGCTTCTTCCATCAGGCAGACAGCCCCTTACTGATCGATTGTCAGGTGGCCGTTCTCGATCAGCGTCTGAATGAAATCATAGGACGAGTCGAAACCGTCCATGCTGACCCCTTCCAGCGTAATCGCGTAATCGGCCCCGCCCGTATCCGTCCCGAGCATGCCCCCGGAACTGATGTGCAGCACCGTATCTTCTCCCTGCGACTCGGCCATCAGGTACTGGTCGATGGTCTCCTGGCTCGCGCTCGACAGGAGCTCGCCGAGCGTAATCTGGGCGGCGCCGTTGTCGCTTTCCAGACTAAACCCCTGGATCACGAACCGAGCGGGGTCGTCCGTCGTGCCCTGCCCGCCTTCCGCAACCACGAAAATGTCCTGATCCGAGTCCACCGTCAGGAAGTTCGCGCCAAAGTCATCGGCCTCTTCGAGCGTCTCCACCGAATCGGCAACCAGGGCTTCATCGCCTCCGGCAGGATAGAAATCGGCATCATCGCCCTCGCCAACCTGGACCGACAAATCCACCGGTCGAACCGAGAACTCGCTTCGATCCCCGCTCCCTCCCGAACCTGTACTGCCGCCCTGAAATGCAATATAGGAAAACGTCTCGCCGCTCAGCTCCAGGAAACCGTCTTCGTTCACATCCGCGGCAAGATCACGAGCCTCGCCGATGCGCACTCCATCGGCATCGTAAAGGTGATACGAGCCGCCATTGATTGCACCTTCAATCTGGAACACCGCGGTGTCGGTCGGTTCTCGAAACTCGAAGAGCAGGGCTTCGATAAAGTCAATCGCACTGGGATTATTGTTGCCTTGGTGATCTACGGCGAAAAACCCCTCTCCGTAAGACACGGCCGCACTTTGGGCACCTGTGTCCTTCAAGCCATGAACGTTTGCCATCGTTCCGATGGCGGGACTGGCCCCGACCACGTGCGCTGAGGCGAAAAGATCCGCCTCAACTGGGGGCTCGACAATCCCCGGCTCGGGAACCGGCGCAAAAGCGTTGTCGGTATCCACCAGATCGGGAAGGTCCACCAGTTCAATCGTGCCCTCCACGATCACGTTCAACTGGTTACCGTCCACCACACCTGCCCGGATTGCGGCCGCCCCGGCCTCGGTCAGCACCACCACCCAGTTGCCCGCCCCATCCTGAGCGAGCGCAAGATACGCCGTATCGCCGCCGACAATGCTGTAGACGATTGCGCTGGCTAGAGCGGGGTCCAGCCCATCCAGATTCAGGGTATGGGAAACCTCGAAGACCACATCGCCCGCAGCCGCATCGTTCGCGTCGTCATAGCCGTATCCGGCCGCCACGGATACCGACACCGTTAGCGTCGGGTTGGCGGTCACCGGAGGGGGCGGCTCAACCGGTGGTTCTACTGGTGGCTGCCCGGGAGGCACAACCGTGTCCGCCGTTTCTCCTCCCGGCACCGCGACGGTCTCGCCCAGAGCATCGGGACGACCGAAGACGTTTTCCGGAAAAGTGTAGTTAATCGGCTCTACTGGCTCGTTAATGCGTGCGACACGCACGAAACCGCCGCCATCGCTATCACCACCTTCGAGACCGGCCGCCGGTGGCGCAATCAGCGCATCCAGTGACTCACCACGCTCCAGGGCCGCAATCACTTCTTCCGCCGTCGGAATCTCTGGATTGTCCGCACGGCCGCTATCCGCCAGAGCTTCGCCCACCAGGACCTGCTGACCCTCCCCGAGCGACAAGACACCACCTTCCATTGCCTGCAGATCAACCGACGCCCCCTGCAGTGGGATCACCTCTTCCCCCGCATACACGGCATCGCCGACGGCGAGCACCCTGGAATTGCCGTCGACATCTCTCGCAATCACAGTCCCGGTCAATGCCTGGACGGTGGCCACTACCGTATTCACTGCCATCGAATCCCCCTCATGCGCCAGCCCTCAAGACCGGCTCAAACAGACGCCTTCGCGTCCATAATCGATCCAACCTCAGTGCCTGGTCTGGGTCCATCGCCACCGGCACACCGTCGTGCATGACACGTGATGTTCTAGCCAGCCTTTCTAGAGAAGGCCTTCGTCGTCTTCCACCAAATTCAGTCGCCGAGCCGAAGCCCGAAGATCCTTGCGGCCCAGCAGCTTCTGCTGCGCCGCATCCGGCAGGTCTGTAAACCGGATCACACCCTTATCCGTGAGCACTTCCACCAGATCTTCGAGCACCCGGATCAGTTCCAGATCCGATGCCTGTAACGCAGCGGGCGGCGCGGGCTCGTCGTCAGTACTCGACAAGAACGCCAAAAGCTCCGGTGCATCGGCCGCCACGAATTCGGCACACTCGGCATCCGCATCCCGGCTCACCAAATCGATCCTGCCCTCTGCATCCCGTCTCACATACATACGCGGCCCTCCGGCCGTCCGTTGCCCCAACTCTCAGCCTACACCCTCAGACACGAGAAAGCCCCGCCAATTGATACCGGCGGGGCCCCTCAACCACTTACTGATCTATCTTGAGCTGGCCGTTGGTCAGGAGTTGATTAATCACCGCCTCAGAATCGCTCCCGCCAAGATCGCTGAATGACTTGCCCTCGAGCCGGATGGTCTGGTCCGCATTGTCCGCATCACCCCCGAGGTTGCCCTCGGAGTTGATGTACAGAACCGTATCGTCTCCATCCTCCTCGGCAATAATGAAGTCGGCGACGTCAGACTCGCTGGCGCCATCCAAGAGATCGGAGACATCAAGGACATTGTCACCGTTGCCAAAGTCGGTTACGACATCGTTGGCCGGCTCATCCGTGGACCCTTCGTCACCCGAGTTCCAGAGGAAAACGTCATCCCCGGCGCCACCGGTAAGGAGGTCATCTCCTGCACCCCCGATGAGTATGTCATCTCCCTCACCGCCAAACAGGACGTCATCATCGTTAGTACCTACAATGACATCGTTAGCCTCTGAGCCTTCGAACACGTTATTCGGACTAAAAGTCAAGTCGAACTCGCCTTTGTCCTCAAGCTTGTCTCCGTCCCCATCCTTCACGTCAAAACTGACCGGAAGCGAGTAATCGAGTTGTTCACTGCCATACGAAACATCGAATTCATCGATCCGAATACCGCGCCGCCCCGAAACGGGCTGACCCGTGTTAGAAAGTACAACCTTGTCGAACGATTCACCTGGTTCAATCACGTAAGGGGAATCGAAGTCAGACCTAGAGCCATCACCGACTTCCTCACCATCACGGTAGGCAACCCAAGAAAGCTCTTGATTTTGCGCATTCGTGTCGAAGTCCGTGATCACAAACTGGGACACCAACTGGTTAAAATCGGCCGTAACACTCTGCCCCGACTCCAAGTATTGGTTGCCAACCCCAATACCCCCGCCAGACCAATTCACTTCATCATCGTCAGAGGAAAACGTGATTACTAGATCACTGTCATCTTCGTTTTCACCGTCGTACACGGAGACTTGCGGGCCTTTGCCCCCGTCAGTACTCAGATCACCGGAACTGGCGGTGACCTGTGCCACCGAATCGAGATCCTGATACAGATTCACGGTGTACTCACCCGTGTCAACATCCAAGAAGATCGAGAAAACTTCTTCTTCCTCCGATTCGGTTACCGCGACCCAACGCCCTGAGCTATCTTCATCCTGTTGCCATTTCAGTGCATCTCCATCTGACGTAAGCAAAACTTCATCTTCGGTGCCAACACCTTTAACCGTAATGAAGCCTTCATCGTTGGTAGACACCTCAATCGAAGTGACTTCGGCGCCATCACGATCTGCACCAATCCGAAGCCCGGAGTCAGCCATCAATGTCGTACCGGATTCAGTCCCGAGGACGCCATTGAAGGGGTCCTCGGCGACCGGAATATCGTCAACAATTGTGATGTCAATGCTATTTTCGGCTGTCCGATTGGTGTTATCGGTTACCACGACGTTAATTGCCTCTTTTTCGAGCTCATCCCGCCCCTCATCCGGATGATCGGCAGGCGCGGTCAGTTCGTAGGTATAGTCCACCGTATAGGTGCCATTACCATTGTCCTCGAAGTCGGTAATCGACAGCACACCCTTGTTGGTTTCCACCGTCAGAGGTTCCGATGCCGAAGCCCCATTGAGGTCGTTAATTCCCCAGGCCTCACCGGCGATAGCAAGAGTCTCCACACCTGATGCCGCAGTGATCGTAAACTGACCGCTCGCCTTGGTACCGGCGTCCTCGGGTGCGTCGTCACCGACTACACCGGTCCCATTCTCAAGGAAGGTCTCGTAGACGAACCCATCGCCACCATCACCGACCAAGCCATCAATGCTCGGCTCGGGGATCACCGTCAGTTCGGCATCGTCATTCGCCGTGCGGCCGGCGTCATCCGTCACCGTCACGTCCACGTCCGGCAGCTCACCACCACCATTCACATGGTCCGCACCGGCCTCGGTCAGCGTCACCTCGCCAGTCTCGTCATCGATGGCGTAGTAACCCGCCGCATTGCTGTCACCGGTGAAGGCATAGGTCAGACCCTCGCCCAGCGGATCCTCCGCCGCGCTGGTCGCCACCACATCCCCTTCAGACGCATTGCCTTCCAGGACATCATCACCCGCCGTCACCACGATCGACGGACCATCTATCGCCACGACTTCGTCTACCAGGTGCCATTCAGCCGTACCCGTCGCCGAGACCTCTTCGCCAAGTTGATCATCGACCGTCGCGGTCACTGTCAGCGTGCCCTCACTCAACTCGGAGATGTCCACAGGGCCCGCGCTGTAGTTGCCGTCATTATCAACCTGCGCGGGAGGAACAATCTCCACCTGCTTCCCGGACTCGTCCGTGATCAGCAGCGTGACCTCGTTGCCCGTAGGCACATTCGTCGTGCTACCACTGATCTCCGCATAACGGCTGTCGCCTTCCTGCGATACCTTCAGCGTCGACGCGAAGTCCTGATCGCCCGCCGCCTTGGTGTTCGTCCAGTCACCCACCGTCATGATGTGCGTCGCCGCACCATCCGACTCCGGACTCAGGACATAGGTGTCCGTCCCCGCCGGCAGCTCGTAGTACGCCTCGTAGTCCGTACCCACCGCCGACAGCGACGCCACCTCGTCACTCTCCGTACCATTGCGAAGACGCCAGACGGTGTACTCCTCGCCTTCCACCGTCACCTTGCCCATCGACGTCAGATTCAGCCCGTCCGCATCCGTCTTCACGGACACACCCGTCTCCGAATCCGCTTCCAGCAACTCATCCAGCTCCGAAAAGCCCTCCGTCAACGACAGCGAGACATCAATGTCTCCAGGCTCCAGAGGCAGGTCTTCCTGCGCGATGGTGGTGGAGAAGCTATCGGACTCCACCGTGAAGCTGTTTACGTCACCCGTGATCTCGATGTTCCCACGTACTGTCACGCTCAGTTCATTCCCGTCCACCTCTCCGGCGAGTAGTGCCTGGGCGCCGGCTTCCGTGAGGACGACCGTATCTCCGTCAACCTCCATGTAGGCCTCACCTTCCGGAGATTCCGTCGCCTCAACGATCTCGTACACGATGTCACTGACGCTCACGGCTGCGGGGTCAATCCCGTCAAAATTCAGATCCTCAATAGCGAGCTCGAACAGGACAAAACCACCAGCGATCTGCCCCCCATCGGATTCTGCGGGCGTATCGAACGTGCCAACACTAAAGGCCTGAGGACCTTGAACCGGGTTGCCTTCCACTTCGCTGTCGGTCTCGCCATGGCGGGGGGTCACTGAAATCTGTAATTCAGGTTCCGGTACTTCAACCGAAATATCGGCCTCATCGGTCGCTACAAGCTCGCCGAAACCGTCAACCTCGACCGTCCCCTGAACAAACACCTGCAATTCGTTGCCTGAGACCTGGCCATTCTGTACCGCTACCGCACCCGCTTCCGTCAATACGATGACGGGGTCACCCTGTTCGTCTTCCCCAATCGCAAGCAGATCGGTATCGCCCCCGATCAACGAATACGAAACCGGGCCAGCTGTCGCCGGGTCGATACCATCCAAGTCAAGTGAGGAGGCAAGAGAAAAGACCTCCGTTCCAATCAGGCTCTCGTGCCCACCAGGGACCTCGACCTGCATCGTCGAAACGCCCTCAAAATTCTGCAGCCCTCGCTCATCCTCCGGTGCCCAGTGGGTCCCTTCTTCACGCACGGAAGCGCGCCCTACGACGTCTCCGAAAGGCGAAACCTGCACGGTCAGGAACGGGCTCGGGCCATCCTCCGACGGGTCCTCATCATCTCCCAACGTTGCACCGTCGTCTCCGACGGACTCACCCGGACCGCGAAGCACATTCGCGTCGTAGGCATAGTTGACCGGGGCCACTTCTTCGAAGCCGCGAGCAATGCGGACAAAGCCGCCGCCTTCTCCGGCGGCACCACCGGCGGCACCGGCGGCTGGGGCTTCGATCATGTCGGTGATGTCTTCACCGCGCTCGAGGGCTTCGATGATCTCTTCGACGGTGGCGTCGGCGATCTCGGCATCTTCGGGTGCCGGCTCGGCGGATTCCGCCAGGTCGTCGGTGATGGTGGCAGACTCGTTGCCGGCGAGGGACATGGTGGATCCGTCCTCGAAGGCCATTTCGATGAAGGCGCCATCTTCGGCGATGACTTCTTCGCCGTAGAAGATCTCGTCTCCGGGTTGCAGGACCCGGGTGTTGCCGTCCTCGTCTCGAGCAATGACGGTACCCACCACGGATTCGACGGTAGCTACGACGACTTCAGACATGACCTTCTCCTTGGACTCGGAAGTACTTCACAGTTTTCGATGGGTACGAGCCTAGGGGAGTCGGCGTTGGCACGACAGGTGTACCGAAGTACAGGGTTTGTGGGGTTATGGGAGAACCGATATGAGGCTCGGTTGGATGAAAACGGATGGAAGCTGCGGGGCGCGGGCCTTAGGTTGATGCGATTCGCTGCGCTTATCGGCATCCTACGACCCTCGTCAAACGAAGAGGGATAGCGTCACGTAGGATGCTGATAAGCGCAGCGAATCGCATCACCGCCGCTGGAGGCGAGCTACGCGTATCGCACCTGAATCAGACGGTCGGGTGCGATTCGCGCAGGCGGGTCAGGTGGAGCACAAGCTGAACGCGGTCATCCACGTTGAGCTTCTTGAAGACGGAGCCGAGGTGCATCTTGACGGTGCGTTCGGTCATGCCGAGCTGGCGCGCAATCTCCTTGTTGTGCGCCCCCGTGGTCACGGCCAGCGCCACTTCCCGCTCGCGGGGCGTAAGGTTCTCGAACCCCTCCGGCGGTGTTTCCGGATCGCGGGGCTGGGCGCTGCGGACTGTGCGAATCATCCGGGTCATCAGGTCGGGACCCACCCACAAGCCACCCCCGGTGACGGTGGCTGCGATCGTTCGCAGCTGGGCGACGTTGGCCAGTGTATGGCAGTAGCCGTGGGCCCCCGCGTCGAATGCACGGATGCCTTCTTCGTCATTCGGGTGTCGCGACTGCACAATCACCCGATGCACCAGAGTCCTTTGTTTGACGTACTCCTCCCAGTCGGCCAGATCCGTACCAATCCAGCAGGCTTCGGTGCCCTCCGGCAGGGTCGACGGAAATGGCGGGCGCAGCACCTGGGCATCCGGAAAGGCCTCTTCCCAGCGAGACGACGGCCGCGACGCTCGGTCCATCATAAAGATCTGCATGTTGCTCAGCGCTCCGTAAAAGCCAGCTCGCCCGCGCGGAGGATCGGCTTCAGCAGGTACTGCAGGATGGTGCGACGCCCGGTGATGATATCCACCTGCGTGACCATCCCGGTCATGATCGGATGCTCCTCGTCGAACCCAGTTTCCTCGGTTCTTACGCGGACCTTGTAATAGGTGTTGCCGTCGTCGTCGGTAATCGTGTCCGGGCTGATGTGCTCCACGGTGGCATCCAGGCCGCCGTAGATGGCGAAGTCATAGGCGGTAAACTTCACCTTGGCGTTAAGCCCCGGGCGCAGATAGGCAATATCACGGGGCGATACCCGCGCCTCGATCAGCAATTCGTCCTCCAGCGGCACCACCTCGGCCACCTCGCGCCCAGGCGAGATCACGCCACCGCGCGTGGTGATGAACATCCGCTGCACAATCCCCGCCATGGGTGATCGCACCTCGGACAGCCGCACGCGATCCTCCAGGCCCTCGGTGCCCTCGGCCAGCTCCTGCAGACGCCCAAGGGTGTCGGCGAGCTCCGAACGCCACTGATTGCGGAAATTCAGCCGGACTTCGCGGATCTTCTCTTCCGCTTCCTCGATCGCGGCGTCCAGACGGGCAATCTGCGCCGTCGCCTGATCACGATCGCCGCGGGCGTTGGAGACTTCGCGGCGCAAGCGCAGGATCTCCACTTCGGATACCGCCCCGCTTTGCACCAGCGGTTCGGTGACCTCCAGCTCTCGACTGGCCAGCTCCAGGGCACGGATAGCCTGGCTGCGTCGCGCCCTTACCTCGTTCAGCTCCTCGCGCCTTTGCCGCATCTGCTCTTCGGCAATGCGAATTCGCGAGCGCAGCTCATCCAGGCTTTCTTCGTAAAGCTGCTGTTCCTGCTCGACGATGGCCTGCGGCCCTTCCTGCAGGTCTGGTGTGATCAGGAACGGGGTTTCCGTCAGCAGCGCCATCAGGCGCGCCCGGCGCGCCTTCAACGCGAACTCGCTCGCCCTCGCCTCGCCCAGGTCGGACAAAAACCGCGTCGGGTCCACACGCACGAGCACGTCGCCCTGTTCCACGACATCCCCCTCGCGCACCAGCACCTCGGAGACCACGCCCCCGTCCATCGACTGCAGCACCTGAAGGTTCTGCGACGGGATCACCCGCCCATCCGCGCGGGCCACCTCGTCAATCTCGGCAACGGAGGCCCAATAAACCAGCAGGCCCAGCGTAATCAGGATCCCGTAGAGGAGCGCGCGGGCGCGGATCGGACGCTCCTGTATCTGCGTCCAGTCGGCGTCCGATGCCCAGTTGCGGTGGTCGCCACCCCCCTTGGTCAGCCACGGGCGAAAGATGCGGTCCACCATCGGTGCACCAACCTTTCCGGTCTGATCCATACCGCGGCCAAGCGCCTCGAATCCCTGGCCGTCCCTGCGCGTGCGCTTGCTCATGCCTGCGCCTTGCCCACGCGGCCTTCCCGCAGCGCCTGGATCACCTGCTCCTTCGGCCCGTCGGCCACCACACGGCCCTGATCCAGCACGATGATCCGGTCCACCAGCTCTAGCAGCGAGGTGCGGTGCGTGACGATCACGGTCGTGCGACCCTGTATGAATTCCGCCAGACGGCGCTTCATGCCCTGCTCGGTGGAGTTGTCCATGGAGCTTGTCGGCTCGTCCATCAACAGCATGCTGGGCTCGTGCAACACGGCCCGCGCCACACCAACACTCTGCTTCTGCCCGCCCGAAAGCCGGCCCCCGCGCTCCCCGACCTGCAGATCGACACCTTCTGGGTGGGTGTTAATCAGATCCTCGATCCCGGAGATCGCGATCGCCTTGCGGATGGCCTCGTCGCTGGCCAGTGGATCGGCCGCCACCAAGTTCTCGCGCAGGCTCCCGTAGAACAGCGTGACTTCCTGGCCCACATAGCCCAGCGACCGCCTCAGCTCGGCCGGGTCCAGCTGGCGTACGTCAATCCCGTCCACCAGTACCGCCCCGGAGGTCGGCTGATAAAGGCCCATGATCAGCTTGGCCAGCGTGCTCTTGCCCGAGCCCACGCGACCCAGCACGGCGACGTGTTCGCCCGCCTCGATCTTCAGCGAAACCCCCTGCAACGCCGGTGTGGCGGACTCGGGATAGGCGAAGCCGACATTGCGAAACTCGATCGCGCCCTCGAAGCGATCACGACTCAGGAAGTGCGAGTCCGCCGGGCGCTCGACCGGCAGCGCCATGATCTCGTTCAGCGAACCGAGCGCGGTCGAGGCCTGGTGATACTGCATCAGCAACCCGGCGGTCTGGCTGATGGGCGCCATCGCGCGCGAGGAGATCAGGTAGGCGGCAATCAGCCCGCCCATGGAGAGATCTCCCTCCATCAGCAGGAACACGCCGAGCACGATGATGGCGACGCCGACCGTGTGCTGCGCCCACATCGCCGTGTGCGTCACGCTTGCGGTCAGCAGTCGATTCTGCGCATTGGTCCGGGCCAGGTGCGTCGTGGCGCGTTCCCAGGTCGCCTGCACCCGGCCCTCCGCTCCAAGGGCCTTGAGCGTCTCGGCCCCCGTCAGGCTCTCGACCAGCGTCGAATTGCGCTGCGCCGCCACGCGGTAGCTCTCCTCCGCGAGTCCGTGCAGCTTGCGATGGATGGCGGTGGCATAGAACAGCAGTAGCAGCGCGCCAATGGCCACGGGGATCGCCAGCGGCCAGGCGATCAACGCGATGATGGCGATGAACATGAACGCGAACGGCAGATCGACAAAGGCGATGATCGTTGCGGACGATATAAAGCTACGCACCGACTCGAACGCGCCGATATTGGATGCGAACGACCCGACCGACGCCGGGCGGTTCTCCATACGCAGCCCGAGCACGCGCTCCATGATGTGCGAGGAGAGCTTTACGTCCGCGCGCATCGCCGCCTTGTCGACGAAGTGGCTGCGCATGGTGCGCAGGATCAGGTCCGCGATCAGCACGATCACGACACCCGCCGCGAACATGAACAGCGTCTCGGTCGCGTGATTCGGGACCACGCGGTCGTACACGTTCAGCACGAACAGCGGCATCGCCAGCGCGAACAGGTTGATCATCACCGCCGCGATCAGCACATCGCGATACAGCGGCCGGTTCTCGCGAATGACCCGCCAGAACCAGTGCCCCTTGCTCTCCTTCGAGACCCGCGGGGCGCGGGCATCCATGCGGAATTCGGGCCGCACGTAGATAGCCCGCCCTACGTAGCGCTCTTTCAGCCGCTTCAGCGGCACATCGATGACCGCATCACCCAGCTCGGGATCGATGACCCGCGCCACGCTCTTGTCTTCGTTCCAGCCTACCAGCACCCAGGCTTCGTTCTGGTCCAGCAGCAGCAGCGCGGGCAGCAGGTCGTCCTTCAGCCCGCGGGCGTCGCGGGTAACGGTGCGTGTGGTCAGTCCGGCACGCTGTGCCGCACGCGGGACCAGGGAGGGGCACAGCCGCCCGTCGTCCAGCGGAAGCCCCGCAAGCGCGGAATCCGGGGTCAGGCGCAGCCCGTGCATGCGGGCGATCAGGATCAACCCACCAAGAAGGCTGTCCGAACGGCCCTCCCCGTCCACAATCGGGAACTCCGGCTCGCGGCCATCGGCATCGCCCATGGACCCCGACTCGGATGCGCCCGTGACCGAATCCAGGACAGGATCCCCGCGATCATCATTGGAAGGAGGCTGGCTAATCGGTACACCCCTGTGGCCGGACACAGAATCTCGGCGTCCCCGCGCACCATTGATGTGCAGAACGTGAACGCCTTCTCATATTCGCTTGATTCTGCGCCCCAACGTGCCGCCGGGCAACGCCTTTGCATCACGGGGATCTAACGCTTTCGGCGTAGACGAAAGAAATTACGCAGCAGCTCGGCAGAACGCTCCGCCGCCACGCCTTCGATGCATTCCAGACGGTGGTTATGAGCGGGGTGATTAAGCAGGTCGATGGCACCTCCGGCGGCCCCTGTGCGAGGGTCCGAAGCGGCAAACACCAGCCGCTCCACCCGGGCGTGGATCATCGCCCCCGCACACATGGAACAGGGCTCGAGCGTCACGTAGAGCGTGGTACCGGTCAGCCGATAGTTGGAACACCGCTTTCCGGCGCTACGGAGGACTCTAATCTCGGCGTGCGCAGTGGCGTCATGCTCGCCGATCGGTGCGTTGTGAGCGGCGGCCAGACAATAACCCTCCGCATCCACCAGAACAGCACCCACCGGCACCTCGCCGACCTCCGCGGCCCGCTCGGCCTGCGCGAGCGCGACATCCATCCAGTAGGCATGCGCACCGGGTTCCGTGGGCGCCGGACCTCGCTCGCCGGGTTCCATGTTCCGCGGGTCAGGCGCGACCTCAGCCGCCATCGCCCGGGCGCGGTGCGGCGAGTGCGCGTTCGATTGCGTCGACCAGGTCCTGCGGCTTGCGCTGGGGGGCGAATCGGTCGACTACGGAGCCATCCCGGCCGACCAGGAACTTGGTGAAGTTCCACTTGATCCCCTGCGTGCCCAATGCGCCGGGCGCCTGCTGCTTGAGATGCTGGTACAACGGGTGCGCACCCTCGCCGTTCACCTCGATCTTGGCAAACACCGGAAACCCGACCCCGAAACGCGCACCACAGGCCTGTATGGCCTCCGCATCACCCGGCTCCTGCCCGCCAAACTGGTTGCAGGGAAAGCCGAGTACGCGAAAGCCGCGTCCGGCGAACTGTTCCTGCAGCGCCTGCAGCCCCTCGTACTGCGGGGTGAATCCGCACTCGCTGGCCACATTGACGATCAGCAGGACATCCCCGCGATACGCCCCTAGGGGCTGTTCGGTGCCATCCGCCGCCGGCACCGAGAAGTCGAAGACATCAGTCATCGCGCGTGGCCTCGACATCTTCCAGGATCGCATCCTCCAGATCCGCCAGGACCTCGGCCGTCGCGCGCGACAGAGCCCCCACCAGCTGCGAGGCCGAGCGCCGCTCCAGCGCCTGCTCGGATTCCAGATGCACCAGACGACTGCGATCGCCCTGGCTCAACTGGGCGCGCAGACCCATGTGCCCGGTCCCCGTCACGGCCAGCCCATTGGATTCGACGGCTTCAGCCCCTTCTAGATCACCGTACAGCGCGGTGATCAGGACATGGACCCGCACGGCAGGACGCCCCTGTTCGCGCACCGCCGATGCGTTGTCGACCAGCTCCAGCGCGGCACCATTGCGCGTCCAGCGTTCCCGCAGCAGCTGCTCAAGCTGCTCCGACGGCTTCAGGAACCATTCGTTGTAGTAATCCGACTCGTACTGGTGATTCCCCAGCCGGTATACCAGTCCATTGCCGGCATAGGCCGGCGCGACCCTGACCGACCCCAGTTCGACGGCCACCGGCTCCTCCGCCGTACGTGCGGGTGGCTCGTCCGGCAACTCCAGCAGATACCAGGAGCGATCGAGCGGCTCGCGGTCCGGCAACAGCGTGCACCCGCCCAGGACCAGCGCGGCGAGCATCAGGGTCGGTACTTTCCACCAGTTCATGCTTACTCCTCGTCCATGCGGCTGCGCGGTGGCGGGGCACCGAACAGCGCGCCACCGGGGTTGCGGCGTACATCATCCGACAGGCCGCGCAGGCCCGAGATCGCGCCTTGCAGCTCGTCCAGGGTCTCCAGCAGTTTCGACTCACTGACATCCATGCCGCGATCAAGTCGCTCGACCATCGAGTCCATCCGTTCGACCAGGCCCGCGACATCGGCGGCCTCGGCCGTACGGCGCAGCTCCTGGATCGCCTTGCGGGTCTCGGTCGGAAGTGCCTGTGTGTCCGGATGCTCGACCAGGTTCTCGACCGACTGCATCACCCGATCCGCCGTGCGCATGGTCTGTTCGAGTTCCGAGATCAGGTCATCCGCTCGCTGGTTCAGCCCACCGGTGTCCAGACTGGACACGGTGTCGTCGACGGTCACCAGTAACGAGTTCAGGTTCTCGATCACGCCCTCAATGTCCAGCCCGTCGATCCGCTTGAGCAGATTCTCGGCGTACTCCATGAACTGCACGGCGATACTCGGGGACGACGGGATGTAGGTCGACCGCGGTTCCCAGTCGTGCTCCAGCGGTGGGTGTTCTTCCGGATCGGAGAAGTCCGCCTCCAGATAGTTCATGCCCGTGATGCCCTGCGCCGCGATGCGCACACGCAGTCCTGCGTCCACCAGGTTTTTCAGGACTTCGGCCTCGAAGTCCTGCTCGCGGGCACTGGCCGCGAAGCGGTCCGGCCAGAGCCTGGCCTCGACCATCACATAGCGTTTGCGCTCGCGCGGATCCACGTCTTGCTGGTACTCCACCGAGGTAAAACCGAGGTTCGTGATCTCGCCAATGGTCACGCCCCGGAACTTGACCGGCGCACCGATCTCCAGCCCCTGCACGGATGAATCCACGTAGGTCTCGATCGGGATCGATGCGCGAAAGATATTGCCTGCGGTCATGATGATCAGCGCGGTCACCAGCGCCACCAGGCCACCGACGATGAACAATCCCAGGCGAAAATGTTGTCGGGCACTCATGTAGATCTCTCTTCGGAGTCGGCCGAATCGGCCCGCTGCAGGAACCGCTTTACCCACGGGTGATCGGATGTGTCACGCAGAGTCGCCGGGTTCCCTTCGGCAACGATGCCCTTGCTTTCCTTGTCGAGCATAATGACCCGGTCGGCAATCGCAAAAATACTGGCCAGCTCGTGGCTGACGATCACGATGGTCATATCCAGGCTGCGCGCCAGCCGCAGAATCAACTGGTCGAGCTCCGCCGAAGTGATCGGGTCCAGTCCGGCCGAAGGTTCGTCCAGGAACAGCACTTCCGGGTCCAGCACCATCGCGCGCGCGATCGCCGCGCGCTTTTGCATGCCTCCGCTGATCTCCGAGGGCATGAAGTCCGCAAACTCGCCGAGCCCGACCAGCTGCAGGCGCGCCTTGGCGATCGCGTCCATCGCCTCGCGCGGCAGGTCGGTATGGACCTCCAGCGGCAACCGAACGTTCTCCAATAGCGTCATGGAGCCAAACAGCGCCCCCATCTGGTACATCACACCCACCCGGCGCAGGATCGCCGCGCGCTCTTCGCCATCGGCAGTCGTGATGTCGGCACCGGCCACCCAGATGTTGCCCTTCTGCGGCGTATACAGTCCGATCATGTGCTTGAGGAGCGTACTCTTGCCGCTCCCGGACCCGCCGAGGATTACGAAGATCTCGCCGCGCTGGACGTCGAAGTTGACGTCCCGCATCAGTACAAAGTCACCGAACCCCATGGTGAGGTCGCGCACCTTGATCACCGGCTCCGCGCTCGCCACCCGTCAGACCCCCATGTGATAGAACAGGACGGCGAACAGGCCGTCGAACACCACGATCAGGATGATCGACGTCACCACCGCGCTGGTCGTGGAGATCCCTACGGCGGCCGCCCCGCTGGCCGTTTGCAGCCCGCGCAGGCAGCCCACGCCGGCGATCAGCAGGCCAAAGATCACGGCCTTGAACAGCCCCGAGAACAGATCCGACAGGCTGAGCGCGACGGTCACCTGATTGAAGAACGCCGTCCAGGGGATCCCGAAGCCCTGCATCACCACTGCAGCGCCCAGCAGGCCGATCATGTTCGCGTACAGCGCAAGCAACGGCGCGACCAGAATGCCGGCGAGCACCTTGGGCAACACCAGAAAACGAACCGGGTCGAGCCCCATCGTCTTCAGGGCGTTAACCTCCTCGTTCACCTTCATCGTGCCGATCTCGGCGGCGAACGCCGCCCCGGAGCGCCCGGCCAGCAGTATCGCCATCATCAACGGCCCCAGTTCGCGGAACAGCGAAACCGCCACCAGATTGGCGACGAAGATCTCGCCACCAAACTGCCGCATCGCGATCGCGGACTGGAATGCCAGGATCACGCCCAGCAGGAAGGCAATCAGGGAGACGATGGGCAGCGCCTGGAATCCGGCCGCCTCGGCGACCCGGAAGGTATCGCCCCAGCGAACCTGGCGGGGATGCACCAGCGCCGAACCCAGCGCCCGCGTCAGTTCGCCAATGAATCCGAACTGCGAATAGGCCGCCTGCCCGACCCGGGACACCGCCTCCAGCGACTGGGCCCACAGTCCCCCACGTGTTTCGTGACGTGCCGGTTCAACGGTTTCCAGCTCTCGGTACGGGGTCAGCTGCTCCTCCACCAGGCCCTGGACACCCACCAGCTCCACCTTGCGCCCCGCCCGCTCGATATCGCGCTCCAGGGCATGGAGTAACGCCGCCCCGGCACCATCGCAATACTCGAGGTCCCCGACATCCAGCATCACCGCGGCCTGCGTACCCTGGGCCAGCTCGCGGGCGCGGCGGCGCAGAGGCGACCAGGCCCGCTCCACTGCATGCACGTCCAGCCGACCGGCCAGGTGCAGGCGGGCATCCGGCGAGGCTGTGGCATCATAGCGAAACGTCTGACCCGAATCGGCGGCCTGCTTGTCCATACTGTCGCTCGTGGGGCAATTGCGGCCATGGTAGCCGCAAACTCACCCGGCACGCGAAGCGGGGCTTAAATCTTTCCCACGCATCACGCTGATCGGTCTGCCCCTTTTCCGCCCGACACCATCCACCACGAGGAGCCCAATGCCCGCGGCCAACGAAGCTCTCCACCAGGTCGAAAGCGCGCTGAACGACATCCTGCTGGGCAAACCCGATCGGGTCCGGCTGGCGTTGACCTGCCTGCTCGCCAATGGCCACCTGCTGATTGAAGACCAGCCGGGCGTTGGCAAGACAACCCTCGCACACGCGCTGGCCGCAGCGATGAACCTCGATTACCGCCGCGTGCAATTCACCAGCGATCTCCTGCCCGGCGATGTCCTCGGGGTGTCGGTGTTCGAGCAGAGCTCCGGCGAGTTCCGCTTTCACCCCGGCCCGATCTTTACCCAGGTTCTGCTGGCCGACGAGATCAATCGCGCACCCCCCAAGACCCAGAGCGCCCTGCTCGAGGCGATGGAAGAACGTCAGGCCAGTGTGGAGGGCGCAACCCGCCCCCTGCCCCAACCGTTCTTCGTAATCGCCACGCAGAACCCGGAAGAACAGGTCGGCACACATCCCCTGCCGGAATCCCAGATGGATCGCTTCCTGATGCGCATCGAACTGGGCTATCCCGATGCCCGTGCCGAGCGCGCGTTGCTCGAACGCGGCGGTGGCGCGGCGGCACCCGTTGCGCATCCTGCCCCGAGCGCGATCGTCACACCCGAGGACCTGCAGGGCTGGCAGTCCCGAATTAACCAGGTGCATGCCGAGCCAGTGGTGCTGGACTATCTGCAGGACCTGATACAGGCGAGCCGCGACCGCGCACGCTTTGCCCACGGGCTCTCGCCCCGCGCCGGGCTCGGCCTGCTGCGCGCCGCACGGGCCCATGCCTTTCTCGATGGGCGCGACTACGTCACTCCGGATGACCTGGCGGACGTCCTGCCGGCCGTGTCCGGCCATCGGATCCGAGCCCGCGAACCGGACACCCCCGCACGCACGGTGGAACGGCTGTTGGAATGCGTGCCGGTTCGTTAGCCCTGCACAAGCGCTTCCGATCGCAGGGGCAACGCCTGCGTGAAGGCGTGATCCGCTGGATCACGCGGCGCCACCGCGACGATGGCTCGGAGGCGACGCTTGGCCGCGACCGCATCTACATCCTGCCGACCCGGGCCGGTTACACCCTCCTGGCGATCCTCGGGGTGATGCTGCTGGGGGCGATCAACTACTCCAACAACATGGCGTTCCTGCTGACTTTTCTCCTGGTCGGGATCGGCCATAACGCCATCTGGTATACCCATCGCAACCTGCTCGGGCTCAAGGTGTCGTCGCTGCCCACCACACCGGTTTTCGCCGGACAGCCGTTGTCCGTCTCCCTGCGCCTGGAGGATACGCGCGGCCGCGACCGGGAAGCCCTGCACCTGAGCATTGGCGAATACACAAGCGTGCCCGTTGCAGTACCGGCCCGCGGGCAGCAAGTGGTCAGCCTGCCCCTCCCGCCGCTCGGCCGCGGAGTCTACCGGCTACCCCGTCAACACCTGGGCACCCAGTATCCGCTCGGCATCCTGAATGCCTGGAGCTGGCTTGGGTTGGCCGCCGAAATCCTTGTGTACCCGCAACCCGTGGACCCGGGCGCCGCCCATACCGGTCTCGGAGACGAAGCCGGCCCCCAGCGGCGTCAGGAAGCCTCCACACCCGATCACATCCGCCCGTACCGCCCCGGAGACCCGCCCGGCCGGATCCTGTGGAAGGCCCTGGCCCGCACCGGCAAGCTGCACATCCGCGAAACGGTCGCAGGAGGCCGTGACACGCTCTGGATCGACTGGTCCTCCATGCCAGCCAGCGACACCGAGACGCGCCTCTCCATGCTCTGCCACCAGATCCTGGCCGCCGAGGCCGAAGGCCGCGCCTGGGGGCTGCGCCTGCCCGACCAGATCCTCCCGCCCGGACAAGGCCCGGCGCAGCGGGAGCGGGGTCTTCGCGCCCTCGCCGAATTCCGCTTCGAGCCGATCCCCTTGCCGATCCCAGAAACGCCCAGGAGAACGAAGGAGTGAACCGCGCAGGCCAGCACCGATCACCGGAACTACGAGGCCTGGAACTCGCCCTCCTGGCCCTGCCGGTGGCCGCGCTCCCGCATGCCTGGCACCAGCCACCGTGGGTGACGTTGCTCGTGGCGGCCGCCATCCTGCTGCGGACCTGGCTCCATCTGCGCGACCGCAGGCCGCCCGCCCTTGGTTTGATGGCTCTTCTGGCCGCGTTCGCGGGGGCAATGACCTTTCTGCAGTACGGGACCCTGTTCGGGCAGGAGGCGGGTACCGCGCTACTGCTGGTCATGATGGCCCTCAAACTGCTCGAGACCCGTAACCGGCGGGATATCGTGATCGGCCTGTTCCTTGGCTACTTCGTGGTCGTCACGACCTATTTCTTCGATCAGTCGCTGCTGATCGCTGCGTGGTCCCTGCTGTCCGCCTGGCTGCTGACCGCCGCCCTGGTCCAGGTACACGCCGGACGCGCCCTCGAACGGTGGCGCCTGGCGAAGCAGTCCGGCTGGATGATCGTCCATGCCCTCCCGTTCATGCTGATCCTGTTCCTCGCCTTCCCGCGCGTTCAGGGACCACTCTGGGGCGATCCGCAGCGTGACGAGGTGGCCACCACGGCCCTCTCGGGCGAGCTGAATCCCGGCGACATCGCGGAACTCCTGCAGGACCAAACCACCGCGATGCGCGTCCAGTTCCACGACACCGTGCCACCGCCCCCAGCCCAGTACTGGCGTGCACTGGTCATGACGGACTTTGACGGGCGGCGCTGGCAGGCCGAAGGCGGCCAGTCCAGCATCGAGGTTCCGGAAGCCGACGACCCGGACAACGTGGTGGCCTATACCGCCACGCTGGAACCCACCCGTGTGCGTTACCTGCCGGTGCTCGACTATCCCGTTTCGCTGCCGGATAACGCCGAGTACCGCGACAACCATCAGGTCATACGCGATCGACGCATCGTGAACCGCATCCAGTACGACGCCGAGGCCGACCTGTCGCGCCCACCGGGTGGCGAGGAAGCCCTAAGCAGCTCCGCCCGTGAACGCGCCCTTGAACTCCCACCCAGCGCAGCCCCTCGCTCCCGTGCCGAGGTCGCCCTCTGGCGCGCCACGCATGGCGATGATGACCGCGCGATCATCCAGGCCGCCCTGGATCGCTTCGCCGCCGCCCCCTATCGCTATACCCTGCAGCCCCCCACCCTCGCGGGGGATGTCACCGACCAGTTCCTGTTCGAAACCCAGGCCGGTTACTGCGAACACTATGCCTCCGCGTTCGCCGTGCTGATGCGCTCGGCGGGGATCCCGACCCGCGTGGTCACGGGCTACCAGGGCGGGGAATGGATGCAGCGGGGCGAATATCTGCGCCTGCGAAACGCCGACGCGCATGCCTGGAACGAGGTATGGCTGGATGGCGAGGGCTGGATTCGCGTCGACCCCACCGCGGCGATCGCTCCGGAGCGGATCGAGGCCGGTATTGGCGGCCTGACCGGTGGCGAGGGCGAATCCGTGCCCGATTTCCTGCGCCGTGACGGGCTGGGCTGGGTGCAACAGCTTCGGTTTGGGTTCGAAGACTGGCGCGATTTCGCCCGGTTCCGCTGGGAGAGCTGGGTGCTGGCATTCGATCCCGAGCGCCAGCGCGAGCTCTTCGCGCATTTCGGGCTCGACGCAACGGACTGGCGCGACGTCGTCACGGCACTGGGCGCGGGGTTTGGGCTGCTGGCGGTCGCGGCTTTGGCCTGGGCCGGCTGGCGCCGACCTCGTCGTCCCCTCGACGCAGCGGATCGACTCCTGCAACGCCTGTCCCGTCGCATCGAACGCCAACAGACGGGACTCGGCCGCCACGCACACGAGCCCGTCGTCACCTGGACCCGACGGATCAAGGCTGCACGGCCCGATCTCGCGCCCATCGTCGACGCCTTCGCCGAGCACTACAACCTGGCCCGCTTCGCGCCCGCGCGGCCCGACGACCAGGCCGGACATCTGATGGCCCTGCGCCGCCTGGCGGCATCCGACCTTCGGAAGCCACCCGTCGGCCAGCCTGCACCGCGGACGACATAGGATGCGCCAATGGAAAAGGCCCGGCCGGATTCAGCACCCGGTCGGGCCTTCAGGTCTTGCGCAGCGGCGCCGGGAGCCCCGGGGCCGCTGGGTCGTCCGGCCGCTATCAGGCCGCGTCGTTACGGAAGATGAAGTGGTGCCGCGCGCCGCGGCGCTCATCCTGACGACGAGCGACCTTCTGCACTTCCGGACGGTTGGCAAACTGCGCCAGCGTAATGCCGTCGAGGAAGTCGTACAGCTGCTGGCTCAGGTCATCCCACAGCTCGTGCGTCAGGCAGCGTTCGCCATGCTGGCAGTCCTTGTGACCCTTGCAACGGGTCACGTCGACTGATTCATCGACTGCCGTGATGATGTTGGCAATGCTGATCTGGTCCGCACGCTTGGCCAGGCGGTAACCGCCGCCGGGCCCCCGCACGCCTTCCACCAGGTCAGCCTTGCGCAGCTTTGCAAACAGTTGTTCCAGATAGGACAACGAGATGCCCTGGCACTGCGAGATGTCGGCCAGGGTCACCGGTCCGACCCGATCATGGATCGCGAGATCCATCATGGCGGTCACCGCGTAGCGGCCCTTGGTTGAGAGTTTCATGTCTTAAAGCCTCCGAGAAACCGTGATCGTGCGTGTCGAGGTCGACATCCATTCACAGATTCGAATCCGTTCACCTTTCCTGACAATCATAGTCAGGAATAATTCCCTTTTTACCTGACAGTTGTTGTCAGGAATAATTCCCTGATTGTATCAGGCGATTGCCGCGAATTCACGTACGCCAAACGCAGGTTATTGTGAGAGCCGTCTGATGCTGACGGAGTTCCCTCGGAAATTGTTAGAAAATTAGGGATTTCTGGATCACGCCGAACGCGAGCCGCGCTGGGCCGCCGGACGTGTGCTAAACCGGAAGGATACGACCGGTTTCGTAATCCGGGCCGTTCAGGATCACGACGAGGGTCCCCACCGGGAGGCGAGGAAACAGTTCGATGACCTCGTCGTTGCGCATACGTACGCACCCTACGGAGGCCGGCTGGCCGATCCGCCCCTCTTCATCCGTACCGTGGATGTAGATGTAGCGGTGGTAGGAATCGATGCTGCCCCCACGATTGAGGCCAGGCTCCAGGCCCTCGAGCCAGAGGATGCGCGAGGTGATGTTGTCGCGCTGGCTGCGCTCGCCTTCGCCGGTCAGGATCTCGGCAATCTCGCCAGTGTTCGCGCGCGCCCGGAACACCGTGCCGCGCTCGGCACCATCGCCGAAGCGCTCGGCAATGCGATGCAGCCCCAGCGGCGTCTTGTACGTGCCATCCTGGTTCCCGATGCCTCGCTCGGAGGTCGAGACATCGAAGATTTCCGTGACCTTGCCGTCTTCCCAGACGTACAGGCGCTGCTGGTCCACGCGTACCACCACCGCCGGCAAACCTTCGCCGCTTCCCGCCTGCGCCCGCGCCGCTTCCACGACCGGTTCGATCCACTGCAAACTCGGCAAGGTCACTACTCTCTCGTCACTTCTTGTTGGCCAGATCCAGCACCTCGCCCGCCACGGGCGTATTCACCAGTCCTTCGCCCCGCAGCGAGGCCAGATACTCGAGGTAATCAGGGGGCAATCCAGTCACGTACTCGCCGGTAAACACGGAGCAGTCGAAGGTCTCGATGTTTCGGTTCCCCCGCCGCACGGCCTTTTGCAGATCTTCCAGGTCCTGGTAGATCAGGCGGTCGGCGGCGATCGCCTCGCATACTTCCTGTTCGTCTCTGCCATGGGCAATGAGTTCATGCGCCGCGGGCATATCAATCCCGTAGACATTCGGATAACGCACCGGGGGCGCGGCGGAGGCGAAGTAGACCTTCCTGGCCCCGGCCTCGCGGGCCATCATGACGATCTCGCGCGAGGTGGTTCCGCGCACGATCGAGTCGTCCACCAGCATCACGTTCTTGCCCCGAAACTCCAGCGAGATCGCGTTGAGCTTCTGGCGTACCGATTTCCGCCGCTTCGTCTGGCCCGGCATGATGAACGTGCGGCCGATGTAGCGGTTCTTGATGAACCCCTCGCGATACTTGATGTTCAGTTCGTGCGCCATCTCCAGCGCCACGGTGCGGCCGGTATCAGGGATCGGCACGATCACGTCAATGTCATGATCCGGCCAGATGCGGCGGATCTTCTCGCCCAGCGCGGTGCCCATGCGCATGCGCGCGCGGTGCACAAACACGTTGTCGATCACCGAATCGGGCCGGGCAAAGTACACATGCTCGAAAATGCAGGGGTTGAGCTGGGTGTCCTCGGCGCAGACGCGCGTCGAGACCTCGCCCTCGGGGGTAATGAACACGGCCTCGCCGGGCGCCAGGTCGCGTTCCAGCTCGAAGCCCTGGGACTCCAGCGCGGCGCTCTCGGAGGCAACCATCCATTCGCGCCCGCCCTCCTCGGCTTCACGCGAGCCATAGACGATCGGACGGATACCGTTCGGGTCGCGAAAGGCCAACAGGCCGCGCCCGGCGATCATCGCGACCACGCCGTAAGCGCCCTTGGCGCGCTCGTGCACGCGTTCGACTGCGTTAAAAACGGAGTCGGCGGTAAGGCCGTTATCCAGATAGCGCAGGAGCTCCTGCGCGAAGACGTTCAGCAGAATCTCGGAGTCGGAATCCGTGTTGATATGCCGACGATCGGTCGCAAACAGGGCCTGTTTCAGTTCGCGGGCATTGGTCAGGTTGCCGTTATGTCCCAGCGTAATACCGAACGGGGAGTTCACGTAGAACGGCTGGGCCTCGGCAGAACTGGAGCTCCCGGCGGTCGGATAGCGCACATGACCAATGCCCATGTTGCCGATCAGCCCCTGCATGTGCTGGTCGTTGAATACATCCCGCACCAGGCCGTTGTCCTTGCGCAGGTGCAACCGACCCTCGTCGTCGCAGGTCACGATCCCGGCGGCATCCTGCCCGCGGTGCTGCAACACCAGCAAGGCATCATAAAGCGGCTGATTCACCGGGCCACGCCCGACGATTCCGACTACTCCACACATACGGCTCAGGGCTCCATCAAGGCGATCGACTAGAGATCTTCGGCGGGGGGTTCGGGTTGTGGTGCCGGCGCATCATCGGCAGGGGCATCCGGAGGCGGTTCTACAGGATCGGAGGCCAGCAGCTCACCAATCTGTTCCTGCCAGCCCTCCGGCAATTGCGCGATCATCCAGTCGACCAGACGCTCGAACTCGGGGATCAGGCGGCTGTTTTCCCACCAGCCCTCCTCGGGCATCAAGGTCAGGGACGCAGCGAAAACCAGCACGGCGACCAGTACCACCCCGCGCAGCAGACCAAAGATTACGCCGAGCGAGCGGTCGGTACCCGTCAGGCCACTCCCGCGTACGAGACGATTGGCCAGCACTCCGAGAATGCCGCCCACAATGAGGACCCCGATGAAGATCAGCGCGAACCCCACGCCCAAGCGCAAAGTGGCATCCGACAGCGCCTGCGGCAGGACTTCGGCAACCTCGGCGGCATGTCGAATACCCAGCCAGATGCCCACAATCCAGGTCGCGAGCGAGAACGACTCGCGCACGAAGCCACGAAACAGACTGATAAGCCCCGAGACAACGATCAGGGCAACAATGACCAGGTCGATCCAGTTCACGCGCGGCGGACTTCGGGTGCGAAAAGGCTGCGTAGTGTACCGCAGCGAATCGCAATTCGCAGGCGCTCGCCCGCGCTTGTGGAATGCCCGGGCCTCACGGGAAGGTCACCACGATGCCGGTAATATCGAGCTCGTCCTTCAGCTGCTCGCCCAGCTTCTGGGCCTCGTCGCGCTGCGCCACCGGTCCAACCTTGACTCGATAGATGCTGCGCCCCTCAGCCTCCGACTCGTCGATGAACGCCGGCAAGCCGGCCTCGCGCAAGCGCGCCTCCTCCTCGCGCGCATTGTCTCCGTCCCGATAGCTGCCCACCTGGACAGCCCAGCCGGCCTCGATCGCCCTGGACTCCGGAGCGGCTTCCACTGGTTCGGGGATCGGCCCATTGTCCTTGTCAGCTGCGGTCTCGCGACCCTCCTCGCCGTTCTCCAGCGCATGCAGGTCAGCAATTCGGCTCTCCCCTTCCCCCTCACGCTCGGGTCGCGGAGGCGTTGCCTCGCGTTCGGAAGGAAGCGCGATATCGGGTGCGGCGAAGGTCGGGGCATCGGGGACCGGGTCATCGATACCACTCATGTGTTCATAGCCCGCGCCATCAAACAGCCACGGGAGAAAGATCACGGCGATCACGATCAGGATCACCGCGCCTGTGAGGCGAAAGCGAATGGGATTATCGGTGGTCATGCCATGTTCGCATTGGGGTCCCGTGCGTCGGGTCTTCCCAGCGACCTTACGCCGCACGCGCCCGCCCGGGCAAGGCGAATGATCCGCTTCAGCCTCGCCATGTCACACTCCCTCCGCTACCGCTGAGTCCGGGAGTGACTCTCTCAAGGCCGCAGCAGCCAGCTTCGGTGCCTGTTCAAGGACCGCAGCCACCGTGTGAAACGAGCCGAATACGACGCAACGACCCTGTGAACCTGCCGATTCGGCGGCCTGTTTCAAGGCCTGCTGGATATCGCCAGCCGGACGGACCCCGGACTGACCCACCTGTTCCAGCTCCCCGGCCAGATCGGAGGCAGGAAGGGCCCGAGGGAGATCGAGCGGTACCGGAATCCAGATATCGATTAGCCCGTCCAGGTCGCGCCACATGGCACTGCGATCCTTGTCGGCCATCACCGCCACCAGCGCAACGGTCGGGCCTGCCGACGGGTTCTCGCGCAGCCAGCGGGCGAGCTCGGCGACGGCCTGGGCGTTGTGCGCCACATCCAGCAGCCAATCGGGCGGGCCATTCAGGCGCTGCAGACGGCCCGGCGGGCGCACCTTCAGAGCCCGCTCCATTGTGGCCGCACTCAGCCCGGCGTCCATGCCAAGCGACTCGACCACCGCCAGCGCGGTGGCGGTATTTGCCAGCGCCGCACCACTCAGCCCACGCGCCAGCGGGACATTCCACTCGACCTGGGCCCCATTCCAGCGCCAGACGAGCCGCTCCTGTTCAACCAGCAGGTCGAAATCGCGGCCCAGGCGGACGGTACGACACGCAAGCGCCTGGGCATGGTCCAGCACACTCTGGGGAGGCGACAACTCGCCGAGCACCACGGGGCGCCCCGCACGCATGATGCCGGCCTTCTCGTGCCCGATCACCTCGCGCGAATCACCGAGCCAGGCCTGGTGGTCGAGATCGACGGCGGTAACCGCCGCCACATCCGCATCCCAGATGTTCACAGCATCCAGCCGTCCACCAAGCCCGACCTCCAGCACCTGCACGTCGACCCGAGCCTCACGGAAGAGCCAGGCCGCAGCCAGGGCTGCAAACTCGAAATAGGTCAGCGAATCGTGACCACGAGCCTGGTCAATCGCCTCGAATGCCCGGCACAGGTCTGAGTCCGAAGCCGGGCGGCCGTTCAATCGGATGCGTTCGTTGTACTGGAGCAAATGAGGAGAGGTGAAAAGCCCGACATTCAGGCCCTGGGCCTGCAACAGCGCTGCCGTGCGCGTGGTGACCGTGCCCTTGCCGTTGGTCCCCGCGACAATGACCGTACGGGGCGTCCCCGGACCACGCAGCCCCAGCCGATCGGCGACCAGGGCGATGCGCTCCAGGGTGAGGTCCATCCCCACCGGGTGCAATCGCTCCTGGAAGGCCAGCCATTCAGCCAGTGTGGCGTAGCGCACGGATGGAATCAGGTAGAGCGCGGGGCATCCGTCGATTCGCCGGTGTCCTCCGCACGAATCACTTCCACCTCCGGCTCTTCTTCCTCGACCGGAGGCGCCTCGGGGGCCGGGGCCGGCCCGTGCGTCAGCATGCCGAGCACAGAGGCCAGACGACGGCGCATCTCGCCGCGTTCAATGATCATGTCGACCGCACCGTGCTCGAGCAGGAACTCGGACCGCTGAAAGCCCTCCGGCAACGTCTCGCGGACGGTCTGCTGGATCACGCGCGGACCGGCAAAACCGATCAGGGCGTTGGGTTCGGCGACGTTGATATCGCCGAGCATCGCAAGGCTCGCGGAGACGCCGCCCATGGTGGGGTCGGTCATCACCGAGACGAACGGGATACGTTCCTCGCGCATCCGCGCCAGCACCGCGCTGGTCTTGGACATCTGCAGCAGCGAGAACAAGGCCTCCTGCATCCGCGCCCCGCCAGACGCACTGAAGCAGACCAGCGGAATGCGCTGCTCCAGAGAACGGTTGGCACCGCGGACAAAGCGCTCGCCCACCGCAGAACCCATGGACCCGCCCATGAAGCGGAAATCAAAAGCGGAGGCCACCAGCGGGCGCCCCATCAGCTGGCCCTGCATGACGACCAGCGCGTCGCGTTCGCCGGTCGACTTCTGCGCGGCGACCAGACGGTCCTTGTATTTCTTGGAATCGCGGAACTTCAGGACGTCGGAAGATTCGATCTGAGCGGCGATTTCCTCGCGCCCCTCCTGATCGAGGAAGGTCTCCAGACGACGCCGCGCGCTCATGCGCCGGTGATGCCCGCATTTCGGGCAGACATCGAGATTGCGTTCCACCTCGGGGCGGTACAGCGTGGCGTCGCAGCCCTCGCAGCGCACCCACAGCCCCTCGGGCACGCCCCGCTTGCTGCTGTTGTCGGTACGGATGCGCGAAGGCATCAGTTTTTCAAACCAGCTCATCCTGAATCCCTTAGTCCTGCGAGCGCCGCATTCTACTACACCGACGCCTCGACGCCGGACGCGCGCACGCGGTCCATCTCCACGCGCATCCCCGCGACGACCTCGGACGCGGCATGAGCGAAACCGACCGGGTCACCGTCAAATTCCTCGGCGAGACGCACGATCGCGCTGCCCACGACCACGGCATCGGCCACGCGCGCGACCTGCCCGGCCGTCTCGGCGTCGCGAATTCCAAAACCCACACCCAGCGGGAGATTCGTATGCTGGCGAATGGCCTCAAGGCGCTCGGCCAGCGCGGAGGTATCCAGCGTCTGCGAACCAGTCACGCCCTTGAGCGACACGTAGTAGATGAACCCCCGCCCCGCGCGCGATACATGGGCAATGCGTTCGTCCGAGGTCGTGGGCGCCACCAGGAAAATCGGCGCGATCTGCGCGTTTTCCAGCAGCCCCGCGACGTCGTCGCATTCCTCGGGCGGCAGGTCCACCGTCAGCAGGCCGTCCAGCCCCGCCTCACGGGCCTTTTCGGCAAAAGTCTCGTAACCCATCCGCTCGACCGGGTTCAGATAGCCCATCAGCACCACCGGCGTCTCGGGATCGGTCTTGCGAAACTCGGCGACCATGCCCAGCACATCCCGCAGGCTCGTGCCGTAGCGCAGCGCCCGCTCGCAGGCCTTCTGGATCACCGGCCCATCCGCCATCGGATCGGAGAACGGAACCCCCAACTCGATCAGGTCCGCACCGGCCTTCACCAGCGCATGCATCAGCGGCACGGTGGCGGCCGGCTCCGGGTCTCCCGCGGTCACATAGGGCACCAGCGCAGCGCGGTTCTCCGACCGCAGCTTGGCAAAACGTTGCTCGATGCGAGTCATAGCGTGATTCCTTCGCGTTCCGCCACGGTGTTGAGGTCCTTGTCACCCCGGCCCGACAGGTTGACGATGATGCTCTGGTCCGGGCGCATGGTCGGGGCGAGCTCCAGGACATGCGCGATGGCGTGGGAGGTCTCGAGTGCCGGGATGATGCCCTCGGTACGGGTGAGCCGATGAAAGCCCTCCAGCGCCTGGTCGTCGGTCACGGCGACATAGCGCGCACGGCCCGTATCCTTCAGCCAGGCGTGCTCAGGTCCGACGCCCGGATAATCGAGCCCGGCGGAGACCGAGTGCGTCCCGACGATCTGCCCATGCTCGTCCTCCATCAGGTAGGTGCGGTTGCCATGCAGCACGCCCGGCTGCCCCGCACAGAGCGGAGCCGAATGCCGGCCGGACTCGATGCCCGCGCCCGCGGCCTCGACGCCGATCATTTCCACGGACTCGTCATCCAGAAACGGATGGAACAGGCCGATGGCGTTGGAGCCCCCACCTACGCAGGCCACCAGGGCATCCGGCAGCTTGCCGGTCATCTCCAGGTGCTGCTCCCGCGCCTCACGGCCAATCACGGCCTGAAAGTCCCGCACCATGGCCGGATACGGATGCGGACCCGCGACGGTACCGATGATGTAGAAGGTGTCGTCGACATTGGTGACCCAGTCGCGCATCGCCTCGTTCAAGGCGTCCTTCAGCGTGCGCGTGCCCGATTTCACCGCGACTACCTCGGCCCCTAACAGACGCATACGGAAAACGTTCGGAGTCTGGCGGCGCGTGTCCTCCTCGCCCATATAGATCACGCATTCCAGCCCCAGGCGCGCGGCCACGGTCGCGGTGGCCACGCCATGCTGGCCGGCACCGGTCTCCGCGATGATGCGGGTTTTGCCCAGGCGCTTGGCCAGCAGGGCCTGACCGATGGTGTTGTTCACCTTGTGCGCGCCGGTGTGGTTCAGGTCTTCGCGCTTGAAGTACACCTGCGCCCCGCCCAGCTCCTTCGACAGGCGCTCGGCGTGGTAAAGCGGATTGGGCCGCCCGACGAACTGCTTCAGATCATGGTCCAGCTCTGCCATGAAATCGGCATCGCCCATGTACTGCTCGTACGCCTTTTGCAGCTCGTCCAGCGCACCCATCAGCGTCTCGGACACAAAGCGCCCGCCATAGGGCCCGAAATGCCCGCGGGCATCCGGGAACGCCGCCCAGTCGATCTTGCTCATTCGTTCACCTCGCATTGGCGCACGGCCTTCACAAAGGCCTCCATGCGCCGTGCATCCTTGATTCCCGGGCCACTCTCGACCCCGGAGCTTACGTCGACCCCGTACGGGCGCAGGTGTTCCAGCGCCTCGCGTACCGAATCCTCGTCCAGCCCCCCGGCCAGCAGCCAGGGCCGGTCCAGCCCATCGGGCACCGTGTCCCAGTCGAACCGGTGGCCGGAACCGCCACTACGTCCGGCTCCATGGCTGTCCAGCAGAAAGCCCTGCGCCTGGGGGTGGGCGTCCATCACCGGCCGCGGATCACCCGTCTCGTTCATCGACACCGCTTTGAGATAGGGGTACCCGAAACGCGCACATTCCGTTGCCGATTCATGACCGTGGAACTGCAGGCAGTCCAGGCGCACCCCGGAAAGGATCTCCTCGACGCGCGCCGGCTCCGGATCCACGAACAGCCCCACCGTCGTCACGAAGGGCGGCAGCGCCGCAGCGATCTCCGCCGCCTGGTCGGGCTCGACATAACGGCGGCTGGGCGGATGGAACACCAGGCCAATCGCGTCGGCCCCGGCACGCGCCGCGGCCACCGCCTGCTCCGGCGTCGTGATCCCGCAAATCTTTACCCGATAGCGCATCCCGCTCCGGCCTCATTCATCAAGCGCCAAAGCCTACCAGAACCGCGGCCCGCGACCCCTTTCCCGCAATCAGATCGCCCCATTGCCGGGGATCCCTTCCAGCATCGGCCCCTCGGCACTGGGGAGAGCGAACTCGGGCGGATAGTCGACGTGCACGAAATAAAGCCCCCCGGCCGGCGCCGTGATCCCCGAGACGCGCCGGTCGCGGGCCGCAAGAATCCGTGCAGCCCAGCCCGGCTCTTCGCGCCCGTCGCCGATCGCCAGAAGAACCCCGGCGATGTTGCGTACCATGTGATGCAGGAAGGCATTGGCATGGATATCCAGAATCACATACGAACCCCGCCGCTGGACCGCAATCAAGTGCACCTCCCGGATCGGCGACTTGGCCTGGCACCCGGCGGCGCGCAAGCTGGAAAAGTCGTGTTCGCCCACGAAGACCTGCGCCGCGTCGTGCATCCGCGCGGCATCCAGCGGACGGCGCCACCAGGCCACCCGCCCCGCTTCCAGTGCAGGCCGCACCGCTCGATTCGCGATCACATAGCGATAGCGGCGACCGAATGCCTTGAAACGCGCATGAAAGTCTTCAGCGACCGGCTCGGCCCAGCGCAGGGCAATCCCGTCCGGTAGGCGACTGTTTACACCCAGCACCCAGGAATGCCGCTCCCGCACCGCCGAAGTGTCAAAGTGCGCCACTTGAGCGGTCGCATGCACACCCGCGTCCGTGCGCCCCGCGCAGCTGAGCTCGATCCCGTGATTCGCCACGAAACTCAGCGCCGCTTCCAGATGCCCCTGCACGCTGGGGCCGTCTTTCTGGCGTTGCCAGCCCAGCAGCCCACGCCCGTCGTACTCGACCCCCAACGCCCAGCGCTGACAAACCGTTCCAGGCACCCGGTCTGCATCACGCATTGTCGAAGTCGCATTTGTCATCACCCGATCACCACCACCAGGCGATCCAGCCACCTGCAACCGCCACTGTCCACAACCACACCACGGCCCCCGCGCCCTCTTTCCGAACCTCGTCCATGTCCTGGTGGGACTCGCGAGCCCCTGGCGCTGGCACCTCCCCACTCAAGGCCCGATCCAGCCGAGCAATCAGCCAGTCGCGCGCCGCCTGCAGTCGTTCCCGCCATCCACCCCGGAGTTGCTCACGTTCGCGCTCGGTATTAACCCGATCCGACTCGAACAGCGCCAGAGCCAGAAAAAGCCGCTGCGCGAAGCGCGCGCCCCACGCGCCAAAGCAACCACGAGGACCCGCCAACAAGGTCGACAGCGCCCAGACCAGCTCGCCGCGCGAGAAACGCTCCGTCAGCCAGACCACCAGCACCACCACCAGCGCCAACGCCCCGATCCGCCAGGCGGCCTCGCTCAGGCCGGCCAGCACCGAATCCCCGCCTGCTTCGACTGGCCATACGCCGAAGAACACCAGCAACGAGAGATAAAACCATTTCAGTCGCCAGAGCAGGCGCCCGCATCGCCGCCAGGCGAACGGCCCGACCCATACCAACCCGACCGCGCCAACCAGCACTGCCAGCACCACGGCCGGCTTCGCGGTCGCCAGCACCACCGACACCAGCAAAACGGCCGGGAGCGCCCACAGGGACGCCGACCCGGCCGTTTCTTGTTGCCTATCGAAACCCTGCCGCATCATCGCGACAGGATACTCTTCACAAGACAGATGGACGGCTCAGGAGCCGTCCAATTGCTGACGAATCGCCTCCGCCTGGGCCTTCTGGTCGTCCGACCCGGTGGCCACAATCTCGTCGATCAGTTCACGCGCGCCCTCGTCATCGCCCATGTCCGCATAGGCCTGCGCCAGGCTCAACCGTGTCTCATTGTCTTCGTCCGCCCCGATGGGCGCAGAGGCATCGCCCTCCAGCGGCAAGTCCCCTTCCTGGCCGGCAGCCGGCAAATCGTCGGCTCCCAAATCCAATGCCGGGATGTCACTCCCAGCCGCGTCGCCCCGGGTCTCTTCATCCAGGTTCGGCAGATCGCTGTCGTCGATATCGAATGACAAGTCGTTCAGGTCGTCGCTCCGCGCTTCGTCCGTTTCCGAAGACGTCTTCTCCGCAGGCGTCGAAGCCCCTTCATCGAAGGTCTCGTCGAAATCAAAGGCCAGCCCGGAATCGGTCTCTTCTTGTGGCTCGGCGGTGTCCCCGAGATCTTCGGTTTCGGATTCCACATCCGGGAGATCCAGGCCGGAGAAGTCGATTTCGTTCGGCGCTTCGCCGTCACCCGCCGCCTGCGGCTCCACCGCAGCACCCAGACCTTCGACACCCGCCGGAGCGCCCGCAGGTCCAGCGCTGTCATCATCGGCGCCACCGATACGCGATTCCAGTTCCGCCAGATGATTGCGGGTTTCAACATCGTCCGCCGGCAGGCGTTCGCGCAGGGCGGATGCCGCCTCGCGGGCGCCCTCTTCGTCGCCCAGCGCCACGCGCGCCTCGACCAGCTTCAGACGATACTGGGAATTATCCGGATCGCGCTCGATGGCCTGGGTCAGCGTCTCTTCGGCCTGATCATTCATCCCGTAGGCCAGGCAGACATCCACTTCCGCCAGCACGTCGTCCACCGAAGCGTCGCCACTGGAGCTCACCACGACAGGCTCACTCACCGACTCCTCCGGCTCGTCCGACTGCTCGCGATCATCGTCCTTGCCCGCGACCGCTCCGGCCGCCAGGCCCGCTGCGGCCCCTCCGGCTACGGCTGCACCGGCGCCGCTCGATCCCGCGCCCGCACCATCGATCTCACGCGCTTCGTAGCCGACGGGATCCGCGGCCGCGGCCCGCACACCGCTGTTGTCCGCCCGCGCCGGCATGCCGGCGGCACGCTCTTCAACCACCACCTCGCGCCGACCACCGCGCGCAAAGGCCAACAGCACCAGCAGCAGCAGGATCACCAGTGCAATCGCCATCATCAGCAGCAGCGGATCGTTCATGATCCGCTCGTGCAGCGGCGCATTGCGTTCGGCATCGGCCCGATCGAGCCGTGCCATCAGTTCATTGCGTTCCGCCCGCAGCTGGCTCAGCTGCTCCTCCAGCTCGGCCATATTCTCGCTCGAAAGCTCCGCAAGACGGCCTCGCTCACCCAGTTCCTCGCGCAGTTCTGTAATCTGATCGCGCATCCCCTCCATCTCGGCGCGCTGGGACAGCATGGCTTCCTGGAGCAGATCGGGGGACTCGGCCGCGGCAGCCGCGCCTTCATCCGTCTCCGGCAGGAGTTCTGTCACAATCTCCAGGCGGTCGTCAGCCGCGGCCGCTTCATCGTCCTCGTCCGTAGCGGCCACGGCGTCATCCGCGGCGGCCTCGTCGTCCTCCGCTACCGTCTCATCCTCTTCCGGGACCGCTTCGACTTCCGTCTCGACTTCCGCTGCTTCTTCAGGCTCGGGTTCTTCGCGGGCTGCCGTCACCGTTCCGTCGCGCCAGGCCTGAACCTGCCGCTGCACTTCCTGCCGCGCCTCGGCCGCACTGCGCGACTCAAGCTCCGAACGCGACGGGACGGTCAGTTCGGCACCCGCGCGCAGGCTGTTGATGTTCTGGTCAGAAAACGCGTCGGGGTTGGCCTCCAGGAACGCCACCATCGCCTGATCCGCCATACCGGCCAGACCCGCGCGCTCCACGATGCGATAGAGGGTATCGCCGCTACGCACGGTATAGGCCTCGCCTTCGCGCGGCATCGGCGTGTCTTGTCGACGCGGTGCCCCCCGAGCGGTGTCACGCGGGACCGGAGCGGCCGCTCCGGAAGGCATGGTGTCCGGCGGATCGAGCAACAGGGAGACTTCGCGCATCGAGCGCCCACCATCCCAGCGGGCCTCGAGGAGGATGCCCACATAGGGCTCGCGCACCGGCTGACGCGTGGTCAGTACCACCCGACGATCGGACCCCTCACCCTGAACCTGGATGTTCAGGTCACCAGGCACACTGCCGCGGCTCATGCCTGCGCGCCGGTATTCGTTTTCCGAAGCCTGGCGCACCTGCAGCGAATCACTGGCTGCGGCACCCCCTCGCAGCGGAATCTCCGCCCGCAAGGTCTGGTTCAGATGGGATTGCAGGTTGACCTCACCGAAACTCACCGAATTCGATGATGCCGGTGCAACCAGCAGCAAGAGCAGTAGCCCGAGTAGTAACTTGCGCACGAATCCCCCCTGAATGTGCCGCGCGGCCTGTCATCGCCTGGGGCCATCTTCCTGGCCCCAGCGCCCCCTGGCCGCGTGTTGCCGGGTATGAATTTTCCCGGACTTTTACCGGATTAAATCACAGGTAATCCCGGATCAAAACCTCGGCAATCTGGATTGTGTTCAACGCGGCCCCCTTGCGCACGTTGTCGGACACCACCCAGAGGTCCAGCCCGCGGGGATGCGAGATGTCCTCGCGGATGCGTCCGACGAACACCGCATCCTTGCCGGAACCCTCGGTCACGGCGGTTGGATAGCCCCCGTCCTCGTGCTTGTCCAGCACCGTCACGCCGGGTGCGGCGGACAGGATCTCGCGCGCTTTCTCGGCGCTGATCTTCTCGCGGGTCTCGATGTGCAGGGCCTCGGAATGGCCGTAGAACACCGGGATGCGCACGGCGGTCGGGTTCACCAGGATGGACTCGTCACCCATGATCTTCCGGGTCTCCCAGACCATCTTCATCTCTTCCTTGGTGTAGCCGTTGTCCTGGAAGACGTCGATGTGCGGAAGCGCATTGAATGCGATCTGCTTGGGATAGACATTGCACTCCACCGGGCGGCCGTTCAGCAGCGCCGCCGTCTGGTGGGCCAGTTCCTCGATCGCATCCTTGCCGGTGCCGGAGACGGCCTGGTAGGTGGCGACGTTGATGCGCTCGACGCCGACCGCGTCATGCAGCGGCTTCAGCGCCACCAGCATCTGGATGGTGGAGCAGTTCGGGTTCGCGATGATCCCGTGCTTCTTGTAGCCGGCGACGGCCTCGGGATTGACCTCCGGCACCACCAGCGGGATCTCCGGGTCGTAGCGAAACTGCGAAGTGTTGTCGATCACCACGCAGCCGGCCGCGGCCGCCTTCGGGGCGTACTCCGCGGACACCGAGGCCCCCGGCGAGAACAGCCCGATCTGCACGGTGGAGAAATCGAAGGTGGCCAGATCCTCCACCTCCAGCTCGCGGCGGCCGAAGGCGACCGTCTTGCCGACCGAGCGCGAACTGGCCAGCGCATGCACACGGCCCAGCGGCAGGTCGCGCTCTGCCAGGATGGAGAGCAGGGTCTCGCCGACGGCGCCGGTTGCGCCCACCACGGCCACGTCTAACTTGCGGTCACTCATCGTTCATTCCCGGTTTAAGTTCTAACTGCAAAATATTGATCCGTTGAAACATTCGTAGGATGCGTTGAGCGCAGCGAAACGCATCATTGGCTACAACGCCTAGCCCTCCAGCGCAGCCACCAGGGCATCACCCATCCCCTGGGTGCCCACCAGCGTCATGCCCTCACCAAAGATGTCCGGCGTGCGCAGCCCCTGATCCAGCACCCGCCCCACAGCCTGCTCGATGCGCTCGGCCAGGTCATTACGATTCAGGCTGTGGCGCAAGAGCATCGCGACCGACAGCACGGTCGCCATCGGATTGGCCTTGCCCTGCCCCGCGATATCCGGCGCGGAGCCGTGGATCGGCTCGTACAGACCGACCCCCTCGCTGTTCAGCGAAGCCGAGGGCAGCATCCCGATGGACCCGGTCAGCATGGCCGCGGCATCGGACAGGATGTCGCCGAACATGTTGCCAGTCACCATCACGTCGAACTGCTTGGGGTCACGCACCAGCTGCATGGCCGCGTTGTCCACATACATGTGAGACAGCTCGACCTCGGGGAATTCCTTCCCGACGCGCTCGACCACCTCGCGCCACAGCTCCGAGACCTCGAGCACATTGGCCTTGTCCACCGAGCACAGGCGCTTGCCGCGCTTCATCGCGGACTCGAAACCAACCCGCGCGATGCGTTCGATCTCCGATTCGCTGTAGGCGGCGGTATTGAAGCCATAGCGCTCGCCATTGCGCTCCTCGATCCCGCGCGGCTGGCCGAAGTAAATCCCGCCGGTCAGTTCGCGCACGATCAGGATATCCAGCCCGCTGACGACCTCCGGCTTCAGCGTGGAGGCCGAGGCCAGCTGCGGATACAGGATCGCCGGCCGCAGGTTCGCGAACAGGCCCAGATCCGAACGAATACCCAGGAGTCCGCGCTCGGGGCGCAGGTCGCGTTCCAGCGATTCGTATTGCGGGCCGCCGACCGCGCCCAGCAGGATCGCGTCGGCGCGGCGCGCCGCCTCGCGGGTTGCCTCCGGATACGGGTGACCTGCCGCATCGTGCGCCGCGCCCCCGATCAGGCCCTGCTCGATCTCAAGATCCAGGCCGCCGATCTCGCCCACACGCTCCAGCACCTTCAGCGCCTCGGCCACGATCTCGGGCCCGATCCCGTCCCCGGGCAATACCAGAATTCGGCTCACAAACCTCTCCTAACCAACTGTTAGCTTTTACTTGTACGATTCCAATAGCACCGTCATTGCGAGGCCCCGCCTGGGGCCGTGGCAACCTCCGGACGGAACCACGACGTTCGTCCCGGCCGACGCCGGGGCCACCCACAGAGATCGCCACGTCGCTGCGCTCCTCGCGATGACGGTGCGCCCCGGCCCCGTCGTTGCGAGGCCCCGCCAGGGGCCGTGGCAACCTCCGGAAGCTGGCAGAGCGCCGGCACATGGATCCGGTGGTTCCGGACGGAGGTTGCTTCGTCGCAATGACGGCACCTCCACCTCGTCATTGCGAGGCCCGTAGGGGCCGTGGCAATCTCCGGGCGAAACCACCGGATCCCGCTACCTGCGCTCGGCCATTGTTTGAGAGATTGCTTCGTCGCTTCGCTCCTCGCAATGACGAGGCTCGGGTTCAAGCCACCCGCGCCATCTCTATCGTTTCTATCGTTGCTCCGCCATCCAGGGCCACTCGCGGCGCTGGCGCTCCTCATAGACGCGGATGTCATCGGCGTACTGCAGCGTCAGCGCAATGTCATCCAGGCCGTTCAGCAGGCGGTGGCGCCGGTCCTCGTCGAGCGTGAAACGGAACACCGTACCGTCCGGCGCCGTTACGGTCATCTCTTCCAGGTTCACCTCGACCTGCACGCCCGGGTTCGCCTCGACCTGCTCGAACAGCGCCTGCACCTCGTCCTCGGCCAGCACCACCGGCAGCAGCCCGTTCTTGCAGCTGTTGGAGAAGAAGATGTCCGCGAACGACGGCGCGATCACCGCGCGAAAACCGAAGTCGGTCAGCGCCCACACCGCGTGCTCGCGCGAGGAGCCGCAGCCGAAGTTCTTGCGCGCCAGCAGGATGCTCGCCTGGTCGAACGGCGCCTGGTTGAGCACGAAATCCGGGTTGATACGGCGCTGGGAGCTGTCCATGCCGGGCTCGCCCGGGTCCAGGTAGCGCCAGTCGTCGAAGGCATTGGGCCCGAAGCCCGTACGCTTGACCGACTTCAGGTACTGCTTCGGGATAATCGCGTCGGTGTCGACATTGGAGCGATCCAGAGGCGCGACAATCCCCTTGTGTACGGTAAAGGCCTGCATCGCTTACGCCTCCTTCAGTGCCGACGGTTCGACGAAGTGCCCGGCCACGGCGGCCGCGGCGGCCAGCGCCGGGCTGACCAGATGGGTACGCCCGCCCTGCCCCTGACGGCCCTCGAAGTTGCGGTTCGAGGTCGAGGCGCAGCGCTCGCCCGGCTCCAGCCGGTCCGCGTTCATCGCCAGGCACATGGAACAGCCCGGCTCGCGCCACTCGAAGCCGGCGTCCAGAAAGATCCGGTCCAGCCCTTCCTGCTCCGCCTGCTGCTTCACCAGCCCGGAGCCCGGCACCACCATCGCCAGCTTGATGTTGTCGGCCTTCTTGCGGCCCTTGACCACCTCGGCAGCCGCACGCAGGTCCTCGATTCGCGAGTTCGTGCAGGACCCGATGAAGACCTTGTCCGGACGAATCTCGGTCATCGGCGTGTTCGGCTGCAGGTCCATGTACTCCAGCGCGCGCTTCATGCCCTCGGCGCGCACCGGATCGGACTCGGCCGCCGGGTCCGGCACGCGGCCGTCGATCGGCGCGACCATCTCCGGCGAGGTGCCCCAACTCACCTGCGGGGCGATCTCGGCGGCATCCATCTCCACCACCGCGTCGAACTCGGCATCCGGGTCGGAGACCAGCGTGCGCCAGTATTCTGCGGCCTGTTCAAACAACTCGCCGCTCGGCGCCTGCGGCTTGCCACGCACGTATTCGATCGTCTTCTCGTCCACCGCGACCATGCCCGCGCGGGCCCCGGCCTCGATGGACATGTTGCAGATGCTCATGCGGCCCTCGACCGACAGGCTGCGGATCGCCGAGCCGGCGAACTCGATCGCATAGCCGGTGCCGCCGGCGGTGCCGATGCGGCCGATGATCGCCAGCACCACATCCTTGGCGGTCACGCCCGGGCGCAGCTCGCCCTCCACGCGGATCTGCATGGCCTTGGTCTTTTTCTGCCACAGACACTGCGTGGCCAGCACGTGCTCGACCTCGGAGGTGCCGATGCCGAAGGCCAGCGCGCCCAGCGCACCGTGCGTGGAGGTATGCGAATCGCCGCAGACGACCGTCATGCCCGGCAGAGTGGCCCCCTGCTCGGGGCCGATCACGTGCACGATGCCCTGGCGCACATCGGCCATCGGGAAGAACTTCAGCCCCAGGCTCGTGACGTTGGTCTCCAGCGTCTCCACCTGGGTGCGCGAGACCGGATCCTCGATCCCGCGGTCACGGTTGGCGGTGGGAACATTGTGATCCGGCACCGCCAGCACGGAACCCCCGCGCCAGGGCGTGCGCCCGGCCAGACGCAGCCCCTCGAAGGCCTGCGGGCTGGTTACCTCGTGCACCAGGTGGCGGTCGATGTAGAGCAGCGTCGAGCCATCCGGCTCTTCGCGCACCACATGCGCCTCCCACAGCTTGTCGTACAGTGTCTTGCCTGCCATTACCTGCTCCCGCGGCCACGCCGCGTTCTATCGTTCTTGCGCCCCAACGCCGATGATCTACCAGCGCCATACCGGCCCGCCCTTGCACAGCGTCGCCACTAGCACCGTCATTGCGAGGAGCCGAAGGCGACGCGGCAACCTCCTGAAGCTGGCAGAGCGCCAGTACCGGGATCGGGTGGTTCCGGATGGAGGTTGCTTCGTCGCTGCGCTCCTCGCAATGACGTCATTTCAGGACGACCGTTTAAGCAGAGTCTGCGGCCGCCCTTCCATTCTTTCAAATCCGATTTATTATCTTTACCATTCCATATGGTTATGGATTGGCAAACCGGCACCGCATCAGTCAGCGGGTCATTATCCCACGGAGGCGGCGGATGCGCCCGGAACAACTAAGCATCGAGTCCCTGCAGGCCTTCGTGGCGGTGGTCGACACCGGTGCCTTCTCCGCCGCAGCCGAGCGGCTGCACCTGACCCAGCCGGCGATCAGCAAGCGCATACAGTCGCTGGAGGCGACGTTGCAACGCCCCCTGTTCGAGCGCCAGGGCCGCCGCGTTCGGCCCACCGAGGTCGCCGAACGCCTGCTGCCCGAAGCGCGCGAGATTCTGGCCCGCCTGCACGCAATCGAGCAGCAGGTGGCGGACCTCGACCACGTCGTTCGTGGCCGCATCCGCCTGGCCACCTCGCACCACATCGCCTTGCACCGTCTGCCCGTCCCGCTGGCCCGCCTGCGCACCCGCCACCCCAAGCTGGAGCTGGAACTCGCGTTCATGGATTCCGAGGCCGGCATCGAGGCGGTGATGCACGGCGACGCCGATCTGGCCCTGGCCACCCTGCCTGACGACCTGCCGAAGGGCTCGGAGGCCCAAGCCGTCTGGACCGATGACCTGGTCCCGATGATCGCCCGCGGCCGCGCCCAGGATGCCCCGCTGGAGACACTGCAACGGCTGCATGACTGGCCGGCGATCCTTCCGCCGGTGGGCTCCACCACCCGCCGCCAGATCGACCACGCGCTGGCCGCAGAGGGCCTGCACCCCGCCGCAGCACAGGAAAGCCCGTACCTGGAGGTCATCCGCATGATGATCGCCGCCGGCCTCGGCATCGGCTTCCTCCCCCGCACCATGGCCACCGCCGAGCTGGCCATCCTCGAATGGCCCGCCCCGCCCATCGCCCGCCAGCTCGGCTGGGTCCGCCACGCGGACCGCTACCGCTCGCGAACCCTCGAGGCGGTCATCGAGGAATTGCAGTAACCGGAACCATGCGTGGGGCCACCCTTTCAGGCCCGAGCAGGTACCCGAGGGAGCAGGGAGGAGATCATCCAGGTGGCGAAGATGAACAGCGTGGAGGCGATCAGCGCGCCCTCCAGGCCCCAGACCATGAAGATGGCACCGGAGGCGACGGTGCCGATCAGACGCCCACCGGCGTTGGCCATGTAGTAGAAGCCGACCTTCATCGCGACCCGGTCGGTCTCCGCATAGTCGAGGATCAGGAACGAGTGCACGGCGGAGTTGATCGCAAACACCACGCCGAACACGCCCAGCCCGACCATCAGTACCCAGGCCGGGTCCAGCTCCGTCTCCAGGCCGATCACGATGCCGATGGGCAGCAGCATCAGGATGAAGGCCCACAACCGCGCGGTCAGCCCGGTTGGATGCAGCCCGCCCCGACCCAGCAGACGCGGCACCGACGCCTGCACGATGCCGTAGCCGATCACCCACAGCGCCAGGAACGCCCCCACCTGCATGTGGTTCCAGTCCAGGGTCGCGCTGAGGAACACCGGCAGGGCGACCACGAACCAGACATCGCGCGCGCCGAACAGGAAAAAACGCGCGGCGGAGAGCACATTGATCGCCGCGGAGTTGGAGAACATCCGGGTGAATTTCGGCTTGCCGCCGACCTTGCCCAGCCCGCGCGGCAGCCCGACGATGGAGAACAGCATCACCACCGCCAGCATCGCGGCCAGGATCACCAGCGCCAGCTGGAACCCGACCGAGTACAGCAGCGCGCCGCCGGCAAAAAAGCCCACCCCCTTCAATGCGTTCTTCGAGCCGGTGAGCACGGCCACCCAGCGAAACAGCCGCCCCGCCCCGTCGCCGGCGACCAGCTTCACCCCGGACTTCGCACTCATCTTGTTGAGGTCCTTGGCGATGCCCGACAGGGCCTGCGCGAACATCACGTACGCCACACCCAGCCACGCCTCCGGCACCGTGAGCATCAGCAGCGCGGCGACCTGCAGCAGCGTCCCGGCGATCATCGTCGTGTTCACCCCCAGCCGCGCGGCCAGCCAGCCGCCGGTCAGGTTGGTGATCACCCCGAACAGCTCGTAGAGCAGGAACAGGAACGCGATCTCCAGCGGGCTGTAGCCCAGCTGGTGGAAGAACAGCACGACCAGCATGCGAATCGCACCGTCAGTGACGGTAAACGCCCAGTAGTTCGCGGTGATGCGCGCGTAGGCGCCCAGCCCCAGGGTGGGCGGTGCGTTCGGCGTTTCGGCCGGGCTGCCCATCCGTCCTACACGCCCTGCTCGGCCACGCGCGCGACCAGTTCGACCAGCCGGTTGGCATAGCCCCATTCGTTGTCGTACCAGGCCAGCACCTTCACCTGCGTCCCATCCACCACCATCGTCGACTGCGCATCGACAATGGACGAGCGCGGGTCGGTGCGGAAGTCGCTGGAGACCAGCGGGCGTTCCTCAAAGCCCAGGATGCCGGCGAGTTCGCCCTCGGCCGCCGAGCGCAGCAGTTCGTTCACCTCCTCCGCGGAGGTCTCGCGCGCCGCCTCGAAGGTGAAGTCCGTCAGCGAGGCATTCATCAGCGGCACGCGCACGGCATGGCCATTCAGCCGTCCGTTCAGTTCCGGGAAGATGTCACCAATCGCCTTCGCCGAGCCGGTGGTGGTCGGGATCAGGTTCAACCCGGCCGCACGGGCCCGGCGCAGATTGTCGCGCGGCAGATCCACGGCCGACTGCGTGGCGGTCATGTCATGCACCGTCAGGATCGACCCGTGGCGGATCTCCAGGGCCGGGTGCAGCACCTTGACCAGGGGCGCCAGACAGTTGGTGGTGCAGGAGGCAGCGGTGACGACGCGGTGCCGGGCCGGATCGTAGGCCGAATCGTTGACGCCCATCACTACGTTCAGCGCAAGCTCGTCCTTCACCGGCGCCGCGACGACCACACGCCGGGCCCCGCGATCGAAGTGCGGCTGCAGGGTCTGCATGGTGCGAAAGGCGCCGCTGGCATCGATCACGATATCTACACCGGACTCGGCCCAGGGCACCTGCCCCGGTTCGCCCAGCTGCGTGTGGCGCAGGCTGCGGCCGTCGATCTGCAGCGCATCCGGCTCGGCCCGGATGCCGCGATCCCAGCGCCCGTGCACCGAATCGAACTCCAGCAGGTGCCCGGTAACCGTGCCGTCCGCCGCGACCTCGTTCAGGTGCACGATCTCGAGGTCATCGCGATCCCAAGCCGCACGCAGCGCCAGGCGGCCGATCCGCCCCATCCCGTTGATGCCGACCCGTACGGCCATGACGCCCTCCCGCGAAAAATCGCGTCAGGATACCTCCCGATCATGACAACCGCATTACAGGCTGAGCAGTGCCCCTAGTTGAGAGCGACGATAGCCGCGTTCAGGTAGATCGCAAAACCTACCCACAGCAGGTACGGCACCAGCAGCGCGCTCGCGATTCGGTCGTGGCGCCAGAAGACGATCAGGGTCGCGAGGATCAGGGGCCAGAGGATCAGGATCTCGACCAGTGCCAGATCGGGCCGTTGCATGCCGAAGAACAGCACGGACCAGCCCAGGTTCAACACCAGCTGGGCGAGGAACAGCCCCATCGCGAGCGGTGCACCCGCGAAGCCGGTGCGACGCCATACCCGCCAGGCGGCCACGGCCATCAGCGCAAACAGGACGGTCCAGACCGGGCCGAATAGGGCATCGGGTGGATTCAGCGCGGGTCGCTCCAGCGTCTGGTACCAGTCCTGCACCGACAGGCTGGTCGCATACCCGCCCGCGGAGGCCACCAGGAACACCAGGGCCACCCAGCCCACCAGTCCGACCCCATCCCTTGTATTGGTCATCGACCCTCCTCTCTCGCGCGTCCCGTACCCTTGCTTGTAGACGCCGGCCCAGCGTATTTGAACCGAAATCAGCAAAATGAACGAGGTTCATGCGCGATTCAGCGGCTTGCGGCACACTCGCAGCATAACGTGATCCCGTTCACCCATTTCGAGCCGCGTGCATGCCCAAGCTGTCCACCGTGATCACCCTGGTCCTGTTCCTCCTGGCGGGCGGTGTGCTCGCCTGGCTCTTTTGGGGCCCGGATGACGAACAGGCCTCTTCCTCGCGCGCGGGTGGCGGCGAGACACGGCCCGTGGCCGTCGCGGTGGCCACCGTGCAACAACAGGATCTGGTGGAGCGCCGCCGATTCACCGGCAGCATCGAGGGCGCCGACCGTATCGTGATTACGCCGCGCGTCGGGGGCCGTGTGGCCGAAGTCTTCGTCAACCTGGGCGACCGAGTCGAACCGGGCGCCCCCCTGCTGCAACTGGATACCGAGGAATTCGAGCAGGACGTCACGCAGGCCGAGGCCGAGCTGGAAGTGGCCGAAGCCAGCCTGGCGGAGGCCGTCGCCAGCCGTAACGCCGCCCAGCGCGACCTGCAGCGCACCCGCGAATTGCGCGACCAGGGGATCGCCTCGCGCTCGGAGCTGGAGGCCGCCGAAACCGAACTCGCCCTGGCACAGACCCGCGTGGCCCTTGCCGAGTCCCAGATTCGACAACGCCGCTCTGCCCTGCGCACCCGCGAAATCCAGCTAGGCTACACGCGTATCGACGCCGACCCGGGCAGCACCACCCGCTGGGTGGCCGAACGCCTGGTTGACCCCGGCTCGGTGATCAGCGCCAACGAACCCGCGCTGGCACTCGTCACACTGCAGCCGGTCCGCGCGATTCTGGCAGTCACCGAAGCGGACTATTCGCGGATCTCGCGCGGCCAGGAAGCGACCGTGCGCACCTCCTCGTACCCCGACGCGCTATTCGAAGGCACCATCACACGGATCTCCCCCGAGTTTCGCCCGGGTTCGCGCCAGGCACGAATCGAGGTCGAAGTACCGAACGACGATGAACGCCTGCGGCCCGGGATGTTTGTCGAAACCGCGATCACTCTCGGCCAGCGCTCGGACACGCTGGCGATACCGCGGGACGCCATCATCCAGCGCGAGGCGGGTCCCACCCTGTTCAGCGTAGACCGTAGCGGCGAACGGCCAGAGGCGCGCCGCCACATGGCCGTTACCGGCGTGCGTGACGGCAACTGGATCGAGCTGTTGGAACCCGAGTTGCCCGAGGGCACCGAGGTGGTGGTGCTGGGGCAACACCTGCTCGCCGATGGCACCCCGCTGCGCCTGACCGACCCGCGCAGTGTGCCCGGCGCGGACTTCGCCCCGGACCTGTCGGAGACCGAAGAGCCGTGAATCCGGCTCGACTTACCGTCCACCGCCCCGTGCTGACCAGCATGGTGGCCCTGATCGTGGTGATCCTGGGCCTGACCGCGCTGACCCGCCTCCCGGTCGACCTACTGCCCGACATCACCTATCCGGTGGTCACGGTGATGACCTCCTACCCCAACGCCGGGGCCGAGGAGGTCGAGCAACTGGTGACCCGCCCGGTGGAACAGGCAGCGGCCGCAATCACCGGGGCCCAGGAGATCCGGTCCACTTCGGCCGAAGGCAACAGCAATGTGCGCGTCAACTTTGCCTGGGGCACGGATATCCGCCAGGCCGTTGATGACCTGCGCGATCGTCTGGCGCGTATTGAAGGTCAGCTGCCGGATGGGGCGGATCGCCCCCTGGTGCGCCAGTTCGACACCCAGGACTCGCCCATCATGCGCCTGGGCGTCGGCTCGCAGCTCGATGCCATTCACCTGCGCACCCTGATTGACAACCGCATTGCGCCACGCCTGGAGCGCATCCCCGGCGTGGCTGCGGTGGATACGTTTGGCGGGCTCGAACGCGAGGTCCGCGTGGAGGTCGATCCAGACCGGATACAGGCGATCGACCTGGGGCTGGACGACCTGCGCAACCGCATCCGCGATGCCAACGTGATCACTCCGGGTGGCCCGATCATGGACGGTCGCCGTGAATACCGGCTGCGTACACCTGCCGAGTTCCGCTCGGTGGGCGAGATACGCGATACCGTGGTTCAGCGCAGCGAGGATGGCGTGACCTACCTGCATCAGGTCGCCGAGGTCCGCGATACCCACCAGCGCGTCACCCGTCGTTTCCGAGTCAACCAGGAAGAAGGCGTCCAGCTGGCCGTGCGCAAACTGGCGGACGCCAATACAGTGGAGGTCTCCGCAGCGGTCCACGCCGAACTGGTCCGTCTCAACCGCGACTTCCCGCAGATCGACATCCGCGCCGTCACGGACGAGGCGGGATTCATCCGCAGCTCCATTACCAATGTCGGGCAGTCCATCCTCTACGGGAGCGCACTGGCCGTCCTGGTCCTGCTCGTCTTCCTGCGCAATATCCGTTACACGCTGGTGGCGGCCACCGCGATTCCTCTGGCGGTCATCTCAACCTTCGGGCTGGTCTACTTTGGTGGACACTCGCTCAACCTGATGACCATGGGCGGGATCGCATTGGGTGTGGGCCTGATGGTCGACAACGCGATCGTGGTGATCGAGAGCATCGCCCGAAGGCGAGAGGAACACGCGGAGCAAAGCGCGGTCGAGGCGGCTGTCAGTGGTACCGGGCGCGTGGCGCCCGCGATCATCGCCAGTACGCTGACCACCGTCGCCATCTTTCTGCCGTTGTTCTTCGCCCAGGAACTGGCCGGGCAGCTGTTCAAACCACTTGCCGCCGTAGTCGCCTTCGCGCTGGCCGCCTCGCTGATCGTGGCCCTCACCGTGGTGCCGATGCTGATGGCGCGTGCCCCGATGCCGAAGCGCGACACCAGCGCCCTCGCCCGCATGGAACAGCGCTATCAGGGGCTGCTGCGCGGCACCCTGGCGCATCCCTGGATGGTGATCGGGATCAGTGCCTTGCTGATGGTCATCGCACTGGCCGGGCTGCGCGGCGTCGGCACCGAGTTTCTGCCCGCCACCGACGAGGGTGAATTGCGCGTGCATGTCTCCATGGAACCGGGGACACCACTCGACGAGCTGTATTCCACCATGGCCAGCCTGGAAGAGGTGATTCGCGACGAGGTGCCGGAGCTGCAGAACCTGGTGTCCAGCTCTGGCGCCTCTGCCTTCCGAGCGTCGTCGCCCGCGTCCGGCAACATGCGCGTAATGGTCGGTTCGCGCGACAGTCGCAGCCGTTCTTCCGAGGAGATTGCCGCTGCCCTGCGCGAGGCCCTGGGCACCCCGCCGGGAACGGAGATCCGTGTCCGCGCATCCAGTGGCATCTTCTTCCGCGGATTCGGGCGTGGCGATGACGAGGAACGCCTGTCGGTCGAGGTGCGCGGCTTCGAGCTGTCGACCATGAATGCGGTGCTCGAACGGTTCGAGGAGGCGCTGGCCGATGTCCCCGGTATTACGGATACGCGGGTGGGGACCGATGGCGGCCAGCCCGAATTCGCCACCCGTATCCATCGTGACCGCGCCGCCGACCTCGGCGTGGATGTGCGTACTATTGCCCAGACGCTGGAGACCGCGCTGGGCGGCTCCAGCGCCGGGCAGTTGCGCGCGGGAGGCGACGAGACTCGCATCTGGGTGCAGCTGCGCGACGCGGACCAGAGCTCGCTGGACGACCTGCTCAACCTGACCGTGCGCAGCGAGGACGGCGAACGCGTCGCCTTGCGCAGCCTGATTTCCTTCGACACCGAGATCGGGCCCGACAGCATCGAACGACGTGAACAGGCCCGCGTACGGACGCTGTTCATCAATCTGGGCGACCGCTCGCTGGGTGAAGTCGCGGCCTCGGTCCGCGAGGCCCTGGCCGACATCCCGCTGCCCGAGGAGATCGACTACTCCGTCACGGGCGACATCGAAGAACAGGAAGCCGCCTTCTCGGAGCTGCTGCTGGGTACGATGCTGGCTACCTTGCTGGTGTACATGGTCATGGCCAGCCTGTACGAATCCCTGCGCGATCCCCTGATCGTGATGTTCTCGATCCCGCTCGCGATCATCGGGGTCACCGGGGCGCTGATCGTCACCGACACCACGCTCAACGTGCAGTCGTTGATCGGGGTCCTGCTGCTGGTCGGGATTGTGGTGAACAATGCGATTCTGCTGGTGGACCGCATGGCCCGGCGACACCGCGACGACGGCATGGACCTGCACGAGGCCGTCGTGGCCGCCGCCGGCGAGCGTCTGCGACCCATCCTGATGACCACGCTGACCACGATACTGGCCCTCTCGCCCCTGGCCATCGGCATGGGCGACGGTGGCGAGGCCCAGGCGCCAATGGCGCGGGTAGTGATCGGCGGGCTGCTGTCGTCTACCCTGATCACCCTGGTGCTGATCCCGACGCTCTACCTGCTGTTCCACCGTCGCGGCGAGCGCCCGCAGCCCGTCTACCGAGCCGGAACCGAAGATGCCTAGCCCGTACCGAGTCGCCCTGCCACTGCTGGCTTCGCTCGCCCTGGCCATTCCCGCCACGGCAGAGGAAGACGAGCCGACCGGCAACGGGTTGCGCCTTTCACTGCCGGCCGAGCAGCTGATGGCGATCGATCCGTTCGCCCGCGAACCGGTCGGTGAGGAGACGCTCTCGCTGGAAGAAGCCGTGGCGCGGGCACTGGAAGGCAACCGTGGCCTGCGCGCCGAACGCCTGCAGACCGCGATCGCGGGTACCTTCGAGGCACAGGAGCGCGCCGTGTTCGACCCCGAGCTGTTCGCCGAGGTCGAGGTCAGCCGGGACCAGAGCGTGCGCCTGCTGGAGGAAGCCGAAGAAGACACCGACGAGGTTACCTCGACCCAGCGCTTCGGCGAGGCGGGCGTTCGTCAGTCGCTCCCGACGGGTACCGACCTGAGCCTGTCCGTGCGCAGCCAGCGCGCCAGCAGTTCGCGGGTCGACCAGACCCAGTTCTCCTCCCGCGCCGGCCTGACGCTGACCCAGGCCCTTCTGCGCGGGGGCCGAATCGAGTCCAATCTCGTGCGCCTGCAGCAGGCCGGGCTGGACGTCGAGGCCACGGAGTACGAGGTGCGCGCCTTCGTCGAGCAGCTGATCACCGACGTCGAGACGGCCTACTGGGACCTGGTCCTCGCCGGCGAGCAGATCGAAATCTTCGAGGAGGCCCTGGCGGTCGCCAGCCAGCAGCTGGACGAGACACAACGCCGCATCGATGCCGGTGATCGGCCGGAGACCGAGGCCGTATCCGCACGCGCCGAGGTCGCCCTGCGTCGCCAGGGGCTGATCGATGCCCGCAGCGAGCGCGCCCGCGCCCAGGACACCCTGGCGCGCCTGCTCCAGGGCGACGGGGGCCTGTGGGACACGCGGCTGCTGACCAGCTCCGAACCGGCGCTGGACCGTTACGAGATCGAGCCGCTCGATACCTATGTGGCACTGGCGCGCGATCACCGCGCGGACTTGAACGAGACCCGCCTGCGGGTTCAGCGCGACGAGCTGGAGGTCATCCGCACCCGCAACGGACTGCTCCCCCGGCTGGACTTCTTCGTCACGCTAGGACAATCGGGCTATGCGGACAGCTTCGGGCGTACCTTCCGCGACACCCAGGGCGACGGCTACGACCTCGCCGCGGGGCTGCGCTTCGAGATGCCGATCGGCAACCGTGCGGCGGAAGCCGAACACACCCGCGCCCGCCTTACCCGGCAGCAGATCGCCGAGACCCTGGCCAATCTGGAACAGCTGGCGATCGAAGACGTGCGCTCGGTCTGGTTCGACGCCGCCCGCGTGCGCGAGCAGATCCGCGCGCAGGAAGAGACCATCGAGTTGCAGGAGGAACTCCTGCGAGTCGAACAGACCCGATTCCGGGTCGGAGCCGGCACAGCACTGGCCGTGGCGCAGGCCCAGCGCGACCTGCTCGAGAGCCGTCTCCGCCTGACCGAGACCGTGGTGAGCTTTCGCCAGTTAACCACCGAACTCCTGAACGCGAGCGGTACGCTGCTGCTGCACCGCGGCATCGACGCGCCAGGCTCCGAACGCGTGGACCTGCGCATGTGATTCCGGGTTAGCGCTTTACCCGAGCCCCTATCCCCGGGCCAGACGCCGATTCAGGGCCCAGACCGACAGTGGTGCAAAGATCACCGCGATCGCTGCAGCCCAGACAAGGGTCCACAAAGCGGGCTCCAGCGCGTCGCCTCCGCTCAACAGGGCGCGCGAGGCGTCCGCGAGCAACGAGACGGGGTTGGCCTGCACGAAGGGCTGCAGCACGGTGGGCATGGTATCCAGCGGTACAAAGGCGGTGGAGACGAACGTCACCGGGAACAACGCCGTAAAACCGAACAGCTGCACATGTTCGGGGTCGCGGGACAGAACACCCACCAGGACCATGATCCACGATGCGGCCGAGGCGAAGACCAGCACCAGCGCCACCATCGCCAGCACCTCCCAGACCGAGGTCTCGACCCGGAACCCCAGCAACACCCCCACGATCAGTAACAGCGCGATACAAAGCGCCTGCTTCAAAAGATCGGCCAGGATGCGCCCGGCCAGCGGCGCCCAGCGCGGAATGGGCAGGGCCCGAAAACGGTCGAACACCCCGCGTGTGAGATCCGTATTCAGGCCGTGCCCGACATACACGGTGACAAACAGCATGTTCATCGCGATCACGCCCGGCAGCACGAACGGCAGATAGGCTTCGGTCGAGCCGGCCACTGCCCCGCCAAACACGTACAGGAACAGCACCAGAAACAGGATCGGCTGGATGGAATAATCCCCCAGCTCCCAAGGATTGCGACGTACCTGCACGAGACTGCGCCAGGCCAGCGCCAGCGTCTGGTCCAGTGCCTTCATGCGCCCTCCTCTGTCGTCTCGGACGTGACCTCGGCCGCATGCCCGGTCAGCGCCAGAAAGACATCGTCCAGGCTCGCAGTGCGCAGACCGAGTTCGACCACCTCGATCCCCGCCTGATCCAGGGCCCGCAGCACCTTCGGCACAACGCTACTGCTCGTCACGGCGACACTCAGGGTGTTGTCCCGCGCCTGCGGGCCCTCCCCGACGATACGTGTGATCTGCTCGGCCGCATCATCGAGCCGGGCCGAGTCGGCCACCACCACGAACAGCGAGCGGCCACCCACACGTTCCTTCAATTCCGCCGAGGTCCCCTCGGCAATGATCCGCCCACGGTCCAGCACCACGATCCGATCCGCCAGGGCGTCCGCTTCGTCCAGATACTGGGTCGTCAGCAGCACGGTGGTGCCTTGCTCCCGCAGTTCCGCCACCAGGCGCCACAGGTCGCGGCGTGCCCGCGGGTCCAGCCCCGTGGTCGGCTCGTCGAGAAAGAGGATGGCGGGGTTCCCGACCAGGCTGGCCGCCAGATCCAGTCGGCGCCGCATGCCGCCGGAATAGGTCTGTGCCGGACGGTTTGCCGCACCGCAAAGGTCAAACTGCCCCAGCAACTCGTCCGCGCGCCGGCGCGCATCGCGACGACCCAGACCCAGCAGCCGCGCGATGAGCAAAAGGTTCTCGCGTCCAGTCAACTTCTCGTCGACCGAGGCGTACTGCCCGGTCAGCCCGATGATCTCGCGCACGTGCGCCGCATCGCGGACGACATCGAAGCCGCCCACCTCGGCTGTTCCCGCATCCGGACTGATCAGGGTGGACAGCATGCGCACGATGGTGGTCTTGCCGGCACCATTCGGCCCCAGAAGACCGAGGATGCTCCCGCTCGGGACTTCCAGATCAACACCATCGACCGCGCGGGTGCCGTTATAACCGCGCACCAGCCCCTGCAAACGAATCGCGATATCCATCGGCGCAGCATTCACCGCACACGCCGATGGTGCAACCGACAGCGGCTACAAATGCCGACTGAATAACCCGTGCCGGGCGGCACCCAGGAGGTCCCGCCAGGCAAGGGCCGGCAGCTTCACCAGGGTCTCGTGATCGCCACCCTCGAGATATACATCCCCCTCGGTGGGGGCATGTTCGTCCAGCATCGCCTCCAGGCCGTAGGGCTCGGCCAGCGCCGGGATCGCGCCCAGTGCACAATCCGGGAAGAGTTCCGCCACCTCCCTTTCGGTGGCCAGCCCGACGTGTTCGCCAATCAGGTGGTGGAGCTGCCCGAAGTGCAGGCGCCGCGACGACGGGAGGATCGCCAGCATGTAATGGCCGGCATCCTCCACCAGCACGGCCTTCGCCAGCCGATCACCGGGCACGTGCGCGGCCTCTGCCGTTCGGGTGGCACTGCTGGAATACGGGTGCCGAACCAGTTCATAAGCGACACCCTGTGCCGCCAGATAGTCACTCAGGGTTCTCGCGATGCCCATGCTGCGGCCCTCTTGCCGTCCCTACCCCGGACTATAGACCCACTCTGCCCGCACGGTGCCTCGATTCCCCGCTACCCCGTCAACCGACAATCGGCACAACACTCCCTGTCCTACAATGCCCCGATGACGGACTTCTCCATACTCGATCTCGCACCGATCACCGCGGGGTCGGACGCAGGGCAGGCCCTGCACAACACCCTCGACCTGGCCCGGCGGGCGGACGAACTGCGATTCACGCGATACTGGCTCGCCGAGCACCACAACATGCCGGGGATCGCCAGTGCGGCGACTGCTGTGGTGATCGGCCAGGTCGCGGCCGCCACTGCGCGCATCCGCGTGGGTGCAGGCGGCATCATGCTGCCCAACCACGCGCCGCTGATCGTCGCCGAGCAGTTCGGGACACTGGATGCCCTGTTTCCCGGTCGGATCGACCTCGGGCTTGGCCGTGCACCGGGGACAGACCCGGCCACGGCCCGCGCCCTGCGCCGCAGCGCGGAGAGCGACCCCAACCAGTTCCCACGCGATGTGGTGGAGCTGCAGGGCTACCTGGCGGACCCCGCTCCGGACCAGGCCATTCGGGCGATACCCGGCGCCGGTTCGCATGTTCCGGTCTGGATCCTCGGATCGAGCCTGTTCGGGGCCCAGCTTGCGGCGCACCTGGGGCTGCCCTACGCCTTTGCCTCGCATTTCGCCCCGGGTCAGCTGCATGACGCGATCGCGATCTACCGCCGCGAATTCCGACCCTCCCCGGACCTGGATGCGCCCTACGTGATGGCCGGCTACAACGTCTATGTGGCCGACACCGATACCGATGCGCAGACGCTGGCCAGTTCCATGGAGCAGGCCTTCATCAGCCTGCGCCGCGGCCGACCCGAACCGATCCAGCCCCCGATCCCGCACTACCGCGAACAGCTCGACCGGGCTGAACGGGCGATTGTCGAACAGACCATGGCCTGCTCCGCGATCGGGGCACCCGACACCGTCGAGCGGGAGATGCGCCGCTTCCTTGAAGCCACGCAGGTTGATGAGCTGATCCTGACCACCACGACCTTTGATCACGACGCCCGTCGTCGCTCCCTGGAGCTCACCGCCCAGGTCTGCGACCGCCTGTCACCCCCCTGAGGGCAGCGTTTGCGCGAACGGGCTTGGCAAGGGGCGCCTGGCACAGGATCATTCGCCCTTTCGAACATGCACGAGGGCGGGAGATGTCATACCTGAAGGATTTTCCGAACCAGGAAGGTTATTTCGGCGAGTTCGGGGGTGCGTTCCTGCCTCCCGAACTGGAACCGCATTTTGCCGAGATCAACCGCGCCTACCTGACGCTCGCCCGCTCGGCCGACTTCCTGAACGAGCTGCGCTACATCCGCAAGCACTACCAGGGCCGACCCACCCCGGTGTACTACGCGCACAATCTGAGCCGCGAGGCCGGCGCGCATATCTATCTCAAGCGCGAGGACCTGAACCATTCCGGTGCGCACAAGCTGAACCACTGCATGGGCGAGGCCCTGCTCGCCAAGCACATGGGCAAGCGCAAGCTGATCGCGGAGACCGGCGCCGGCCAGCACGGCGTCGCGCTGGCCACGGCAGCTGCGTACTTCGGCATGGACTGCGAGATCCACATGGGCGAGATCGACATCGCCAAGGAAGCGCCCAACGTCACCCGCATGAAGCTGATGGGCGCACAGGTCGTGCCGGTCTCCTTCGGCGGCCGTTCGCTCAAGGAGGCCGTGGACTCGGCCTTCCAGTCCTACCTGTCGCAGGCCGATGAGGCCCTGTTCGCGATCGGCTCCGTGGTAGGCCCGCACCCATTTCCGCTGATGGTGCGCAACTTCCAGTCCGTGGTTGGCATCGAGGCGCGCGAGCAGTTCATGGAGATGACCGGCGGCGAGCTGCCCGATCATGTGGTCGCCTGTGTTGGCGGCGGCTCCAATGCGATGGGCATGTTTGCCGGCTTCATCGAGGACGCCGGCGTCCAGCTGAACGGCGTCGAGCCACTCGGACGCGGCACGAAGCTGGGCGAGCACTCCGCTACGATGACCTACGGCAAGCCCGGCATGATCCACGGCTTCAAGTGCATGCTGCTGGCCGACGAGGAAGGCAATCCGGCCCCGGTCCACTCCATCGCCTCGGGGCTGGACTACCCCGGCGTGGGCCCGGAGCACTCCTACCTGAAGACCATCGAACGCGTGGCCTACCATGCGATCAGCGACGACGAGACGCTGGAGGCCTTCTACCGCCTGTCGCGTGCCGAGGGCATTATCCCGGCGCTGGAGAGCGCCCATGCCGTGGCCTGGGCGATGAAGTACGGCCGCGAGAACCCCGGCGTTACGATCCTCGCCAACCTGTCCGGCCGGGGCGACAAGGACATCGACTACGTCGCCCGCGAATTCGGCCACGGCGACTAACACCTCGGGAACTCCCTGCCAGGGCCTGGGTATCTAACACCCAACAGGCTTTGACGGAATGGTGTGATGGCGGGTGGCTGGTCCAAAGACGGCGCGGAACAGGAACAGATCGACGACACCGTCGAGGACGCACTGGCGCGCGTGCGCAGCCAACTCCCCGAGGGCGAGAGCCTGGAGGCGTGCGAGGAATGCGGGGCCACAATCCCCGAGGCCCGCCGCCTTGCCCTGCCCGGCGTACGCCTGTGCGTCCCCTGCCAGGAGGCGCATGACGAGACGGACGCGGCCTTCAGCCCCTACAACCGGCGCGCCTCCAAGGACAGCCAGTTGCGCTGAACCCTGCCGTACCCCGCGGCCACTACGCAGAGGTCGATGGCGATGGCCCGTACCCTGTACATCACCCACCCCGCCTGCCGGCTCCACGATGCCGGACCCGGACACCCGGAATGCCCGCAGCGACTGGCCGCGATCGATGCCGCGCTGCAAAACCTCAATGGACTGGAGCGCATCGAGGACCCGCCGGCGGCCACGGACGAGGACCTATTGCGCGCCCACTCCCGTACCCATGTAGACGCGATCCACGCGGCCCAACCCGACCCGGGCGTTCGCGTTGCCGTGGACCCCGACACGCACATCAACGAGCATTCCATTCGCGCCGCGCACCATGCGGCGGGAGCCACAATCGAGGGTACCCGCCGCGTCCTCGAGGGCGAGGCCCGTAATGTCTTCTGTGCAGTTCGGCCCCCGGGACACCACGCTGAGCGGGACCGGGCAATGGGCTTTTGCCTGTTCAACAACGTGGCAATCGCGGCACGCTGGGCCCTGGACGTACACGGCCTGAGCCGTGTCGCAATCGCGGACTTCGACGTCCATCACGGCAACGGGACCGAAGACATCGTTCGCGATGATCCCCGGGCGCTGTTCTGTTCCAGCTTCCAGCATCCGTTCTATCCGGACCGGCCGCTGTCCCGGCGCGAACACCTGGTCCATACCCCACTCGCGGCGGGTACAGACGGCCCCGCCTTTCGCGCGGCGATCGAGCGCGACTGGCTGCCCGCCCTGGAACGATTCCGGCCGGAGTTGATCCTGATATCAGCCGGGTTCGATGGCCACCGGGACGACCCGCTCGCCGGGCTCAATCTGCTCGAGAGCGACTTCGAGTGGGTCACGCGCCAGCTGATGGCGATTGCCGAGCGGCACGCGACCGGCCGTCTGGTCTCGGTGCTGGAGGGTGGCTACGATCTCGCGGCGCTGGCGCGCAGCGTACGCAGCCATGTGCATGCGCTGACGGAAAACACGTAACCACCCCATGGGTGCGCTACCCTGCGCCCATGAACCTGCGCAGCCACCCCCTCCTGGTCGGCCTGATGTTCCAGGCCGCCCTGATCCCCCTGGCATTCTTCCTGGCCGCAATCGCCGGGGTTCCGCTGGGCGAGCACCTGCACTGGGATCCGAATCATGCGCTGATCGGCGTGATCGCGGTGCTGCCGATGCTGGCGATGCTGGGGCTCATCGCGCATTTCGGCGGGTCCGCCTACGACACCCTTTCCGGACAGGTGCGCGATTTCATCGCGCGACTGTTCGGAAGCGCCTGGCCAGGGGCCATCCTGCTGATTTCGTTGCTGGCCGGACTCGGCGAAGAGCTCCTGGTTCGCGGTGTCCTGCAGACCTGGCTCGACACCCACCTGCCGGCGTTCCTGGCGATCCTGATCGCCGGGGTGGTCTTCGGCCTCGCCCATGCGATCACGCGGCTCTATTTCGTCTTTGCGACAGCCATCGGGCTTTATCTGGGGCTCGTCTATTACCTGACGGGCAACCTGCTGGTGGTCATCATCACCCACGCGCTGTACGACTGGATCGTGATCCACTGGTACCGGCGCAAGCTCTGACGCCCACTTGCGAAGCGCACGAGGCATTTCCATACTCGACGGATGGTCACCCTTCAGGGGCGCCGCCGTGAACCGACTCCACCGGGGCGATTTTCTGTTACTGCTGGCGCTGCTCGTCCCGCTCTGGGCCGGTGGCCACCTGGCGCCCATCATCTGGGAGCGCGACGAGGTCATCCGCTGGCTGACGCAGGTCTCCGGGGTACTCGCCCTCACCTGCATGCTGCTGGCCGGCATCCTGAGCATCCGGCTACCGCACAGCGACCGCCCGTTCGGCGGGCTGATCGACCTCTGGAGACGCCACCACGCCCTGGGCGCCGCCGCCCTGCTCCTCGCGATCGTGCACGTCTGGTTCGCCGCCGCCGGGGGGCTGGGACACTCGGTGGCATCCGCCGTTCACCGCCTGTTCCCGGGCCCCGATCACTGGCCCATCCTGGCCGGATGGGGCGCACTGGTCGTGCTAGTCATCGTGCTGGCCCCGACCTTCAAGTTCTTTGGCGAGCCCGGGTACGCCCGCTGGAAACGCCTGCATGTGCTGTCCGGCCTCGCGCTTCTGCTGGGGGTTGTCCATGCCTGGCCGCTGGCGCAGGCGACCTGGCCCTGGTGGCTGCTCGGGATCCTGGCTCTGGCCGCCTACCTGTGGCGCAAGCTGCTCTCGCCCCGCATCGGACGGCATGACTACCGGGTCGACGGAGTCGAGCGGCTGACCCCGACCATGGTCGAGCTGCGTCTGCGTCCCGAAGGAGAGCCGCTGGCGCATCAACCGGCCCAGTTTGTTTATCTGACGCCGCTCGACCCGGGACTGGCCAACGGCCAGGGCGAAGAACACCCCTTTACCATCGCCTCCGCACCCGGGGAGGAATACCTGAGGATTGGAATCAAGGGCCTGGGCGATGGATCGCGCGCGTTGCAGACGGTCGCCAAGGGTAGCCCGGTCCAGGTCGAGGGCCCGTACGGCACCTTCCTGCAGGGGCATGACCGCAAGCGGCCGGCCGTCTGGCTGGGCGCGGGAGTCGGCATTACCCCCTTTGTGTCTGCGGTACGCGCGCTGGCGCACGAAGGACGTTCGGCCAACCCTCCCGTGCACCTGTTCCAACTGGCCGATCGCCGGGAAGCAGCGGCCTACCATGACGAACTCGAGCGTCTCGCCAACACGATCGAGGATCTGGACCTGACATTGCACCTGCGCGAACGGGACGGCCTGCTCAGCGCCGATTTCCTGCGGCAGCACTGTGCGGATTTCGCATCCGCCGAGTTCTGGATCTGTGGTCCGGGGGTTGTCGATCGTTACGTCCGCGGACTCCTGCATGCCGAAGGCGTGCCGAACGCGCGCATCCACTCCGAGGCCTTCCATCTGCTGTGAGAACGCCATGACACGAACCGGCCAGACTCTCTACACGCTCCTAGTCGCGTTCATCGCGAGCCTGCTGACCCTCCTGGCCGTGCACCTGCTGGGCCCGGACACCACCCCACCGGTTGTGGAGGGTGACGAGGGCATCACGCACGAGGAACTGGCCCGCCACGCCAGCGAAGACGACTGCTGGATGGCGATCCATGGCGTGGTCTATGACTTCACTGAGTACCTGCCGCGCCATCCGACGCCGATCGAGGACGACTGCGGAACGGATGCCTCGCACGGATGGGATACGAAGGGTACCGGCCGCCCCCACAGCCGCCGTGCCCACGACATGCTCCCCGACTACCGCATCGGCGTACTCGCCGGGGAGGGGTCGCCTTGAATCGCGTCAGGAACGCGCCTCGCAGATCGCCAGGGCCAGCTGATTCCGAACCGATTTCAGAGCGCGCAGCACCAGCGGGTCCAGTTCCGTACTGCCCGGCGCCAACTCCAGGTACAGCAGCCCCACACAGCGCTCACGAACTCCCAGGGGCAGCAAGAGAAAACTACGCGCATCCAGCACATCACGGACCTCCCCCGGAATGTAGCGGCTGATCGCCGGGTCCGAACTGTCGCTGATCACCATATCCTTGCGCTGTGTCATGGCCAGCGAGAGGACATTGCCGGAGCCGGACAGAGACAAGCGCAAGCGCCCGGACAGGGATTCCGCCTCATGCCCGAACGCGGTATGGGCCACCAGCGTGCGGCGTTCCCGATCCGCCAGCATCAGCATCGCGCGGCGCAACCCCAGCACCTGGTAGATGTTTTCCAGCGCGGCCTGCACCAGCGGGTTCAGCTCGAATCCCTCGACCATCGCATCGAGCATGTCCGTCAGCGACTCCATCAGCGCCGCCGCCTGCTCGGCCGGTGACGCCGCCCGGGAGCCCGGGCCGTCGGCCGCCAGGCCACCATTGGCATCCAGCAGGGCCTCCTCGTCCGGAACATCGCCACCCTGCGCGGTCTCGCCAACCCCCAGATTCCGTCGCAGTTGCCGCAGATGTTCCTGCCCCTCGCGCGGCAGCTTGACCACGCTCAGAAACTGCTCGAGATGCTCGCGCCCGTCCTGAATGGCCCGGCGCATACCCGTAGCTTCGACGTCCAGCGACGCCTTGTAGCGGCGCCGCAGTTCGGCCAGGGCGAGATCCTGCTCCGCCGGGTCCTGGTGGATAATCCGGCCCGCCATCTCGCTGGCCAGGGTCACGATCCGGTGCAGACGCTGGTCCGGGTCGCGTACCGCCGGCAACGTGCCCTCGGGCGCCCGTTCGACCGCCTGCACGATCTCGCGCGGGAAGTTCCAGTCCTCCAGCACGGCACGCGCCAGTGCCTCGTACGAGAGCCCAAGCACCTGGCGCGCCGCACTGCCCTCGGAAACGCCCTGCGTCTGCCGGATCTGAATCTCGTCGGCCTCCTCGGGGAGGTAGTAGAGCGCCAACATCCGCCCGATGTCGTGGAACAACGCGCAGACGAACGCCTGTTCGCTTTCGACTCCGCCGAGCTGCCGGGCCAGCGTGCGCGCCAGCATCGCGCTGAACAGCGTCTGCACCATCGCCTGCATCAGGCGAGCGGACTGGCTCCCGCCCTTGAGGTTTTCCAGCAGGACGAGGCCTAGCGCCGCCGTGCGCACCTGCTCGAATCCCAGCAGGACGACCGCACGGGACACCGTGCGGATGTTGCCTCCGAAGTTGCTGTAGAAAGGGGAATTGGCCAGCCGCAGAAGCTTCTGGGTCGTCGCGTAGTCCTTCAGCACGGCATTCGACAGTTCGGCGACCGAGCGCTGCTGGCTGTCGCCCGAGCACTGGGTAATCTCGCGGATGTGGGCCGAGACCCCCGGGAAATCCGGCTTGCGCCGGATCCTTCGAAGGATGAAGTCGCCCGGATCTCCCGCGTCGGACTCGCGGCCCTCGGTCACGGCGAGAAACGCCTCGCGCAGCGCCTGGGCCGTTGCGTAACGCTCGTGCGGATCGGGCCGCAGTGCCCTCAGGGCGATGGCATCCAGGCGTTCGTCGCCCTCGCCCGTGTGCTTCGACGGCGGTTCGAAGACGCCGGTTTCCATCGTATCCAGAACACCCTGGTCGGTGTCCCCGGGAAAGGCCCGACGCCCCGCCATGAGTTCGTAGAACAGCGCCCCCAGCGAGAACACGTCCCCTGCCAGTGCAGGCGTGCCGCCGCGCAGCTGCTCCGGGGCCAGGTAATGGCGCGTCTGTGTCTGATGCCCCGCGGCCTGTTCGCTACCCTGGGGCAACGCGAGCCCCAGACCGGTGACTCGCGCATGACCATCCGCGCCCACCGTGATGTTCGCGGGCTGCAGCGACCCATGAACAATCCCCTGCTCGTGCGCCGCCGCCAGGGCATCGACAATCTCGCGCATCAGCGCCAGGGCGCGGTCCAGCGGCAGCCGTCCCCTGGCGAGCAGGGCATCCAGCGTTTCGCCCTCGATGTACTCGCATACAAGGTAGAGGCCCTCGTCCCAGGGCCCCGCTTCGAAGATCGCCGCGCTGTGGGGGTGCCGGAAGCGGCTCACCGCGCGGGCGGAACGCATCAGTTCATCACGCGCCTCGGCATCGCCCAGGGCCTGTTGCGTCAGCGTACGCACCATCACGCGTCGGTCCAGCACGCCGTCATGCGCGACATACAGGCCGTCGCGCGCACTCTCCCCCAGTGTCTCCAGCACACGAAACCGATCGATCCAGCGTTCCTGGCTCGCGTCACGCGACCTCGCCATGCCCCCTCCCCAAAGTCGTTGCCACTCTCTCGCCCCGAGCCCCGTACCCCCGCCAAAGCGGCGGTTATACCTCCAAACGCCCCCGTGCCGGTACATTCATGATGACACGAGCCGGGGCCAGTGAGGTCACAGGTCGCGGGATCGCTTGTCGAGATAGGCCTTGAGGTTTGGAGGCCGGTAGTCGCGCGACTGCCGGTAGCGTTCTTCGACCGAGGGGTGCAGCCGGGTCGGCAGCTCCGCCGGCTCGAGATCCCGGACCAGTGTGCGGCGCAGGCGATAGATGTGGCGCCGGGACTGGTGGATCGCGGCCCGAGCGTCGGGGCGCAGGCTGGCCGGGAGGTGTGGCTCGAACTCCAGCCCTGCGGCGGATGCCTGCTCCAGCATCCAGTCCAGGGGTATGTCGGCGACCTGCAGCCCCTGGGCGTCGGGTGGATAGCCACCCCCGATATCCGCGTGCACGCCCGCGAACCACTGCTGGTCCAGATCCAGCCCTTCGCGGGGTGCCCACAGGGTGGGTTCGAAGTCCGCGCGGCGCTCGTCGATGGCCAGTGCATGCCGGGCGATCCGGACATTCGGGCCCAGCTTGGTGTCGTAGAATTCATCGGTGCGGTCGAACAGCCCGAGCACCGAAAACGGGATGCCCAGTGCCCCGACGGTATCCCAGACACCCACGAAACGGATCGTCCGCGAGGGATGGCTGTGGCCCTCGCGAAAGGCGCGCGAGTGCTTGCCCTCGGGTTTGTACGCCGCCCCCAGCCGCTTGTACAGGCGAAAGGCCTCCTCGATCAGGCGTGCGTCCGGGCGCCGGAGGATCCCGCAGTTGTTGATCAGGCCGCACAGGCTGCGCACGGTGTACGCACCCCGGCTGAACCCGAACAGGAAGAGCTCCGTGCCGGAGGCGTAGTTCTGCACGATGTAGCGATAGGCATCGGTGATGTTCTTGTGGATGCCCCGCCCGGTCACCCCGCCACTGACCCGGGCGTGGTATGACCCCACGCCCCAGTCATAGAACACCTGCTGGGTGTCGCCAGCGGCGTCGACCGGCGCCACCGCCCGAGCCAGGCGCAATACGTTCGTCGGGACGTCGGACTCGACGTCCTCCTCCGGACGGTTCCAGGTCCCGTCCGCGCAGATCACGATACGGCGCGTCATCATCAGCCTCCCTGCCGCTTACCTGTCCTTCAGCCTAGACTGCACAGGGCCGATGCGCATGTCCCGACCGGTTCCCCCATGCAACGCTAACGTCCAATCTCGATTCGCCGCACCCCGGGGCGCTCGCCATCCTTGCGACGGGGGACATGGACATCCAGCACCCCGTTCTTGAAGCGGGCGGATATGCCGTCCGTGTCGGCGTCGCCGGGCAGGCTCAAGACCCGGCGAAACCGCCCGTAACTGCGCTCGATCCGGTGGTAGCCTTCCTCGTCCTCTTCGTGTTCCTGGCGCTTTTCGCCCGAGACGATCAGGTCGTCGCCATCGATCGAGAGGTCGATCTCCTCCTCCGCGATCCCGGGCACCTCCACCGAGATCCGGTAGGCCTTGCGTCCCTCGGCGATGTCCACGCTGGGCTTCAGCCACAGTGGGCCGGTACGCCCCGCGAGGGCACCGCCCCGGGCACGACCGAAGAACTGCTCGAACATCCGGTCCATCTCCTGGTGCATCCGCAGCAGCGGGTCGCCCGTGGCTTCGTCGCGCCGCGCGGGCAGGACCTCGGGCTGTTCCTGTTCCTCGCGCTTGAACCAGTTCCACGGCTTGAGCTTTTGCAGGTCCATGCGGTCACCTCCTCGTATCGTGTGTCGTACGCACTTGCATTCAGGGCTCCTACCCCGATACGTAGGAAGTCGAGCGAACTTTTCAATATCCAGGGCCGAACCCATCAGAAAAATCGGCCCCCCGACCGTGGCCGATCATCAATGGAACAGGACTTTTACATCACGCTGTTCATCATCGCGGGTACCGTGGCGACCTCCGTCTGGGCCTGGCAGCGACCGCGCGTGATGGAACGGATGATCTACTGGCCACCGGCGGTGGCCCGCGGGGAATACTGGCGGCTGATCACCCACGGGTTCATTCACGCGGACGGCACCCATCTCGCGTTCAACATGATCACGCTGTTCTTCTTCGGGATGGCCATGGAGCGCGTGCTGGTCCCGGAGATCGGCGTACTGGGCTTTGTGGCGTTCTATCTGGCCGGCATCGTGCTGGCGATCCTGCCCACCCACCTGCGCCATCGGGACAACCGCTTCTACCGCAGCCTGGGCGCCTCGGGAGCGGTCTCGGCCGTTCTGTTCGCCTATATCCTGCTGCAGCCCTGGTCGATGCTGTTCGTGTTCTTCATCCCGATGCCGGCGATCGTTTTTGCGGCGGCTTATGTGGCCTATTCCTTCTGGGCGCAGCGCCAGGCGCGCGACAATGTGAACCACAGCGCCCACCTGTGGGGCGGTGCCTGGGGCGTAAGCTTCATGCTCCTGCTGGAACCAGCGCTGTTCGGCCGTTTCGTCCAGGAACTGTTGTCTCCCCTTGGGGGATAGACGTGAATCCTTCCCGGCACCCGGTGGTCCCATAAAGCGCAGCCGCACGTAACCGGCCCGGATTTCATCCCAGGAGGTCGCATGGCTCGTACCGCACACGCACACGCCCGGCCGGCCATTGGCCTCGTGGCCGGCCTAGCTTTCGCTATTGCGCCCACACCGCCACTGGCGGACCACGAAGCCCAGAACCGGATTGTCTGGCAGGATCCCGGCGAAGTCGCCCGCGGCGAGGCCTACCGAGGCCCCTGGCGCATGAATGCCTCCGAGTTTCGCTATGTGGACGATGCCTCGGTGGCGATCAACGATCATGGCGAGGTGGTGGTCGTCTGGGTTGACCAGGTAGAACAGGCGATCTTGCTGCAACGCTACGACCGCGACGGCCAGGCCGTCCTGGATGAGCCCACCCGTATCGGCGGGGAACCGGACACCTTCTCCTGGCTGCCGCGCGTCGCGATCGAGCCGACACCGGATGACGAGGACGCATTCACCGTTCACCTGCTCTGGCAGGAGATCCTGTTTACCGGGGGCGACCACGGCGGGGAGATCCTCTATGCCCGCTCCCGGGACGGGGGACGCTCCTTCGAGGATCATCAGAATCTGTCCAACTCGCGGGACGGTGCCGGCAAGGGACGCATCACCGCCCATCGCTGGGACAATGGCAGCCTGGACCTGCTGCTGGCCGCCGAGGGTCAGGTCGTCGCGGCCTGGACCGAGTACCAGGGTCCGCTGCGCGTCACCTACTCGTCCGACAATGGCGAGAGCTTCGCGGAACCCGAGACGATCAACGAAGGGGCCTACAAACCGGCCCGCGCACCGAGTCTGGCTCAGGCCCCCTCGGGACGGATCCTGCTCGCCTGGTCGGAGGGTGACAGCCCGTATGCCGACATCCGCATCGCGACCTCGGATGAACTGGGCGAAGGCTTTGCCGCACCTGCGACGGCGGTTGAAACGCCAGGTCATGCCGACGCCCCTTCGCTAGTAGTGGATGACGGAGGTACCGTGCATCTGGCGTTCGGGGCCATCCCTGCGAACGACCTGGAGGACTACCGCCAGCCCTACCACCGCAGACTGCACATCACCCAGGCCGATGCCGACACCCTGGAGTTCGGCCCGGCGAATGAGCTCGACGCGGGTGACTGGCCGGGCGGCTTCCCCACGCTGGCGCGCTCCGCCGACCGGCTCTATCTCGTCTGGCAGCGCTATCAACACCCGACCGATCGCCCGTACGGTCTGGCGTTTACCCACGCCACGCTGGACACCCTGGCGTTCGCGCCCGTCGAGCCCGTCCCGGGCACCGTCGACCGGCCCTACAGCGGCGGGCTTCAGGGGCAGCTGAAACGGCGGATGGCGGTCAACGCGGCGGGCGAGATCGCGATCGCCCAGAGCCGCTTTGTCCCGGGCAGCCACAGCGACATCCTGTTCATCCGTGGCCAGGTGCAGGACCGCTGATGGCCTCGAAATCCTTCTCGCTGATGATCCACGGCGGTGCCGGGCGCATCCGCGAGGCGCAGGACCCGCTGGTTGCCGAGCAGCACCACGCCGCGATGCTGCGGGTACTGGAGGCCGGCCGCGAGCGCCTGGCCCGCGGCGAGCGGGCACTCGATACTGTTGAATACTGCGCGGCACTGCTTGAGGACGACCCGCTATTCAACGCCGGCATCGGAGCCGCGCTGACCCGCGAGGGCACGGTCGAGCTGGACGCCGCGATCATGGAAGGTGAAACCCTCGGTGTGGGGGCTGCGGGCGCCGTTCGCGGGATCGCCAATCCCATCCGCCTGGCCCGCGCAATCCTGGAGGACGGCGCGCATGTGCTGCTGGTTGCGGAGGGTGCCGCAAGCTTTGCTCGGCAGGCCGGGCTGCCCCTGATCGACGAAAGCCGACTGATCACGGCGCAACGGCGGGAGCAACTGGAACGAACACTGCGACGCGGCACAGTCACGCTGGACCATGACGAGCCCGCCCCGGGGACCATCGGCGCGGTCGCCCGCGATCAGCACGGCCACCTGGCCGCGGCAACCTCCACAGGCGGCATGAATGGCCAACGCCCCGGCCGCGTCGGGGACTCGCCCATCGCAGGTGCGGGCGTCTACGCCGACGATCACACCGCCGCCATCTCGGCGACCGGCCTCGGCGAGCATTTTCTACGCAGTGTCTTCGCCAAAGACCTGGCCGACCATATCGAGCTGCTGGGCCTCGGTGCCGCCGAGGCCCTCACCGCGAGCCTGCGACGGCTGCGCGAGCGACTGGACGGCTACGGCGGGGCGATCGTGATCGACCGCGAGGGGCGCTGTGCGGCCGGCACGACCACCCCACGCATGATCCGTGGCTGGATCGAGCACGGCGGCGCCAGCGAGACGCGTATCGACCCGTAATCGCGGCCCATCAAGCGCGATCCAGAACAAGCCGTTACCATTCCTCGCCCACGCACGAAACCACAGGCCGCCACCATGCAAGACGCCATCGCCCGCCTCCCCAAGGTAGAGCTGCACCTGCACATCGAGGGCGCCCTGGAACCGGAACTCCTGTTCCGGCTGGCCGAGCGCAACAACGTGGAACTGCCCTATGCCTCGATCGACGAGGTGCGCGCGGCCTACCAGTTCCAGGATCTGCAGTCGTTTCTGGACATCTATTACGCGGGGGCCTGCGTCCTGCTGACCGAGCAGGACTTCTACGACCTGACGTGGGCCTATCTCCAGCGCTGCCAGCAGGATCACGTACGCCACACCGAGATCTTCTTCGACCCCCAGACGCATACCGAACGCGGCGTGGCGTTCGCGACGGTGATCGACGGCCTCACCCGCGCCCTGGGCGACGGCGAACGCGAGCTGGGCATCTCCAGTCGCCTGATCCTGTGCTTTCTGCGCCACCTGAGCGCCGAGGCCGCGATGGAGACCTTCGAGGCGGCCCTGCCCTACCGCGACCGCATTGCGGCGTTCGGCCTGGACTCGGCCGAACAGGGCAACCCGCCGGAGAAATTCCGGGCCGTCTTCGATCGCGTGCGCGAGGCCGGCTTCCATGTCGTCGCCCACGCCGGCGAGGAGGGCCCGCCCGAATACATCCACCAGGCCCTGGACCTGCTGCAAGTCGATCGCATCGACCATGGCGTGCAGGCCGAACAGGACCCCGCCCTACTGCAACGGCTTGCGAAGGAACAGATCCCGCTGACCGTCTGCCCGCTGTCGAACATCAAGCTCTGCGTGTTCGACCAGCTCGAGGACCACAACCTCAAGCGCCTGCTCGCTGCCGGGCTGCGGGTCACCATCAACTCCGACGACCCCGCCTACTTCGGCGGCTACATCGGCGAAAACTTCCGCGCAACGACCGAAGCGCTAAGCCTGTCGCTCGACGACCTGGAGCAACTCGCCCGCAACGCGGTCGAAGCCGCCTTCCTGGACGATCCAGCCCGCCAGCATCTGCACGACGAAATCACGAACTGGCGCCGCAGCGTCGCCTGACCCGAATCGGACGCAGGGACGATGCTTCAGCCCTGCCCTGTGCCCGGCAGGGGTGGCGGCACCCGGTCAAACCAGGGCTGCGCGGCCTCCAGCTGGGTCGCCAGTGAGAGCAGCCGTCCCTCTTCGCCCCAGGGCGCCATGAACTGCACACCCACGGGGAGTCCATCCCGATCCCAGTGCAGCGGCACCGACATCGCGGGGATTCCGGCCAGGTTGGCGGCCAGGGTAAACGGGGTGCGCTCCAGGTTCTCGAACGTCATCCGCTCCAGAAAGCGGCTGTTCAGCATCCAGCGGCCCACAGGCAGGTACAGGGCAAGCCGTTGCAGGGCGCGGACCAGGGGGGCTGGCTCCAGCTCGCCGATCCGCGGGGGCGGCATCGCCACGGTCGGCAGCAGCAGGACGTCATAGCGCTCGAACAGCGTCGCCAGCGCCAGACTCACGCGATTCCAGCCCTGCCGGGCGCGGGCGTATTCCCCCGCGGTCAACGCCCGCCCCAGCCGCGCCAGCGTACGCGTATCCAGCTCGAAGTCGTCCCAGCGCGCACCCCGTTCGCGCGCCCGCGCCACAAACGCCGCCACCTGTCCGTACAACAACGCCAGTACCGACCGCGCCACATGCCGGCCATCCACTGGCCAGTCCGTTACCCGCTCGACGACGTGGCCCTGCGATTCCAGCAAAGCGCCGGCCCGCTCCACCGCCTCCACACAATCGCGATCGACTCTTCCGCCAACGGGCGAATCGACGTTCCAGCCGATCCGCAGGCGTCCCGGCTCGCGTCGGGCGAGTTCCTCGAAGCTTGCCGAAGGTGGCTCCACCCGAAAGGGCGCGGAAGCGCTCTGCCCCGAGGACAGGACATCGAGCATCCGGGCACTGTCACGCACACTGCGCGAAAGCACCCCCTCGCTCACCGCGCCTTCCCAGGCCTCGCCCGCCAGCGGCGTCACCGGCACCCGACCGCGCGAAGGCTTCAGTCCGAACAGGCCGCAGTACGAGGCGGGGATGCGAATCGATCCAGCCCCGTCGTTGGCACCGGCCATGGGCACGATCCCGGCCGCCACGGCTGCCGCCGCCCCGCCGCTGGAACCACCGGGCGAGCGATCGATATCCCACGGGTTTCGCGTCGGCCCCCAGAGCGCGGACTCCGTAACCCCCTTGAGCCCGAATTCCGGGGTCGCGGTCTTGCCCAGAATCACCAACCCTGCATCTTCGGCTCGGTGGACGGTGTCAGCACTGGCCGGCGCAATCACCTGACGGCAGGACCGACTGCCCAGGGTCGAGGGAAGCCCCTGGACGTCCTGCAGGAGGTCCTTGACCAGGTACGGGACCCCGGCGAATGGTCCCTTAACGCCCTCGTCGATTCGCGCCTTGGCACGCGATCGGGCATCGATGCAAACCGCATTGAGCACGGGGTTCACCGCATCCAGGCGCTCCAGCGCGCACCGCAGCAGAGACCCGGGCGCGACCTCCCCGTCACGCACGGCTGCCGCACAGGCGCAGGCATCCCATTGGCGATAATCGCGCGCTCCCGGTGCCTTGCCAGCGTCGTCTCCTTTCATGACGGAACTGTACCGTGGGTTGGCTTATGCAGTCAGGCGACCCACGCTCCATTCATGCCCCGGCAACACAGCCGAAGTACCGCAGTTGTTGCAAACGCTGGCAACGCGCACTATACGGAGCGGCAGCACGGACGCTGCGGTTTCCGAACGGAATGGGAGCAAGGACATGCACGGGCACAGGGGGCCACGGCAGGATCGCCCACAGGATCCGGGATCATGAGGATCCTGGTCGTCGATCGCTCGCGCGTGTTCCGGGCCCTTTGGAGCCGCATGGTGGGCACCGCCGGACACGAAGCCAGCATGGCCGGCACCGGCGCCGAGGGGCTCGCACGCCTGGACATCTTCCGCGCAGAGCTGGCCTGCGTTTCGCTAAGCCTGCCCGACATGGATGGCCTGGAATTCTGCCGCGCGGCGCGCAAGAAGCGTCACGGCCGCGGGCTGCCACTGATCCTCCTTACGTCCAACCCCGATATGCGCATTCGCGAACGCGCCTTCGCCGCGGGCGCGACCGATGTCCACGACCGAACCAACATTGGGGAACTGTTCCAGCAGGCCGAACGGTACGCGCAGCCGCTGGAGAACCTCCACAGCGGACGGATTCTGTTTGTGGAGGACAGCCCCACCGCCGCACGCTACCTGCGCCGCGCCCTGGAGCCGATGGGCATCGATATCGTGCACTACGCCAGTGCCTCCGACGCCCTCGCGGCCTTCGATCCCTCGCAGTTCGACCTGGTCCTGAGCGACATCCTGGTTGAGGGCGAGCTGAGCGGGATGGGGCTTGTGGGGTGCATCCGTCAGCAATGCCCGGACATGACCGAGATGCCGATCGTCGCCATGTCTGGCCTGGATGATCAGCACCAACGCGCGGAGCTATTTCGCCTTGGCGTCAATGACTTCATTACCAAACCTTTCCAAGGGGATGAACTTCGGACGCGCCTGTGCAACCTGCTGAACAACAAACGCCTGATGGAAGAGGTCCGCCTTCAGCGTCAGAAGCACTACGAAATGGCAATGGTTGATCCACTGACCGGTCTGAGCAATCGCAATGCACTAACCGAGTTCGCCAGCCGTTTCTTCGATGAGCCCTGCAGCCGGGAACAACCGCTGGCCCTGATCCTGATGGATCTCGACCACTTCAAGGACATCAATGACCGTCACGGTCACTTGGTCGGCGACAAAGTCCTCGCGGCCATTGGCGAACTCCTGCGCGCCGTGGCCGCGCCCGGCGAGGTCCCTGTCCGCTTCGGCGGCGAGGAACTGCTGATCCTGATGCCAGGCAACGACCTGTTCGATGCCCATACCCGTGCCGAGGACCTGCGCCAGCGGATCCAGGACCTGCGCCCGGCGGGCCTGCCGCTCACCGCGTCCTTCGGAGTAACCAGCCGGGAACCCGGAAGTGATGTAGAAATCAACGACCTGTTCCGCGCGGCCGACGAGGCCGTCTATAACGCCAAGGCCCAAGGGCGGAACTGCGTGGTGTCGGTCCCCACGCGGTCACAGGAATCCACGGAACAACATTTCGGCTGATCGACATCGCCCCAGGTAAGCGCTCCCTTGCGTGGGCGAAACCCGGACGCCGTTCACAGCTTCCCACATGCGCCCCCCGGTCTCCGCCATGGAGCGTCACAGAATCCCTATACTCTTCACATATTCGCACCCCGGAAATCTGCTTGTCTGATCCTGCCTCCCCGCATACCGCCGATCACGATCGGCTGCTCGACACCAATCGCCGTTTCTACAATGACTTGTGGAAAGACTCGCAACTGGTGTCGCCCGACCAGTTCAATACCTGGCCGCTGGTCTGCCGACTCAATCGCGACGGCTGCGAGCGCCTTGAGGTCGGGCCCGGCATGCGGCCGCGGCTGCCCATCGCCGGTACCCACTTCGCCGACATCAGCGAGCCCGCCCTGCGCACGCTGCGCGCCGAAGGCGGTCACACGGAATCTGCGGTCATCAGCGACCTGCCCTACGAAGACGGCCGCTTCGACCTGATCTCTGCGCTCGACATCATCGAGCACGTCGAGGATGACGAGCAGGCCATGCGCGAACTGACGCGTGTCGCCGCCCCGGGGGCGCGCATCCTGCTCTCGACGCCCCTCCATCCGGAGTACTGGACCCGCTTCGACGAAATCGTGGGTCACTACCGCCGCTACACGCCCAACAGCCTGTTCGCGTTGCTGGAACGCCATGGTCTTACCATCGATCAGAGCGGCGTCTTCGGCATGAAGCCCCGCTCGTCACTCCTCACCCGTCTGGGCATGTGGTTCCTGCAGCATCACCGCGATACGGCCATGCATTACTACAACCGCTACTTCATGCCGCTGGCCCTGAAGCGTCAGAAGACGCTCCAGCTCTATCCGGGCATGATCCCCACAGAAGACGTCGGCGAGGTCTTTCTCGTCTGCCGCCGAGTGACCTAACGCGCACTCGCGGCCGGAACATGGTTGCTTGAAGGAACCCGCTCCCGCGGGTATTGTCCATGGATCAAGACCCTTACCCAGGCTGCATCGATGTTCGATACCCGTCCGCTGCATACGGCCCAACAACAGCACCCGTTTATCCTGTCGCTGCTCGTGCTCGCGACCGGCTTCGTGCTGACGATGCAGAATCCGCAGGCCCAGGACGCCACTGCCGAGCTGGTCTCGAAGGTTGAGCTGCCCACCCTCGCGCAGGTCATGGAAATGCGGCCTCAAAGCCCGCCGCCCGGGGTCGAGGGTGACCAGATGGTCAGCGAGGAGACTGAGGAGACGCAGGCCCTGATCATGCTGGACCGCGAGGCACAGGTCACCCGTTCCGCGAGCGACCTGCGCGAACGCCCGCAGCGGTAGCTTTTGCCGGTTTCGACCGGTATCGCGACATCCCCAATCCTTTCACCGGGGGCTGAATGCCGGAATCGCTCCGACCAACGCCCGGTGACGGGCGTGCACTGAAACCCCATCTGGTCCCCGGCCTGCGCGAGTACCTCAACGAGGACGAGCACGCAGAAGGCCGGCTCGAGGCCCATGCCCTGATCGAGGACGCCGTCGCCGTACGCGCCTCCGACATCCATCTCGACCCCGAACCTCACGGCTACCGCATTCGGCTGCGCATCGATGGCCTGATGGTCGACGCCACGACACTCGAGTCCGGCCTCGGCGAACTGCTGTCCAATCAGCTCAAGACGCTGGCCAGTCTCGACCCAATGCCCACCCTGAACTCCGCGGAAGGCAGCTTCGCCTGGCGCGGCGAGGACACAGGGCACCTGGATCTGCGCGTTACAACCGTACCCTGCGTCAATGGCGACAAGCTGTCCGTGCGCATCCTGGCCGAGCCCGATGCCTTCCAGGACCTGAGCGACCTGGGTCTTCCGGAACAGGAGGTCGAGGCCATTCGCCAATGGACGCAGACAGCCGGTGGCGTACTGCTGGTGACCGGCCCCACCGGCAGCGGCAAGACCACGACCCTGTACGCCCTGCTGCACGAAATCGGCCAGACATCGCAGCAGATCATCACGCTCGAGGACCCGGTCGAGTACGCCATCCCGGGCGTGAACCAGATCCAGATCAATACCGACCAGGGACTCGACTTCGAGCAAGGCACCCAGACCCTGCTTCGACTCGACCCGGATTACGTACTGGTCGGCGAGGTCCGCGACGGGCCATCCGCCCGCGGCGCGATCAACATCGCCACCAGCGGGCGTTCCCTGATGGCCACCCTGCACAGTCGTGATGCAGTCGGTACCGTCGCCTCCCTGCGCAACATGGGCCTTGAAGACTTCGAGATCGCACCGACACTCGAGCTTGTGATCGCACAGCGGCTCGTGCGACGTCTTTGCCCGCATTGCCACGAGCGCCGGGCACCGAACGACCGAGAGCAAAAGTGGCTCGGCATCGGCGGTCGCGAGACCCCCGAGACGGTCTGGGCCGCGCGCGGCTGTTCCGTCTGCAACAATCTGGGCTACTACGGCCGCATCGGCATCTTCGAGGTCTGGCACCTGGACGAGTCCGACAGCGCGGCCATCCTCGACCACCACGACGACAGGGGCCTGCGCCAGCGCCTGGCCGACAAGGGCCAGCGCATGCTCCTTGATGACGGCATGGACAAGGCCGAACGCGGCCTGACGACCTACGACGAGTTGTTCCGCGCCGGCCTGCTTTCCCCGTAGCGCAACCACACATCGTCAAACCTCGATTACGTTCCCCCCATGGCCCAAAACGACACATTCAACGCATTGCTGCTGCAAGAGGGCGATCCTCGACCGATCACCGAGGTATCCACCCTGAACCCGGCCGACCTCCCGGCAGGGGAAGTACTGGTCGCCGTTGAACACTCGGGGCTGAACTACAAGGATGCAATGATCCTCAACGGACTGGGTCGCCTGGTGCGGGAGTATCCCCATGTGCCGGGCATCGACCTGGCGGGCACCGTGACGGAATCCAGCGATGCCCGCTACCGACCCGGGGATCACGTCCTGCTGACCGGCTGGCACGTCGGCGAACGCTACTGGGGCGGCTTCGCGGAATACGCCCGAGTCCACGGGGACTGGCTGACCCCGATGCCGGACACGCTGGATGCGCGTGGCGCGATGATCGTGGGCACGGCCGGGTTTACCGCCATGCTGGCGATCGAGGCCCTGGAACACGGCGAGATCACCCCCGGGACCGGAGAGATCCTGGTCACGGGCGCGTCCGGCGGCGTGGGCAATCTGGCGATCGCACTCCTTGCCGCGCTGGGCTATCGCGTTGTGGCCGCCACCGGCCGGCCGGAAAACGCCAGGCACCTGGAGGCCCTAGGCGCCCGGTCGATCGTGCCCCGAGGCGAGCTTGCCGAGCGGCCCGACCGCCCGCTGCTTTCCGAACGCTGGGCGGGCGTGATCGACAGCGTGGGTGGCGATACCCTGGCCCATGCACTCGCCGAGACCCAGGCCCGCGGCGTCGTCGCCGCCTGCGGACTCGCGGGCGGGGCGGGGCTGACGACCACAGTCATCCCGTTCCTGCTGCGCGGCATTCGGCTGCAGGGCATCGATTCTGTGCAATATCCCGCGACCGACCGCGAACGGGTCTGGCAACGGATCGGCCGCCTCCTCTCGCCGGAGACGCTCAAGCGGTGCCTGGCGGAAGAGATCGGCCTGTCACAGCTCCCGGAGCGCGCGGAGGCGCTGCTGGCCGGTCAGATCCGCGGGCGTGTCCTCGTCACTCCAACAGACCACTGACGAGAGCGCTCAGGCATCCACCTCAGTCACGGGCTGCCTGTCCCACTGCCGGCGAAGCCTGCTCACATCGCCCGCGAAGGCCCGCGCATCATAGCCCGCAGCACGCATGCGCTCGGCCAGTACCGCGGACTGCGTACCACGAAAACAGTAGAGCACGTACGCGCGGTCGCGCGGGAACTGCTCGAAGCACGCCACGAGTTCATCGGCCGGGTGATTCACCGCGCCCGGCAGGTGCCAGTGCCGATACAGATCGGGCGGCTGACAATCGATGATCTCCGCCGCCGCGGGGATATGCTCGACCAGAAGCGGGCTCGTGCGATCCGCGGATGGGGCCGGCGCCCCCAGGTCATGCATCCGGGCCTCGGCAACGGCGCGGTCCAGGCAGCCGTCACTGAGCGCGGCTTCCAGCCTTTCGATGTGTGCGCGCTTGCTGGTCACCATCGGCCGCTGATTCGCGATTGCGCAAAACTCGGGGACCTTCTCGCACACCTCGAACGTGCCGATCGCGCGCGCACGGTTCATGATCTCGGTCTTGTCGAAGCCGATCAGTGGCCGCAATACAGGCAGATCGGTTACCGCATCGATGGTTTCCAGGTTGGACAGGGTCTGAGACGAGACCTGACTGAGCGCCTCGCCGGTCACCAGCGCCTCCGCGCCACGCTCACGCGCGATCGGCTCGGCGGCCCGATACATCAGCCGTTTCAGCACGATCTGCCAGGCATCGCCGGGCACCTTCGCGCGCAGGTCGTCGACCACGCCGGAAAAGTCGACACTGAACATCCTGGGGCGAATGCCCGCGCCCCAGTCGCTGACCAGACGGCGACAGACCGCGAGCACCATCTCCTCGTGCACGGACCCACCAACGTTGCAGAATACGAAATCCACGGCGGTCCCGCGGCGCATGATGTACCAGGCCGCCACTGCCGAATCGAACCCGCCCGAGATCAGGACCATGGCGCGCCCCTGCACGCCCAGGGGCAATCCCCCACCCCCCTGCTCGCGCCTGGAGTAAATCCAGGCCTGTTCGCGGTCGAGATCGATCCGGACGACGACCTCGGGGTTGTCCAGGTCGACGCGACCGGGCCCATCCAGGACCGCACCCACCCGGCGCTCGACCTCGGTCGCCGAGATATCCTTGCGGCCATGGCGCTTGCAGCGAACGGCATACCGGCGCCCGCGCACCGCCTCCGTGAAACGGGCGCCCACGACCTCGCAAAGGCGTTCCACCGAGACCTCTTTGAGCACCGCCTCGACCGGCGAAAAGGTGCTGACCCCGAAGGCCTTGCGCAGGATCGACTGGCCCGCCTCGGGCTTCGGTGTATAGAGCACCAGCCGGCCCTGCTGGGTACGCAGATCATGCGGGATGCCGATCAGAGCCCGCTTGAGGTTCCGCCGCAGGACCCGCGTGAAATGGCGCCGGGTGCTGGGCGACTTCAGATGAATCTCCGGGGCCAGGCGAACGATGATCGGGGTTGCAGCGACGTCAGTCATGAATGTCTTCGGTCAGGAGTTCCTGGGGAAACGGGTTGAGGATGCTTTGCTCGCGCACCCACTGGACATCCAGCTCTTCTGCCAGGGCACGGATTCGCGCGTAGACATGCCGTGGCGGACACTCGCCGCGGCGGCAGGCGTCGATCGCTTCATGCAGGGCCGTCGAGCGGGATGGGTCCAGGCGATCGCGAAAGTGCCCGGCCATATGCTGCAGCACATTCACATGTTGGCCGACCGACACGGGTCTTGCCAGCACCCCCATAAACCGCCGCGTGTATCCCGGCGCGACCTCGTCCCGCGGCTGCCCAGCGGCTTGTGCAACAAAACGCCCCAACTGATCGTAGCCGACCCGGTCATGGGCGAGCAGCAGCATCTTCTCGCGCGTATGGAAACGCATGAGGTCTCCCAGGGTCCACCGCGCGGCAAACAGCTCGCGAACCCGCGCATGCGCAAAGATGCGCTCGAGAAAGGCCTCGCGAGCATCCGGACCGGCCAGCCCGGCCTCCTCGACGACGGGCAGGTCGGGTAGCGCATCGGTCAGTGCGGTGGCGAACAGGCCCGCAGCGGGCTCGGCCTCGTTCGCCACCCGAACCTGCAGCCCGCAACTGGGTGATCGTGCCTTGAATATGTAGCCATCCAGTCCGGCCGCCGCGAGGACTGGCACACGGTCTTGAACAAAGTCCTGGACGGGGCCTGTGCAGTCCCCACCCGTTTCGTTCCCGCTCAGCGCCAGGCGTCCGCCTTCACGAACCAGGTGCATCGGCTCGCGCGGCGTGCCCAGCACCGCCTCCGGACAGACGGGCACCCAGGTGACATGGCGTGCCAGCCGTTCGACCACAAAGGCCTCCCGCCGATGTCCACCGTCGTAGCGAACGGGTTCGCCGAGCAAACACTGCGACACACCGAGATTGGGGGTTGGTTGCGGATTCATCTGCCATGCGGGTGGATGTGCAGGACATTCAGGGTAGCAAGCCGCGCCATGCGACACCGACCGCTATACTGCGAACAGTATCTGCCGGAGCATCCGCGTGTTCGCGATCAAGCCCCTCCAGCGTCGCATCTCGAAGACGCATCCTGGCCCGCTCCTGCTGCTGGCCCTGACGCTGCTGCTGACGTGGGTGGCCATGCCGGCGAACGCCGGCGACGCGGAACCAACGAGCGATACGCGTCCCACCATTGGTCTGGCCCTGGGCTCCGGCGGTGCGGGTGGCCTGGCCCACATCGCGATACTGCAGGCCTTCGATGAGCTCGGCCTGCAGCCGGACTATATCGCGGGGACCAGTATTGGCGCGATCATCGGCGGCCTGTATGCCGCCGGCCTCAGCGCGGAGGAGATCCTCGACATCTTTGACGACTTCGCCGGTTCAGAGATGGACGCCCTCTCGCGCCTGGCCCGATCCGATCTCGAGCTGTTCGAACTGATCCCCCTGCGCCTGGGCCGCAACGCCCTGCTGGACGCCGATACCTTCCTGCGCTTTCTCGCAACGCACACCCCGACCCGCAGCTTCGACGAACTGCGCATCCCGCTGACGGTGGTAGCGACCGACTACTGGACCAGCCAGACGGTCACGCTCCAGGAAGGTGAGCTCTTTCCGGCGATTGCGGCCAGCATGGCGGTGCCCGGCCTGTTCGCACCCGTACCGTCGGACGACGGCCGGTTACTGATCGACGGCGGGGCCTCCAATCCATTGCCATACGACCTCCTCCGGGACAAGGTCGATATCGTGATCGCGGTCGACGTATCCGGCGCATGGAACGTCGCCAACCAGCCACTCCCCGGGCTGACCGACCTCCTGTTCAAGACCTTCAGCATCATGCAGAAATCGCTGATCCGCGAAATGATCCGGCGCGAACAACCGGACCTTTATCTGGCACCCGATACCGGTGGCGCGCAACTGCTCCATTTCAACCGCATTCACCTGATCCTGGAGGCTGCCCAGCCAAGCGCCGCCGAGCTGCGCCAGCACCTGAAGGACTGGCGACCCGGCGACGCCGTCACGCGTGATCAGGGGACCCGCCAGTGACCACGCAGCCTTCCGATCCATCGGAAACGACCCGCGAGGCGACGGACCCGCCCCCCTCCTCGTCCGAGGCCGTGCGCCACGAGCGCTGGTTTCTGCGCCGCCCGGATGGCGTCTGCGGGCCCTACCCGGCTCGCCAGATCGGCCGGTTCCTCATCCTTGGGCGCCTGAACGAACAGGACGAGATCAGCCAGGACCGGGAATTCTGGGTGCCGATCGCCGAACGTCCCCACCTGATTCCCGAGGAAGTGCGTCTGGCCAACACCCCGGGTGGCAAGGAACGCCTGGAGCGCGCCCGGCTGCGCGAGGACGAACGCCTGCGGGAACGTCGTTCGCATGCCTCGGATTCGTTCTACCGCGACCAGCGCAAGGGCGACCGCCGCTGTCCCGAGAACCTGGAGACGTTGAACCATCGCCAGCTATGGGCCGCCCTGCTCGACCGTACGCCATTTCCCTGGCGCCAATGGGTACAGGGTCCGCGCCCCTGGATCCTGTCTGGCGTTGCGCTTTTCCTTGCCACGGGCCTGCTGGTCTGGTTCGCACAGCAACAGGAAATCACGCCGGCACCGGATTGCGATGCGCCACCCGGACCCTCGGTGAACTGGAACTACTGCAACAAGTCCGGGGCTGCGCTGCGCGGAGCTGACCTGGCCGGTGCCAGCCTGTATGACACCCGCCTGAGCGCCGCACGGCTGGAGCGCGCGCAACTCGCGGATGCCGATTTGCGCTACGCAAACCTCGACCGAGCCCGCCTGGACGGGGCCGATCTCTCACGCGCCCAATTAACTGGTGCCGACCTGCGGAGCGCTCGACTCCGGAGCACCCGCCTGGAAGATGCGGATCTGCGCCACGCCGACCTTTCCGGCGCCGATCTGACCGACGCCCGGCTGGAAGGGGCTCGGCTGGACCGCGCCATCTGGATCGATGGGCGCATCTGTGCGGCAGGCTCCGTTGGCCATTGCGAATCCAGCGCGACCGACTGACCATACCGGGAAATAGTTTGACCGAGGTTCGATTCCTCCCCTCGGCGCAGTGAAGGCGTTCGCACCTTCCCGTCCATTCCCTTTCGTCCCCCTGCCCGGGGGAGCTAGACCTGTACACGCAGACCGACACGAGCCGATGGCCGATCGGTCGGTCGCGAGGCACGGAATGACCGTTCCTCAATCCGAAACAGGAGGTTGTACTGATGTATAGCTATCGCAAGACTGCAATTGCCTTTGCCCTCGCCTCGATGTTCGCGCTGGGTGGACTCGCCACCGCGCAGGCGCAAAACCTGGGTGCGGCAGCCGAAGGTGCTGCCGAGACCGGTGCCGAAGCCAGCGGTGGAGCCGCCGGCGGCTCCGAAATGGGCGGCGAAGCCAGTGGCGGGACCGCCGGCGGTGCGGCGGCCGAAGGCCAGGCCCCGGGTGCCGAGGGTGGTGCTGGCGCGAGCGGCGATGCCGGCGCCAGCGGTGACGTCCGTCAGGACGACGATGCCCGTGGCGGCATGGGCGCCGATGCAGGTGCCGGGGCCGGTGCTGGCGGTGAAGCCGAAGGCGACGACGGCGGTGCCGAAGCCGGCGCCGAAGGTGGGGCCGAAGGCTCCGTCGAGGTCGAGTAATCACCTCCCGGCCGGGCGGCACTTGCCGCCCGGTCCGGCTTGTCCGACTGCGGATCGATCCCCATTTCCGCGGCAACCTCCCACCAATAGGGCTCCGCCTCGCAGGAGCAACAGTCGCAGGCCACCGACACCCCTTCGTGCTGGCTCAGTGATGACCCTGATTTTTCCCTCACAGTGACCTTTTCGTTCATCGTGATTCCTCACGGTGTGGCCATCCTTCTCACCGTCCTCCCGGATGCGGCAGGATCCCAATAACCCCATGCTACACTCTTGAAATCCCGTCTATTCGGGACTTACGGAGGATGGAACGCCATGGCTACACGGCGCGACAAGCTGCTGTTTGCCGTCTTTGGCGTAACCGTCCTGGGGCTCCTGCTGCCGCTGTTTCTCCTGGGCTGGTATCTCTGGCAAGGGTCCGTGGTCGCGGAGGAACAGCGTCTGGACGAACTCGCACAAAAGCTCGGCCAGCAAACCGAGCAGGCGATCCTCGACGCGCGCGACCTGCTCGACGAGCTCAATGCCCTCGATGTGACCCCCTGCTCGCCGCAGCACCTGAACCAGTTGCAGGAAGCCGCGATTTCGCGGCCGCATATTCGCGCCGTCGGTTACTGGCGGGCAGTGGAACGCGAATGCGGCGCCGGTTTTGTCCAGGGCGATGCCCTCACTCCCCCCCAGGCCAGCCGCATCTACGACAGCGGACTGGTGGCCTGGTGGCCCGGCCCCACGACGGCGATCGGCGGCGTAGAGCTCTTCCTGATGCGCTATGGCCAGCACGACGTGGCCATCGACCCGCGCCTGCTGGTAAACCCAGGCCTGCTGGAGGACCAGGAAGTCGGGCTCTGGGTCGAATCCATGCCCATGATCACCCATCCCCCGGGGGCCGATGTCCCGGATCCCGAGTTATTCGAACCCGGGCTCACGGTGGATCACGCCGAACAACGGCTGGTCAGCCGCTCGTCGCTCGATACTATCCTGCCGATCGACATCATCGCCGTGCAGCCGATGGCGCAATTCTGGCAGCGCTACCTCCCCACGCTGGCCGGGGCCGGGGCCTTTGGCCTGTTACTCGTTGGTTTGTGGCTGTTTCTGATCCTGCGGTACTTCCGCCACCAGCTCAGCCTGGCTCAGGAGCTGCGCGAGGCGATTGCGCATGACCAGCTGCAGGTGGTGTTCCAGCCCATCGTCGACCTGGAAACAGGCAGCTGTCAGGGTGCCGAGGCCCTGGCGCGTTGGCGGCGCGATAACCGGGAAACTATTGGCCCGGATGTCTTCGTGCCTCTGGCCGAAGATACCGAACAGGGGACCGACTTGACCCTCGCGATCCTGCGCTGTGTCCTCCACGAGCTGGGGCCACAGCTCCGCGACCGGCCGGATTGCCCGATCAACCTGAACATCACCGGACAGGATCTGGCCTCCACCCGCTTTAGCGAAGCCCTCCAGCGCGAGCTTGAACAGGCCAAGGTTCCGGCCCACGCAATCAAGCTCGAGATCACCGAGCGCTCGCTGCTCAACACGGATGACGTTCGCAGGAGAATCCAGGATTTGCGCGCGCGCGGCCATCGCATCGCGATTGACGATTTTGGCACCGGCTACTCCAGCCTGGCCTATCTCGAGAGCTTCGAACTGGACACCCTCAAGATTGACAAAACATTTGCCGATGCCATTGGCCACGAAGCAGTGACCAGCAACATCATTAGCCATATCATCGTGATGGCACGCTCGCTGAAGCTGAACATCGTCGCCGAAGGCATCGAGTCCGGGCATCAGGTCGAGTGGCTGCGCCAGCAAGGGGTCGGATTCGGGCAAGGCTATCGCTTCAGCCGCCCCCTCTCGGCGCGCGCATTCCGTGATTGGTGCCAACAAGCCGGGGACTCGAAGTGAACGCCATTATTCGCCACAACACACTTGCCGCCATCGTCGCGGCACTGTTGTTGACCGGGTGTAACGCCATGCCCACTCAGGGAGAACGTTCACCAGATGCAGCCGCCAACGGCGAACAAGCCCGGGATACCCCCCATCAGGACGATGCTTACGGGACGAGCCGGAACGCGGTTTATCTGGCGCGCGATGACGACGCCGTCAACGCACGTCGTCAGCACCTGCTGGACGAGGGGCACGAATCCGTCGCCCTGGATCGGGTGGGCTTCTATATGGACGTGCTGACCGCACGGTTGCGCCAGGAGCTTTCGGGATACGATGTGCAAATGGAACGCGAGGGGCGAATCATCACCCTGATATTTCCGGGCGCCAAGGCCTTCGAGACCAACAGCGCGGAGATTCACCCGGACATGATACCCACCCTCGATGCCCTGGGGCAGGTGCTCGAGGAGTACGACGCCAGCCTGGTGACGATCGCCGGACATACCGACTCTGCGGGCGCACGCGGTTACAACCAGCACCTGTCGGAACAACGGGCCCTGTCGGTCGGTCGTCACCTGCACGGCAATGGCGTCGGAGAGGCGCGCATCATTGCGATCGGCTACGGACCGGACCGCCCCATCGCCGAGAATGAAACGTCACATGGGCGCGCCCTGAACCGCCGCGTGGAGCTACGCGTGGAGCCACTAACGGCCACCTGACTCACAAAGCGTCTGGGGGGCCCTCCGCGCGGTGGACCTCGACACGATTTCGGCCACGCGCCTTGGCGCGATAGAGCGCCGCATCGGCCTTGCGCACGAGATCTTCCAGGGAATCTCCGGGTTCGCGAGACACCACCCCCAGGCTGATCGACATCGGCTGGCCATGGGCCGCCGGTGGGTCCGCAATGGCCTGGCGGAGTTTTTCCGCCAGCAACGCTGCACGGCCCGAGTCGGCGTGCGGCACGAGGATCAGGAACTCCTCGCCGCCCCACCGGCCGAGACGGTCCGAGTCGCGCAGGCACGCCTGCAACCGCTGGCACATCTCCCGCAGGATGGCATCCCCCATCGCGTGACCGTAGCGATCGTTGACCTCCTTGAAGTAGTCGAGATCGAGAAAAATCAACGAAAGCGGCAGGTTGTAACGCTCCGCACGAGCCACCTCGTGTTCCGCCTCGGTCTTGAACTTCTGGCGGTTCCAAACCCCGGTCAAGGCGTCCGTATTGGCCAGACGCACCAATTCCTCCTGCTGCTGGCGCAGTGTTGTCTCGACCTCCTTGCGCAGAGCGGCCTCCTGACGCAAACGGCGACTGACCCGCACGTAATGCAGCAGGAGCAGGCTAACCAGGAGCAAGGTAGCGCCTGCGATCAGCGCAATCCGGTACCACCATGCGTGGTCGACTGCGACGCGTACCGCCTGCCGGCGCGGCAGGTTTGGTCTGTCCCGGTTGACCCCACCGCGGCTGGCGCTCTGATCATCCGCCCGGTCCGACGAATTCCGGGCCGCCTGGGCCGGAAACAATTCCCTGCCCCACCGTTCCTCCGGTCCACCGGACCCCGATAACCGCCAGGGGGCCTGGCGAGCCTGGATATCACTGTCCTGCAGCAAGACCCCGGCGTGAGACGAAGGCGGCGGGCTGGCGCAGACGGGGACGAAGAGGAACAGCCACAACAGCCCCCCGAAGCCAAGCCGCAAGCCTTGGCTGCGAAAGCCACGGTTCTGGACGAGCGTCATCGGCATCCCTCGGATCGACTGGCGCTTGCGTGCCGGCCCTTCTGCTGAGCCTAGCACCCCGTCGGCGAAACAACCTGCGGGTCACACCGCGTTTGGTCGGGCCAGTCACGAATCATCCTGGCGACAAACCAGCGTTCATCGCACTCCTGGCCGCTATTGCCTCGATTTGTGGGCCGCCGTACAGACCGACATTGCAGCCAGCCACATGATCGGGGACGCGTATACATCGTGCGGGTCGAGTGCCCGAACGATGAGCTTGACACTGACCGCCGGCGTTAACGCCGGCCCCTTCAAGGAGCGGAACCATGAAGAAACTCACCTCACTCAAACTCGCCGCCGCGATGATCCCCGTTCTCGCCTTTGGCATGAGCACCCCCATGGCGGGCGAACAGGAGATGAACGGCAATGACCGCAACGCAATGGAAGAGCGTGATGCCGACGAGCGCCATGATGCCCCCCATATTGACCGCATGCCGGCGCAAGGACTGCATGCCTCCGACCTGATGGACAAGAAGATCCACAGCCGGACCGACGATGAAGAAGTCGGCGAGATCAACGACCTCGTCATCGATCAGGACGGCCGGATCATCGCCGTCGTAATCGGCACCGGCGGCGTCCTGGGTATGGGCGAGAAGGACATCGCAATCGCCTGGGACCGGATCGACCGCACGACCGAAGGCGACGAGGTCAAGCTGTACATCGATATGGATGAAGACACCCTGAAGGAAGCGCCCGAGTACGAACGCGACTAGGGCTCGCACTACCCGGCCCGAGGGATTGCTCTTCCCTCGGGCTCGGTCTTCCGCTACGCCGGCCTGGCCAGTGCAGAACGTTGGGCGTCGCTACGCCAACTGCCTTAACGCGAAAATGGTCCGCCAGTCTGGAAGATTTCAGTCGGGGATACGGGGTTTGGCCCACCGCGAAGGACTATCCTTAAACTATTAATTATCCGAATCTTTCGGACCGTCGAACGCTCCCGACCAACAAACGGACGCACCGGTGCCCTTAACCCGACCGACCGGGCGAACGCCCCTCGACAATGGACTGCTCGCGGCCCTGCCGGACAGTGAATACAAGCATCTCCAGCCACACCTGAATCCGGTCCTGTTGCCACTGGGCACCAGCCTTTACGAGGGCCCGTCGGAGACCCACTACGTCTACTTCCCCACCGAAGCCATCATCGCCTTGATGTGTGTAATGGAAGACGGCAAGTGTGGCGAGATCGCGGTGGCCGGACGGGAGGGACTGGTCGGGATCTCGCTGTTGATGGGCGGCTACACGACCCCCACCCGGGCCTCGGTACGCATGGCCGGGCACGCCTATCGAATCCGCAGCGCCATCATCAGCGAGGCCTTCTCGCGCACAGGCGAACTGCAACGCCTGATGCTTCGCTACACGCAGGCCTTGTTCACGCAAATCGCACAGACCTCCGCCTGCAATCGACACCACTCGGTGGAGCAGCAGCTCTGCCGCTGGCTGTTGCTGAGCGACGATCGCTCACCACATCGCGAACTCAAAATGACCCATGAACTCATCGCGAGCATGCTGGGGGTTCGCCGAGAAGGCGTCACCGAGGCCGCCGGGCGGTTACAAAAGTCGGGCTTGATCACCTACCACCGAGGTCGCCTGGTCATTCTCGACCGTCCGGGGCTCGAGCAGCACAGCTGCGAGTGCTACGGGGTCGTATCTCGAGAATACGCCCGCCTCCTCGATGAACCGACGACGCCACAGTACTAGTCCCGGAACGCATCAGTCCCGGGGCGTCGCCAGCGGGCCGCTTCGCTCAGTGTTCGTCCCGGTCGATCTTCTTCTCGAACTCTGCCAGCTGCTGCTCCGCTTCGTCCTTCGTCACGCCATAGCGTTCCTGAATGCGGCCTGCCAACTCTTCCCGCTTGCCAGCCACGGCGTCGAGTTCGTCGTCCGTCAGCTTCCCCCAGCGCGCCTTGACCTTCCCCTTGAACTGCTTCCAGTTTCCTTTAACGATGTCCCAGTTCATTCCCCGTCCTCCTCCAGTCGCTGATCGGCGACATTGCCAATCAACACCCGAGCGTAAGCAGACCACCTGGCTGGCGTCTGTTCGGCGACGCACAGACGTTCCACCCCCGCGTGTGACTCACTGGTGTGCCAACCAGCCAGTCAGGCCATCTACTCATGATGACCAACATCATCTGGCTCGTCGGCTTTGTCGTAATCGTGCTGGTGACCCTGAGCTTTCTCGGTTTCCCAGGGGGCCGGAGCTTCACCAGACGAGCGCCAGCAAGCCGGCCCCGAGACAGACCACCACCACGGGAACAATCGTCTCCCGTACCACCTGCCCTTCGCGCGCCTGGAGGCCGCAGGCCGCGGCCGCCATTGCGATGTTGTGCAACGAGATCATGTTGCCCACGCCTGAGCCGATCAGCTGCAAGGCGAGAATCGACGGCAGCGACAATGCCACTGCTTCCGCGGTGTCGGCCTGCAGGCGGGCAAAGAGCAGATTGGAGACCGTGGCACTTCCGGTCATGAACGACCCCAGCGCCCCCAGAAATCCGCTGAACAGCACGAACGTGCCCCCCAACCACCCGGCCAGGCCCTGCCCCAGTACCTGCGGCATCGAGGGGAGCCCCGCCGCGTTGAGCTCGGACATCAGCAGGATCTGGGTGAGCGCGATGATGAAGATCAGCACGATCGCGGCTACCCGCAGCTTGCGTCCAGTAGCCACCACGGCCTCGCCCAGCGTGGCGCGCCCCACGCGAAAAAGGATCAGTGCAGTCAGCAGCGCCAGGGCAAAGTAGAAATACGGCGTGTACAGCGGGGCCAGGCTCTGCCCCAGTTCCACCCCCTGAAACTCGCCCAGGGACCAGCGCACCGATTGCAGGGCCTCACGCAGCGGCATCACCGTGCGCGAGGCAATCAAGGCCACCGACATCACGGCGAACGGCACAAACGCCACGAGTACCCGCTTGATCGGGGCGGGTTCGGTCTCGGTGTGTTGCGGGCTCGATGGCAGCAGAAAACCTTTGTGCGCGGCCAGTGAGATGACGACCATCGCGACGACGCCACCGACAATCGAGGGCAACTCCGGCCCGATCAGCCAGGCGACCAGGGCGTACGGAATACCGAACGCGAGCGCGGAGAGCACCGCGAATGGCACAAACTCGCGAAAACGCCCCTTCTCGTCCCCCAGCGTGGCAACCCAGGTCATGAAAATGGTGATGAACACGGCCAGCAGCGCGAGGATGAACGCCGTGCGCACCACCGCCTCCTGCACCACCGCATCGTCCAGTCCCAGCCCCGCGAAGCCGATCACCACCGGCGTACCCGCCGCGCCAAACGGCACCGCGGTACTGTTGCCGATCAGCGCGATCGCCACGGCCTTCAGCGGCTTCATGCCGAAATAGACGAGCAGTGGTGCCGCCAGCACGGCCGGGGTCCCGAATCCGGCGATACCCTCCACGAATCCGACCAGGCCCCACCCCAGCAACATCGCCAGAACGCGCGGATCGCGCGACACGCTGGCAATCACCGACTGGATCGCATCCATGTGGCCGGTTGCGATCATCACGTTCAGCACCAGCAGCGCGACGGCCACAATCAGCATGACCTCGACAAACACCACGCCCGCATCCAGCAGGCTCGCGCCCAGCACGGCCCCCGGCATCTGCCAGACCCACAGGGCAATAACCAGTGTCGCCAGATAGGCCAGTGGCGCGGCCTCGTAGGCCGGCCTGCGCAACGGGACCAGCCAGACAAACAGCACCACAAACGGCACCAGGGCCACCCAGAAAAGCGTCATGCGTGCGACATCCTCGAGAAAACGTTATCGGGAGAGTATCGCCTGTCCCGCGCAGAGGCCCACTGCGTCAGATCAATCGCGCGTATCCTCCTGATCCGGATGAACACGCCCAAAGCGACCCATGCCCCACCAAAGCATGCGATGGCTCAACCACCAGACCAGGGCGCAGCCGGCCATCAAGACCGCCAGCCACACATAGGGATGCACCAGATCCTGCGGCCGCGCCCAGGGGCCCAGCACCCAGTTGACGTTCGCCTCGGGCGTCGACAGCAGGTACGACACCAGCAAGACGGCCCAGCCCACCAGGATCCACAAACGCCCCGCCACCGGGTCGTATCCCAGGCGCCAGACCATCCACAACAGCACCAACGGAAGCGGCAGGTGGTACAGGGAGAACAGCCGCAGGTAGAGCGGAACCTCCGGATCGAACATGTAGGCGACAAAGCCGAAGGGCGGGTTCCCCAGCAGCACAAGCCCCAGCAAGAAATCGATCACCCACCCCATCTCGAGCAGGACCACGCCCACCGCCAGCATGCTCGCCAGGCGCCGGCTCTCCAGCCACGCCGCCGCGCACCCGGCGATCAGCGCGAGATTGGACAGCCAGAGGAAATTGAGCCAGCCATACTGGACCGCATAGACCGGTACCAGGACGCAGACAAACAGCAGGTAGGCAACCAGAAACCAGCGAGGAAACAAAGCGTAATCGCCTGACGGGGCCGGGCTCTCACTATAACGGTTCGAACCCGGAGTCACAGTGTTCCTTCACGTGCGACAGCCCGTTACGCGTATGATGAAAAGTCCATTCGACCCGCGGGAGAACCGGCGCGTGAGAACCTGGATTGCCATCAGCGCCACGCTGGTACTCGCCGCCTGCGGCACCCTGCCCCCGACCGCCGAACAGGCACGCGATGTGCCCTACAGCTGCGATCGTGGCCCGAACCTGATGGCGAGCTTCAGCGACAATGAGGCCAAGCTGCGCTTTGGCCGTTCCAAGGCCGTATTACAGGCGACCGAGGTCGCCTCCGGGGCACGCTACGCCAACCCCGGCGAGCAGATCGTCTTCTGGACCAAGGGCGAAGCCGCCATGCTCGAATTCCACGGCATCTACTGGACCTGCCGCATTCGCCAGCCCAATGCCGATGCAGCTACTCCGGCTCCACCGGCGCCACGGCACTGGAGTGCCGCGGCGGGTGTTCCTGAATAAACGCCTCCAGCCGGCCAAGCGCCTCGCCAGCACTGGAAAAGCCTTCCAGACCGCATTCGACCGAGCCTTCCAGATACGGTCGCATGCCCTCGCCAATGCTCGGCGTGTAACCCACGCCCGTGGTCGCCAGAAGCTCCGGATCCAGGCGCCCATCGGCATGGATGCGCTGGATCTGCAGTACCGCGATCCCCTCCGAGGTCACCCGGTCCTCGCGCACCAGTAACGTCTCGCCGTTATCGCACTCGGCGATCTGCAGTGCACCTTCCCTGGCCGTTTGTGCCATCTGGTGCTCGTAGCTGCGCGCCTCGGGGTCCTGCAGGATCACGCGAGCACCCTCGAAGGCCAGGGCCGCCAGCAACAGCATCCCCGCCAGCCCGAACAGCGTAGCCGCCACCCGCCGCCAGCCCAGCACATAACCGACAGCACCAACGACCAGCAAAAGCGGCGTACCCCACTCAAAGGTCCGGGCCAGCGGTACGGGCATAAAGTCGATCCCGCCGCCGAGCCCCAGCAGGGCGGTGACATAAAGCCAGACGATCCCCAGCCCGACCCCGAGCAGGATCGCGATCAGCGCGCGCCAGAACAGCGACTGCCTGCGCTCGGGTTGCGTATCGGCCATGCCCCTCTCCAATCCAGTCCAATCGGCGCAGCCTAAGCAAACACGCGCCGATGTGCACGCCGTACATCGTTTCGTGGCCTTGCAAGCCTAAAGTTTCCTCAAACCCCGCCGTTAAGCGAATGTAGACGGGAAATTCCGGCTGCGGAATCCGGCCCTTCGCCGGATCGCCCTTGTGGCGTGCGAGACCCGACAACATGGCCCAGGTGTTGAGTGTTGCCACCAACCTCCTGTCGCTCAATGCCCAGCGCCACCTGCGCCAGTCGCAGGCCGCCCTGCAGACGGCCTTCCAGCGCCTGTCTTCAGGCCAGCGCATCAACTCGGCGCGCGACGACGCCGCCGGGCTGGCCATCTCCGAACGCTTCACAACCCAGATCCGCGGCCTGAACCAGGCCATGCGCAACGCGCAGGACGGCATCTCGCTGGCCCAGACCGCCGAGGGCGCCCTGGGCTCCATGACCGGCAACCTGCAACGTATCCGCGAGCTGGCGATACAGGCGGCCAATGCCACCCTGTCGGCCTCGGACCGCGGCGCCATCGACCGCGAGGTTCGCCAGCTCCTGGCCGAGAACGACCGCATCGCGACCCAGACAACCTTTAACGGCCGTTCGCTGCTGGACGGGTCCATGGGCACCGCGTTCTTCCAGATCGGCGCCAACGCCGGGCAGACCCTCGCCATCGACCTCGGCAACAGCATGCGCAACCGCTTCGTGGGCGACATTGCCAGTGCCTGGTCCGGCGAACTGGAGGCCGCCTTCGCCGGCAATCCGCTGGAGGTGGATCAGGATTTCTCCATCCGTGTGGGCGAGCGCGACCCGGTGGACATCCCTGCGGGACCCTATCGCTCCCCCCAGGAACTGGCGACCGCGATCGACCGCGCCCTCGGATCAACCGGCCGCGCGATCCTGACCGACGACGGCCGGCTGAACCTGATCGCCCGCGAGACCCTGACGATCTCGGGGGAGACCGCCCTCGCCACGCTCGGGCTGCCGGCCACCACCGAGCCCGGGGGGAGCCTGAACGATATCGACCTGACCTCGCGCCAGGGGGCCAGCGACGCCCTGTCACGTGTGGATGCCGCGCTGGATGCGGTCAACGCGCGGCGCAGCCAGTTCGGGGCCATCCAGAACCGCTTCGAGTCGACCATCACCAACCTGGGCATCACCAGCGACAACCTGGCGGCGGCCCGCAGCCGCATTCTGGACGCCGATTACGCGGCCGAGGTCAGCCGCCTGGTGCGCGCCCAGATCCTGCAACAGGCCGGGCTCGCCGTGCTCGTTCAGGCCAACGCGCTACCCCAGACCTTCCTGCGGCTGCTCCAGTAATCAGGGGGCCGGCGCGCCTACTCCCCTGCGGGTCGGGCCGCCGCGCCAGAGAACTCCGGCCCCCGGACATCGTCATCGGTCCACCCACGGTCCTGGTCACGACTGGTCACCCACCATTCGTGAACGAACAGCCGAATCGGCCCAAGCACGCGTTCTTCGAAACGCGATGGCAGCGTATACGGGCCGACCTCCTCGTACTCCAGGAAGGTCGTATCGACATGGGCATTCCGGGTCGGCTCGAAGCCGGTCAGGGTGATATGCACCCGATAGAGCCGATCGGTTTCGGGGTGGATCCACATCACCACCTGATCCTCGTCCGCCTTGCCAAAGCCCGGCTGGATGGTCGCCAGCACGCGACGGTAGTCCACGCCGCCCTCGCGGCGATCCGCCAGCCGCGTCATTGAGGTCGCGCGGTGTTTCACGAAGGTCGGTCCGTAGTGGAACAGCTTGCCGGCATCGGTCGTCATCGCGGTGGCACGAATCCGGTCCTCGTCCTCGCTCCGCTCGCCGTCGTAGTACACGCGAATCTCGTCACGCTGGCGGATCACCGTCTTGGTGCCCTCCGGCCCCGTGTAATGGACTGCGTACAACTCGTCCGCCGGGCGGTAGCGCTCCTCGCCCTGGCCACGGTAGCCACCATCCGCCACCAGCGGCTGCACACGCTGAACCATTCGCCCCCACTCGCCGTCCGTAGCCTGGTTCAGGTCCCCGTCGTACTCGCGAAGATCCCCTCCGTGCGCGGCCATGGTCCGGTCGAACAGTTCCTGGGCCGTCATTCCGTCGGCGAAAGCCCGGCCCTCATCGGGCTCCGGGAAAGTAGCGGCACAACCCGCCAACAGCAGTACAGACACCACCAGAAGCGGCACTACCCATGCGCTCGCTCGCAACACCGGCAATGTCGTCTTGTTCTTCTTTTCCATTTCTGCACCCTCGAAAACCCTTTGTGTATAGTTCTTGTACAATGTGTGTACATGAAGTTCAATAGGGCATCATCAATCAACCGCTCAGGACGTACCCATGTGTGCAAATGCCACCCGGTTCCCCACCCAGGGGGCGCCCCTTGCGGTTTCCAGCGACGACGCTACGGCCATACTCGCGGCCGTCCGCGAGGCCGTCGCCTATATCGAATTTGCGCCGAACGGTACGGTGCTCGACGCCAACTCGCACTTCCTCGAGACTGTCGGTCATCCCCGCGAGGATGTGATCGGCCAGCACCACCGGATGTTCTGCGACCCGGACTACGTTCGCTCCATGGAATACCGCCAATTCTGGCGGCAGCTGGCTACGGGCGAGTCCCACGCCGGCACCTTCCCCAGGGTCACGCGGGCTGGCGAGACCATCTGGCTGGAAGCCACCTACTTTCCGGTACGCGATGCCCAGGGCGACGTGTACAAGGTCGTCAAGATCGCATCGAATGTGACCGGCAAGATGGAGACGCTCCACGACCAGGCAGCCGTATTCGAGGCGCTGGATCGTTCCCAGGCGGTCATCGAGTTCACGCCGGACGGCACCATCCTCAAGGCCAACGACAACTTCCTGCAGGCCGTCGGTTACCCGCTCGAACACATTCAGGGCCAGCACCACCGGATGTTCTGCGACGACGCCTTCTACCGCGAGAACCCGAATTTCTGGCAAGACCTCGCCCGCGGGCGCTTCATGAGCGGCAAATTCCGCCGTTTCAAGTCCTCCGGCGAGGAGATCTGGCTGGAGGCCACCTACAACCCGATTCTCGATGACCAGGGTCATACCGTGAAGGTCATCAAGTTCGCCACGGACATCACCGCCAGCGTGCACATGGCCGAGCGCACCCGGGAGGCCTCCGCCATCGCCTGCGAAATGGCCCAGAAAACCGCGGATGGCGCGCAACGCGGAGAGGCCTCGCTGGAGGCCAATGCGACCAACTCCGAACAGATCCGCCAGCATGTGGCCGAAACCAAATCGGCGATCGATCGACTCAATGCCGAGGCGCGCAGTATCGAGTCGATCATCGAGACCATCCGCAGCGTGGCGGAAACCACCAAGATGCTGTCCCTCAATGCCGCTATCGAAGCCGCGCGTGCCGGAGAGCAAGGGCGCGGCTTTGCCGTGGTGGCACAGGAGGTCCGCAAGCTCGCGTCCGATACCCGCGACGCCACCAGTCAGATCGCCGAGGTCATTCATGGCAACCTGCAAAGCACCCAGGCGATCGCAGAGCGCATCGACACCGTGAACCAGGTGGCCGAGCAAGGGCGCCAACAGGTCCTGTCGGTACAGCAGATCATGGCCGAGATTCGCGAAGGCGCCAGCCACGTCGTCGAATCCGTCTCCTCGATCCCGCGCACATGACCCGGCCTGCGAGAGGCCTCGCACACCCGGAAGGCAAATCCATCCGGGCAACGGGCCGCTCCTGACCATCGAAGCCCCGCCATCCCCCCTTCATTCCCTCATTGACCGCGAGGGTTCTCTCGCCTAGTCTTTCCTTTGGGTGGCGATCCCGAGCGATCGGCGGCAAACATTCCGGAACGGATCCGAATGGCTGCGACCACCCGACAGGGAGGGAAACGCCCCATGCCAGCGCGCATGTTCGGCTTGTTCGCGAGACTCGGGCCCCTGGCCGGCCTCAGCCTGTTCGGGCTGACTGCGCTGCTGCCCGCACAAGCCCTGTCTGCGGTCACCCCCGCCCCCCTGCCGCACAACACCGGCTTCTACCTCTCGCCTTATACCGCCTCCGGAGAGCTGGCCGGGTGGGTCGACGAGGCACTGGGCGAGTCCTCGCGCGACATCTCCGGGCTGGCCGGACGCCTGCTGCAAACGGCGGCGATGGCCTATGGTGCGCAGCAGTCGAATCGTCTGGGCGGCATGCTCGACCAGGCCAGCCGGTCGTCCGGCATACCCGCGATGGACTTCGGCCATGCCCTTGCCGCGGCCACCGAACCCGGCCGCACCTCGGCCGGGGGACTTGAGCAGGCCACCGCCATCCTGGGCGAGCTGGGGAGCCGTGGACTGGTGGGCGAACACGCCGGCCATCAGGTCCGGCGGCTTGCGCAGGTGCTGGAGGACCCGGAGGCCGCCGTGCGCGGCGAGCTGGAACGCCTGCAGATCGGCTCGCGGGACATCGCCGGGGTACTCCGCGAACTGGAGCGCCTCCCGCAAGGCCAACGCCGAAGCGTACTCGGAGCCCTGGACCACGACACCGCCCCGGCGCTGGAACTCCTGCTGGACGCCGGCCACCAGCGGCTTGACCAGCAGATGCACGAACTGGCCCAGCCCCGCAGCGCATCGTCCGGCTCTGCCGCCAGCGTCTTTGGCTTGCTGGCCCGTGACCACGATGCCGGGCTGTTCGGCGCCGGGGAGCTGCTGCAACGTCAGCTGGGCGATCACGCCCTGCGCCAGGGCGCCGAGCTGGGCATGGGGTTCTTCGCCCTGTTCGACGGGCTCTCGCAAACCCACCGTCAACTCGAACTGACCCCGGAGCGCATGTTGCGCTACCGCCAGTCCGCCGACCGTTCGTTCAACGACCTCGACAGCCTGCTGGTACACACCATGGTGCACTACCGCACCCGGCGCGACTTCGCCCGCGCCAGCGAGGCCGTGATGCTCCTCTACCCCGAGGCACGCCCGCGCATGGACGCCGCCCATCGCGTGGCGGGCGACATCATCACCGCCGAATGGCACCGCATGCAGCAACGCATGGACCTGCAATGGCAATAAACCCACGGAGAACCCACTGATGCGAATCCACCTGACGCCTGCCCGCATGCTCGCCATGGGCGCGATCCTGAGCCTGGGCCTGACGACCTCGCTCGCCCACGCCACGCCGGGCGCCGACCGCCAATTCGACCGCAATATCCAGGCGGTCGACACGGGCCTGCTGGAACCCGGCACCCGGGCGCTGCTGGACGCCTATCGCAGCGAACGTGGATCGCGCGAGGCGCGGCAGATCAGCCGTCAGGCCCTGCCGGGTCGCAGTGCCACGCAGTGCGCCTGGGACGATCGCTACCGCATCATGGCCAACCTCGAAGCGCCGTCCGAGGTTATCTTTACCCGCGCCCTGGTCACCAACAAGGGACGCGGCTCGGTAGACTTGGGCTTTGACCGCTTCGAACTGCACGCCGACGGCGCCTGCCCGGATACGGTCGACAACGGGCCCGTCAGTTTCTGGATGACCTGGTACCAGAACCACCAGGCCATGGAGCCGGCGGCCGTCTCCAGCATCGAGGAGGCGCGGCGGCTGTACGCCGCCTCCGCCATGGACAGCAGCATGAAGATGGTTATGCGCTTCGACGGCGAGATGCGGGACGGCCAGCCCCACGGTCGCTTCCGACTGATCCAGACCAATCACGCACCCGAGATGCAGGGCATGCGCGGCGGCAGTGTCAGCAGCCATGCGCTGGGTTATGTCGAATTCGAGGCCGGCGAGCGGATCCGGCGGCTGATCGTGACCGAGATGGCCCACGGCGCCACCCTGGTCTACCTGGAACAGCCCCATGGCGAGGCGAACATGCTCAACTACTGGGTCCTGCACGGGGCCGGCATGCACATGGGCGACCATTACCCGACCAACGCCGCTGGCGAAATCGATGGCCTCTTCGTACGTATGCGCAGCAACGAGAGCCCACCCGAGATCAGCGCCTGCGTGCGCGGCAACCTGCCCGCCGAGCGTTCCGCCTGCGACTAGGCCACGCTGACGGCCGCGGGGCAGGACCTCCCGCCCTGCGCCGTTTCCCTCAAGCCCCGAAAAAAGCACCCGGCTCAATCACTGATGGGCCCGGACGTCTCGTTCCGGCGCATATGAACTACACTCCCGGAACAACCACTTATAGCTGCGTGTAAAGGCCCGGGCGCGAACCGGTAAAGGACCGTGACCGCGCCGCCATACCCGCCCTGCCGCAACAGGGTGCAAAGCCGGCCAGGAAGGCCAAAGGATGCCACGCAATGTCCAGGTTCGAGTCGGCTCAACCCCTGGCAGGCAATACCCGGTATTCCGACTACCTGGCTCGAACGACGCTCCGCGCCTGGGTCGGGATGTCCTTTGTCTCCGCGACACTGATCATCGTCGCAGGCCTGCTGCTCTCCTGGTTGATCCCGTACCTGGCGGGTGGCGCCGACAGCATCGTGCCGCACTTCTACTACGTGCCAATCCTGTTTGCCGCCGCGCGCTTTGGGCCCGGCGCCGCCCTCGTCGTGGCACTGGTGGCCGGCGTACTGGCCGGGCCCCTGACCTATGTGGACGTCGCCGCCGCCACCGCACAGGAGACCGAACGCTGGCTGACGCGCACCGCCTTCTTCGTCGGGATCGGGCAATTGATGGCCTGGCTGGTCATTCCCGCGCTGCATCCGGTCACCGAGGAACTGCGGCGCATGCGTCAGGAATTCGATATCCGCCGGGGCCTGAAACACAACGAGTTCTTTCTGCGCTACCAGCCGATCTACTCGATCCGCCAGCATCGATTCGTCGGGGTCGAGGCGCTGATCCGCTGGCAGCACCCGGCACACGGCGAGCTGACGCCGGCGGACTTTCTCGACGTGGCGGAGGACTCCTCGCTGATACACGACATCGGCGCGCAGGTGATCGCCGAGGCCTGCCGACAGACCGAGGAGTGGAAGACCCTTGCGCAGGTCCATGGCCGCGAACCCTGGTACACCGCGATCAATCTCTCCGCCCGCGACTTCATTCGCCCCGAACTCGCGTACGACGTCGCATCCGCGCTCAAGCGCCACCACCTGCCACCCGAACTCCTGACCATCGAACTCACCGAGACCGTGCTCGCGCTCGAGGACGCCGAACCCGCCCTCGAGGCGCTGAAGCACCTGGGGGTACAGCTCGCCATCGACGACTTCGGCACCGGGTATTCGTCCCTCGCCTATCTCAATCGGTTTCCGATCGATACGCTGAAGCTCGACCGCCAGCTTGTATCCAGCCTCGGCCACGACCCCTCGGCCGAAGACCTCGCACGAGGCATCGCACTGCTGGCCGGATCGCTCGGGCTGAAGACCGTTGCCGAGGGCATCGAGACCCGGGACCAGATCGGCCTGAGCGAGGAACTCGGGTTCGACCGCATCCAGGGGTTTTACTTCGCCCGGCCCCTGACCGCGGACGAAATCCCGTCCCTTCTGCTGATCGAGGAGGTTGACCCGGACCACCCGCCGACGCCGAGCGGCGCCCGGGCGTAGAAAACCCCGGTGGGCGGTTCGCCCACCGGGGTCCTGGGAGATAGCAGGCGTAGTGCTGGTGGAGGCTACGAGTCCCCCGCCACCTCGGCGAATTGCTCACCAAGATCGCTGTCGTTGTCGATCAGGTAAGCAATCTCCTGGTATTCCTTGACGGTCAGCCCTTCATCCTCGATTGCGGCGACCATCTCGTCGTTGGCCTCGTCGCGCAGCTCCTGGGCCCCCTCGCCTTCTGCTTCCGCGATGTCATCTGCGTATTCCGCGCGGATGTCCTGGGCCGCATCCGCAGCCGCCAGAAAGCTTTCCAGATCGCTTTCACTGACGTCCTCGGCGGACATTTCGGGATCATCGGTCCATTCCTGCTCGAACACATGCGGATCATCCGCTGCCACTGTGCCCGCACCACCCAATGCGAGCCCGAGAGCCAGGGCGATCGAATAAGTTGCACCGGTCTTGTGTCCCATTCTGCGCCTCCTGCTTCTTCAGATTGGTTGGATTGCGTTAGCCCGTCGCAATGAACGCGCCGTCTGACCCGTAGCGATGCAGCCTCCGTGCCAACATGGCCTGAATGCCGCATGCCGTGCCGCCAGGCGGTTTCCGCACCTGGATGCAGTGATCGGACGGGTCCCAATCACATCCAGAGGTGGGTCATTCAGACACATGCATCGCCCCGACCCGTGTCGCTCCGACTCACTCCCTGGGGCCGCCTCGTTCAACGCCGGCAAGGCCCTTCACCCACAAAAAAGCCCCGAGGCGCAATGCCACGGGGCCCGGCCGTTTGCGCTCGGCGCCTGGGTTAGCTTGACCCGAAGTACTCCCGCAGGAGCTGCGTCGTGCGCGCGGCCGGATCCTCGCGAATGCGACGTTCCTCGTCCGCCAGAATGGTAAACAGACCATCCAGTGCGTGGTCGGTCACATAGCGATCCAGGTCCACATCCAGATCGGCCAGGCCGGGGATACGGCTGGCTGCATCGCGCAGCGGCTGGTACACCCGGTACACCCCGGCACCCTCCATATGCTCGCGCACCACGGGCGCATAGCGCTCGCGCAGATCCGACTCGGACGCACCGCGCAGGTACTGGGTCGCGGCATCGTCATCACCGCGCAGTACCGCGTGCACGTCGGACGGCTGCATGCCCCGAATCGCACTCACAAACACCGGGGCCGCCTCCCGTGCGGCCGCCTCGGCGGCCCGGTTCATGCGCCGCTCGAGATCATCCACCTGGCTGCCCATGCCAGCGCTGCGCAGCACATCCCCGGCCTGCCGCAACTCCTGCGGCAGACCGATCCGTATGGCCTGGTTGCCCCAGTAGCCGTCTTCCTGCCCCGTCCGTTCCACGGTTCGTTCGGTGCCGACTCGAAGGGCCTCGCGGACCGCCTCTTCCGCCCGGTCACCACCACTCCCCTCGCCGTTCAAACCGAAGTCGCGGACATCCAGTCCGGCACAGGCCGAGAGAAAAAACGGCAGAAACAGCAACAACAAGAGCGGCGAATTACGCATGCGGACACTCCGACAGAATCATACGGGGCATGATACACATCACGCCTCGCATACCCCGTGCCCCGCTTGTCACATCCAGCACCGCGCCAGGCTTGCGATCCACCCGCGCATGCTCAATTGTTAAGGAAACACTGACTAATGGACACACTCGCGTTGGTACCCCAGGTTTGCCGAGGCAAGGCGCATCGTGCAGCGGGTAGAGGTACTACCCGCAAGCGGCGCAACGCAGGATCGGGGAACCTGGGGTACCAACCCCACAACTCAATAAACGAAGGGGCTCGGCCGCTCGTTGTTATCAAAAACGGGCGCGCGCACGGCGTTGCGGCTCCCTTGTGCAGAATGACTGCACGGCGGTCACCGCGCCTTGTTCGCACGCAAAAGCGACTCGAGCGCGAGCGTGTACATTAATCAGTGTTTCCTTGAGTGATATGACCCACAGACCGCGCCGCCAAAGACCCGCCCGCAAGCGCCTGTACGCTGCCGCCGTCCTGTTCGGCTTGCCGCTACTCGCGTTCATCGCCTGGGTCACATGGACGGAGCAGCACCCGGAGCAGGAGCGCGAGTTGCGTGTGGAGGTCCAGGACCGCCTGCACGAGTGGTTTCCGGAGGTCATGGAGCTACCCGACGAGCTTCGCGGCTTTGTCCCGCGATCCACGGTATTCGACGACAGCACCCGCCCCGAAGTCGTGATGCTGCACGGGCTCGACGAGCCCGGCGATATCTGGGACACGCTGGCGTCCGCCCTCGACACGGCCGGCATCAATGGCTGGGAGTTTCGCTACCCGAACGATCAGGCGATTGATCACAGCGCCGACCTCCTGGCCGAGTACTGGGAGACGCTGGAGGCCGAACAGCCCGTGATCCTGGTGGGCCACAGCATGGGCGGCCTGGTGATCCGCGACTTTGTCACCCGCTGGCGACACCCCATCGACGAGGCTCCGCGGGTCGAAGGGCCACCCATTGCCGGCGTAATCCTGGTCGCCACCCCGAACCAGGGCTCCGACTGGGCACGCCTGCGCGTCTGGCTCGAGGTGCGCGAATGGCTGGCCGACATACGTGAGCAACGCTTTTCGCTTTTCGCCGGTCTTCGCGACGGCACGGGCGCGGCCAAGATCGATCTGCGGCCCGACAGCGAGTTTCTGGCGGACCTGAATCAGCGCCCCTGGCCAGAGGACATTCCCGTGCGAATCATCGGCGGCGTGGTACCCGAGCCGACCCCGGCGATGGAGGCCAGCCTGCGATCCCTGAGCGAGCAGTTCGGCATCGAGGACTTGCCCGCGCGCATCGAAGAGTGGTGGGAGGACACCAGCGAAGGACTGGGAGACGGGGTCGTGCCGATCGATTCCCTGTCACTGGAGGGACACCCCGAACCCGAGATCCTGGAGGCCTCGCACCGCGGTCTCCTGGTTCCCGGCCCCCTGACGGAATACCCCCCCGCGGTCGAACCGATCCTGCATATCCTGTTCGACTGGCGGGACGAGGACCGGCCTGTCCCCGCGATTGACCCGCAGGACTAACGTCTCTCCAGCGCAGGGGTCAGATCCCCAGCTCCCGCAGGACCTTGTCGATGCGTGGCACCAGGTGCGCATGCGGCGAGTCCTTGCGTACCAGCAGATGCATCGAGGTCACGTCCAGCACGTTCGAGGAGGCCACCAGCCGACCCAGTGCATCCGCCTCGTCGGGATAGGCCCGCTTCAACTCCCGGATCGTGTGTTCCGTCACCTCACTCATGTTGATCAGCACGTCCCCCTCGCCGACCGCCAGACGTCGCAGATTCTCCGACAGCGTGCCCTCGCGCTGCACGTCCAGACCCTCCAGGTTGGCCTTGCCCCAGCCGTTCCCGGCGTAGTCCAGTACGCGGTATCCAGTAAAGTCCTCCAGCCGTTCCTTGGCCAGCAATTCGTCGCGCTCGGGGTGGTCCTCGCGCACGAAGGCCACCCATTCCGGTTCCGCCAGGGCGACCTCGCTCGCGATCAGATACTCCTCGCGCTCCGGCGTCATGGTGGTAATGATCGCGTCGGCCTTGCCCTCCTTCACCAGCCGCTGCGCCTCCTCCCATTCGTAGGGCTCGTGGCGCAGTGGCACCCACAAGTGGGCAAAGGCCTCCTGCATCAACTGGACATAGTGGCCCGCGAAGCGCCCATCGCGATTGATGTACCCGTACGGCGCCTCGTCCCGGTCGCCCGCGATATGGAAGGCCTCGCGGTGATCGGCCACCGCCGGCACCGACAGCATGCCCAAGACCGCAATACCCGCTAAAAGCCGTCCAAACATCGCTCAGTCCCTCCATACCGTGCCGTCCGGGCCCCGAATCCGCCGGAGGTCGGCATCCCGTCACTCAAGCCGCGGCAAGATTTACCAGCGGCACCAGACCAAACCAAAGCACATAGGCTAGCGATACCGCCATCAAGCCGTCGATACGCCCGCCCGGTGCCCCGCGCTGACGCTCGCGCCACAACATCCATATCAGCCAGGCCGCATGCGGCACCACGAAATAGGCAATGCCTGCATAGGCCCCCTGAGCCCAACCGGTCAGGTGGAATGCCGTTCCCGCAACCGCCGCCAGACCGGTGAACACCAGCGCCACACCGAGCGCACCACCATTTCCCAGCCGCACCGCCAGGGTCCGTTTGGCCACAGCCGCGTCCGCCTCGCGATCGGGGATACCAGACAGCGTAATCGACGGGATGATCGCCAGAAACAACGGCAGGCTCAGCCACCAGGGCAAGGGGTCCGTCCAGTCCCCCGCGAGGAACACGTACCCGCACAGCAACACGCCCAGGCTGTGGGTCAGCGCGACATCCACCTCCCCGAGCCCGCGATAGCTGAGCTTCAGGGGCGGCGCCGTATACCCGATCGCGAGCACCGCCAGCACGCCCGTTACCCACAGCATGGGACCGGCATCGCCGGGCGCGACCGCGAGCAGCGCGGCAAACGCCGCCGCGAAGCCCCCCAGTGCCACCGACGTACCGGCGTTGATCTCGCGCAGGGACAGCCGCCCCTCCACCAGCACCCGCGAGCCGCCGGTAAAGGCGCTGTAGAAACGGTTCTGGCGATCGGAGCCGAAATCTACCCGTTCATTGACCAGGACCGTCGCCACCTCGAGCAGGAACAGGCACAGATAACCCAGCCAGAAAACCGGATTGCGCGACACACCGCCGTCCGGGGCCGCCGCCAGGGCCCCTGCGGTGTAGGCCACGAAGGTCATCGGGTAGAACTGCAGGCGCAGTGCCTGCAGCCAGCCCCCCAGCTTGAAGGCCGCCCGTTCGCGCAGGCTCTCGCGGCCATGCTCCAGGCGCAGCCCTTCCTGTCGTGCGCGCTCGAGCCACGCCTCGCGCTGGCGGTCATCGGCCTCGCGTACCGAACCCAGCATCAGCGAGCGCACCGGGCGGATGCCGCAAAAGCCCAGGGTCGCGCGCGCCATCGCGTTGATCCCCGGCTGGCGATACAACAACTGATGGATCAGTACCGGGGTATCCATCGTGGTAATCAGCTGTGCGGAGCGTCCCTGCAGCAGCCCCTCGTATCCGGTGCCGCCCTCGCAGCTGCGAAAGGCAAACTCGGGCGTCATCACGCGATCGAGAAAGCCCTTGAGCAGCGCTGGCATGGTGCCCCACCAGGTGGGAAAGACGAATACGAGATGATCGGCCCAGGCGACCAGTTCGCGCGCCGCGTCCAGATCGTCTTCCAGCGGCTGCTGATTCGGCGAAGGCGTGTGAACGTGCGGGTCGAACTCGAGATTCGCCAGCTCCAGGGAGCGCACTTCCGCCCCGGCGGATCGGGCCCCGTCACGGTAGGCCTCGGCCAGCGCGCCGCACAGGCTGTCGGTACGCGGGTGGCCCAGGATCACGAGCACCTTCACGCGAGGTGGCTCCCGGAAAGGGCCTTGCGACCGCTACGCCCCGGAACAGGGCACGTGGTGCATACCGGGTTGCCTCCCTGCATACTCGAAGTCCTCCGAACCCCGTCTCTGATCATGCCCACGATCGAACACCAGGCACACATCCGCGCGGACCAACCCGATGTATTCGCCCTGATTACGCGGGTCGAGGAGTTCGTCCATTACAGCGAGGCCATCGAAACGATAGCGCGCGTCGGGGAGGCCCGCTACCGATGGGTCGTCCGCATCGCCGGCATTCCCCTGAGTTTCGATGTCGAGATCACAGAAACGGAACCACCGGAGCGCTTTTCCTGGCAATCGCTGACCGGCGTGCAGAATCGCGGCACCTATCACCTGACACCCGCGCAAAACGGCACGACGATCCACCTGCGTCTGGAGTACGAGCTCGACAATCCGCTGCTCGAAGAGACCGTCCGCCAGGCGGCCAAACCACTGATCCAGACCCTGAGCCGCGAGATCATCGACAACGTGGAAGCGGAGCTGCAGAAGTCACCGGGAAAAGGCATCGATCAGGAGGGTCCGCGCCCGGATCGTTAGACCCCGGTAGCGGACAGGCTCAACAAATAACGCTGCTGGTCCGGGCTCTCGATCGCGCCGGGGCGCGCCCCGCGCACCATTGCGATGGCCTCCTCCGGCGCGAGGCCCCGTTCGATCAGCGTCAAGGCCGCAATCGTCCCTGCACGGCCAAACCCGCCACCGCAGTGAAAAATCACCCCTTCGCCCGCACGCAGCCGACGGTGTACCTCGGGGCCGACTTCGCGCCAGCGCAGCTCCCAGGGGCGATCCGGCGCCGCCATGTCACCGATCGGCAGGTGCAGCCACGCCATCCCCGCCGCACGCACGGCCTTGCCCAGCTCGGGCACACCCAGCTTGTCCAGTTCATGCCCCTGGTTCAGCGTGACCAAGGCCGTCGCTCCCCAGTCCCGGATCGCTGCCAGATCCGCCGCCAGGTCCCGCTGACCACCGGGCGCCTCCGGCTCGCACTTGCCGGGGCAAAGCGTCATCCCGATCGTTCCGCCTTCGGGCAGGCTCACCGTGCCGATCTCCAGGGAGCGGGCGGGATTGTCGCTAGTCTGAGTCATCAAGCCTCTCTCAATCGTCCGGCGCCAAGGCCAGTCGTTCCGATCTCGGGCCCGCAAGGGCCCTTTCTGCGAACCAACGCCGCATCTCCCAATCCTACCGGTATGGACACCCCGTTACTCATCCTGGGCCTCCTGCTGGTCGCCAGCCTGGCCGCATTCTTTACCGGCGTACTGCCCTATCCCATCGGATGGATCATCCTGACCATCGCCTTCATCGCACGCTTGCTCTTTCTGGCCGGCCGATAACATCCTTGCTGAAGCCGCGATGGAGAGCGCCCGCGATGTCTGAAGCCCGCAAGATGCCGGTACAACTGATCAGTGTGGACGCGGTGGTCGACGCCGCGGACCGCCTCGCCCGCCAGATCCTGGACAGCGGCTTCCGGCCGGACACGATCGTCGCCATTGCCCGTGGTGGCTTCATGCCGGCGCGATTCCTGTGCGACTTCCTGCAGGTGCACAAGCTGCTGAGCCTCAAGGTGGAGCACTACACCTCCGGCGCCCGCAAGAAGCAGGCCGCGGCCGTGACGGTGCCGCTGAGTGGTGATGTCCGCGGTGAACGCGTCCTGCTGGTGGACGACGTCAACGACAGCGGCGATACCCTGGCCGCGGCACGCCCGCATCTGGAGACCTTCAAGCCCAAGGCCGTGCGTACCGCCGTGCTGCACGAGAAGACCACGACCACCTGTCCGGCGGACTTCCGCAGCCACACCGTCCGCGAGTGGCACTGGCTGCTCTATCCCTGGGCGGTCGTCGAGGACGTCGGCCAGTTCATCCAGCAGATGGACCCGCCGCCCAGCCACCGTGTGGAACTGATCGAACGCCTGCGCCTGGACTACGGCCTGGAACTGCACCCCGGCGAACTCGATCGCGTGATTCGCTACCACAGTCTCGAGATCCGCTAGGCCGAACACCGCTATGGGGTTAAGGGCACCGGCCGAGGCCTCCTATTTTGCTCAGACCCGCCCGTTTTCCTGCCCTCTCGGGCCTACACTCCAGGACAGTTCAACTGCGTACTGACCGGAGGGCCCATGCGTTTTCGGGACCGTACCGACGCCGGCCGGCGGCTGGCGCAAGCGTTAAACCGCTTCCGCGGTCAATCCGGCGTGGTGTATGCCCTGCCGCGCGGCGGCGTCCCGCTCGGGGCCGAGGTCGCGCGGCACCTGGATATGCCGCTGGATCTGCTGATCCCGCGCAAGATCGGCCACCCGTTTCACCCCGAATACGCAATCTGTGCGGTCCCGGAACACGGCGAGCGCGTCTGCAACCCCCGCGAGGAGGAGCGCATCGACCCGGAATGGCTGGAGCGGGCCGAGGCCCGCGAACGCGCCGAGGCCCGGCGACGACGCGAACTGTACTGCACCACGCCCGCCCCGGACGTCGCTGGCAGACTGGCGATCATCGTCGATGATGGCATTGCCACCGGCCTGACCATGCGCGCAGCCATCCGCGACGCCCGGCAACGCCACCCCAGCCAGATCGTCGTCGCGATCCCCGTGGCCCCGGCCGACACGGCGGAGCTGCTCGAGACCGAGGTCAACCACGTGGTAACCCTGGACCGCCCGGTGTACTACCGGGGCTCGGTCGGGTCCTATTACGAATCCTTCGAACAGACCTCGGACGACGAGGTGATCGACCTCCTGGCCACCGCCCACCGCTCGCGCAAATCCGATGTCTCGCGCTGAGCAACACGATGTGACCCTCGCCCTGGACGGGCGTCCGCATCAGGGGATCCTCGGCCTGCCGGAGACCCCGGCCGGGCTGGTTGTGTTCGCGCATGGAAGCGGCAGCAGCCGCCTCAGCCCGCGCAACCACCAGGTGGCCCACGTGCTGCAGGCGGCCGATCTCGCCACGCTGATGTTCGACCTCCTGACCGAGACGGAGGATCGCACCTACGAGAACCGGTTCGACATCCCGCTGCTGGCCCGTCGGCTCGTACAGGCCTGCGAATGGGCCGCTTCGCAACCCCGACTCGCAGGGCTCCCGATGGGCCTGTTTGGCGCCAGCACCGGGGCGGCGGCGGCATTACAGGCGGCCGCGGCGGCCCCCGATACCATCCGCGCCGTCGTCTCCCGCGGCGGCCGCCCGGATCTGGCGGGCGAGGCCCTGCCGCGGGTGGCGTCACCCACCCTGCTGATTGTCGGGGGCGACGACACCATGGTGATCGAGCTCAACCGCCAGGCGCAGTCCCGCATGCAGGCCACCTGCAGGCTCGCGATCATCCCGGGCGCCACTCACCTGTTCGAGGAACCGGGCACCCTGGAGCAAGCGGCCGATCTGGCCACGGACTGGTTTACCCGGTGGTTGAATCCCGAATAGGGAGGGCCGGGTTTCCTTCCAGCAGCACCTTCAATTGGTCCAGGTCCTTCTCCACCGCGCACCGGTCCGAATCAAACTGCTCGTCGGACATCCCCGGCTGCCGGAAAAGGCTGAACACCAGCTCGCTCCCCTCGCCGTTCGGCAGGACACGCATGGGGTTGTGAACGATCACGCCCGAGGGGAGCTCGACATCGTGATCCATCACACCGAGATCGTTGGGCGCCGCAAACCGTACCGTCACCCTCCCAACGGGCCCTTCCACGACCCACGCATCCCCCTCCTGTCGAACCTCCGAACGCGCGAGCCCCTCGGCCCATAACGGGAGATTTCTCGGATCGGAGGCAAAGGCATAGACATCTGCGGGAGTGCGCGCGATGGATACGGTCAGGTGCAGCACCTCGGCCATGCTGGGCCCGCAGGCGTCCATTTCACCGGCCCTCAAAGGCTCGAACCAGGGCCGCGATGTCGAACTTCTTCATCTTCAGGAACGCCTGCGTGATCCGGGCCAGCGCCGCGGGATCACCGGGCTGCATCATCTCGTCCAGCACCGCGGGGACTATCTGCCAGGACAGGCCGAACTTGTCCCTCAACCAGCCGCATTCCACCTCCTGCCCGCCATCGGCCGTCAGCTTGTCCCAGTAGTAGTCGATCTCCTGCTGCGTATCGCACTTGACCATGAACGAGATCGACTCGTTGAACGGGACCAGCGGACCTGCACTGATGGCCTGGAACTCCTGCCCCAGCACGAAGAAGGTGACGACCTCCACCGAACCGGACGGGGTGCCTTCCAGGGTGACCGAGCTCTCGACCCACGAGTTCTCGAAGACCGAGGCGTAGAACTCGGCCGCCTCCCTGGCCTGACGCTCGAACCACAGGTGCGGAACGAGTTTGTGCCGAATGGTCGCCATCACGTATCTCCCGCAAGGGCCGGGGCCTACTACTCTGACCTTACTCCCACGTGTTGGCTCCCTGCTCGAAGCCGCCCCGATAGGGACTGCCGACACAAAAACGATGCCCATTAGGGAGACACTGACTGAGTGGCGCATTCGCGTTGGTACCCCAGGTTTTCCGAGACCAGGCGCGCCGTGCAAGCGGGTAGTGGTTCTACCCGCAAGCGGCGCAACGCCGGATCGGGGTACCTGGGGTGCCAACCCCGGAGGGGCTCGGCCGCTTTTGCGCGCGCACGGCGTTGCGGTTCCCTTGTGCAGAATGACTGCACGGCAGTCACCGCGCCTTGTTCGCACGCAAAAGCGACTCGAGCGCGAATGCGCCACTCAGTCAGTGTCTCCCTCAGCGCCTGCATCACCACCCACTCTGCATGGCGCGCCACCACGGTTGCGCCCAGACTCTGCAAACGCGCGACCTCCGCCTCGACCGAGTCGGAGTCGATATCCAGGTGTGCGCGCGGATTGTGATCCACGCGCTGGATGATGACCTGCACTTCCCCGGGCGGCGTGACGAGCTGGATAAAGCCGCTGGCCGCATCGAAGTCCTCGGGCATCGGATAGCCCAGTGCGCTGGCCCAAAAACGCGCCTCGGCGGCCAGATCCTCCGTCCGGCAGTCGATCACGATGTTTCCGAGTCGGCTCTTGTGCATGGTGTCAGGGGGAACACGGCACTCGCGTGCCCCCAAAGACCACCTTCGGTTCGGGAGAACACACTGACGTGCGTGCCCTCCCGCCTCGTTAGCGCGGCTTGCAGGCCAGGCCGAACTCGAAGGTATGGATCTTGAAGCCCTCGGGAAACGCGGCCTTGAGCCGGCGCTCGAACTCGGCGTAGATCTCGGCCTTGTGCTGCTGCACGTCCCAGTCGCGGCTGTCGCAGTCGACCCCCTCGACGTCCAGCTCCATGTTCAGCTCCAGATCCGGGGCCATTTGCAGTCGGATTGTCGGCATCTCGGTTCTCCTTGCGTTTCGCGGGCCCTACAGGACGGGCACCAGCAGCAGCGCCATGATGTTGATGACCTTGATCAGCGGATTGATCGCAGGGCCCGAGGTGTCCTTGTACGGGTCGCCCACCGTGTCGCCGGTGACCGCCGCGTGGTGGGCCTCGGAGCCCTTTCCACCATGGTGTCCATCTTCAATGTACTTCTTCGCGTTATCCCACGCCCCGCCACCGGCGGTCTGGGAGATCGCCACAAACAGGCCGGTCACGATCGTTCCGATCAGCAGCCCGCCCAGCGCCTCGGTACCGAGGAACACACCCACCAGTACCGGTACCAGCACCGGCAGCAGCGAGGGCAGGATCATCTCGCGGATCGCCGCGCCGGTGAGCATGTCCACGGCACGGGTGTAATCTGGCTTGGTGGTGCCCTCCATGATCCCGCTGATCTCGCGGAACTGGCGCCGCACCTCGTTCACGATGCCCGAGGCCGCCCGGCCCACGGACTCCATGGTCATCGCCGCGAACAGGAACGGGACCAGCCCCCCGATGAACAGGCCCACGATGACATTCGGGTTACTGAGCTCGAAGTTGTGTACACCGCCCGTGTGGCGCACCAGCTCGTGGGTGTAGTCGGCGAACAGCACCAGGGCCGCAAGCCCGGCCGAGCCGATCGCATAACCCTTGGTAACCGCCTTGGTCGTGTTGCCCACCGCGTCCAGCGCATCGGTGGTCTCGCGCACCTCGGAGGGCAGATCGGCCATCTCCGCGATGCCGCCTGCGTTGTCCGTAATCGGCCCGTAGGCGTCCATCGCCACGATGATCCCGGTCATCGACAGCATCGTGGTCGCGGCGATGGCGATGCCGTACAGGCCGCCAAAGGCATAGGCCACCAGGATCGCCGCGCAGACCGCCAGCACCGGCGCGGTGGTCGCCTTCATCGACAGCGCCAAACCGGCGATGATGTTGGTCGCGTGGCCGGTGGTCGAGGCCTCGGCCAGATGGCGGACCGGGCGGAACACCGTGGAGGTGTAATAGTCGGTAGCGACCATGATCACCCCGGTCAGCACCAGGCCCACCAGCGCCGCGCCATACAGTCTCATCGCCGCGCCACTCTCGATGCCCATGCTGGTGGCCAGCGCGTTGTCCGGCACCAGCACCAGCGTAATCGGCAGGAAGGCCACCGCGGCGAGCCCGCCGGAGACCATCAGGCCCTTGTAGAGTCCCTTGATGATCTCGGAACCCTGCCGTGCCTTCACCGCGAAGGTACCGATGATCGAGGCCAGGATCGCCCCGCCGCCCAGCACCAGCGGATACACCGAGGCCATCAGGCCCAGCTCGGGGATCAGCAGGGTCCCCAGTATCATCGTCGCGATAATGGTCACCGCGTAGGTCTCGAACAGGTCCGCGGCCATCCCGGCACAGTCCCCGACGTTGTCGCCCACGTTGTCCGCGATCACGGCCGGGTTGCGGGGATCATCCTCGGGGATGCCCGCCTCGACCTTGCCCACCAGGTCCGCTCCAACATCCGCGCCCTTGGTGAAGATGCCACCGCCGACACGCGCGAAAATCGAGATCAGCGAGCCGCCCAGTGCCAGCCCCACCAGCGGCGAAAGCCCGACCTCGCCACCCTCCGGTGCAAGCCACCAGAGCACGGCAAAATAGCCTGCCACCCCCAGCAGCCCGAGCCCGACCACCAGCAGGCCGGTCACCGCGCCCCCGCGGAAGGCCACGTCCATCGCCGCTTCCAGCCCCGACTTCGCGGCCGCCGCAGTTCGCACGTTGGCCCGTACCGCCACATGCATGCCAATAAAGCCCGCCGCACCCGAAAGCACTGCACCGATCAGGAACCCGATCGCGGAGCCCACGCCGATCACCAGCCACAACCCGATGAACAGAACCACCCCGACCACTGCAATGGTCGTGTACTGCCGCTTCATGTAGGCCGATGCGCCTTCCTGCACGGCACGGGCAATGCGCTGCATCTCCTGGCTCCCCTCCGACTTCGAGAGCACCCAGCGGATGGAAAACAGACCATAGGCCAGCGCAGCAACGCCGCACAGCAGCGCGAATACGAGGCCGAAAAATGGCATGGACATGGACTCCCCCTTCGATACGTCGTGACACAAAACATCCGGGGCGTCGGGCACTCGCGGCGGCCGACAAGCAGGCTGTCGACGCGACACGGCCGCCCGGCGCGAATCCGGGCATCCGGTTTGTGCTGCCGTCGCGCATCCGCGCGACCGTCGAGGCGCGCGGCCACCGCTGGCGCGGGGCGTACAGCCTCGACAAACGTATCGGGGGATGGTGGGTCTGGCCGCAGGACGGCTCGAAGGAAGGACCGCAAAAACCCCTTACAATGCTAGGGAACTTACGTGGTGACTTGCAGGTCGTCAAGCACGATGGGTGCAAACCGCGTGTGTTCGGCACCTTACAGACCATGGACCGGGGCATACCGTGAGGTGAACTTCATCGGCCGCAGGCGAACGAATAGGTGAAAATCCCGTAAGATCGTTGACTTACAAAACAAACCGATCAACCAGGCGTTTTGATGACCAGTGCCACACCCATCAAGGATTGTTACTTCTGCCGCGTCGCGGCCGGACTGGCCGATCCCCTCATCTACGAGAACCGCTCGTTCGTCGCCCTGTTCGACACCAACCCGGTCAACCCGGGGCACGCCCTCGTCATCCCGCGGCGGCATGTGGTTTCCCTTTTCGAACTCAACGAGACCGAACAGTCGGACTACTTCGACGCCATCCATGGCGTACGCCAGGTGATCGAGTCAACCGACCTGGCCAGCCTGTACCGCAGCATGCTGGTCCGCGAGGACCTGAGCGAGCGCCCCAAGGACCATATCGAAGGCGTGCTGGAACTCCCTTTTCTGGGCAATCCACCCGATGCCTACACCGTCGGCAACAACGACGGCCGCATGGCCGGGCGGAGCATCGATCACCTGCACGTAATCCTGCTGCCCCGCTACGAGGGCGACGTGGAAGACCCCCGTGGCGGCATCCGCAACGTGATCCCGGATCGAGCGAACTACCACCGACACGCCCACCCGGGCGTTCGCGCCGACCGCGCCTGACCCAGCCACTCGATCCGCCCGAACCATGCGACAGGGGCCCGCGCCCCTGATGGTCAGTCCGGCATAGCCGACTTACCGGCTGGATCAAACACCCACCTCTCCTCGCCCAGGCGAAATACCAGCTTCCCGTCGGCCCACTCGACCACCTCGTAGTCTCGATGCTCTGGCTCGCGGCCCTCATGCTCGGGGGCACGCACCGGGATCGTGTTCGCTTCCACCAAGTCACCCAGCGATTCGCGATCCACGACCGTCAGCGTGCGGTCCCCGGCAGGCCCTTCCTGCGCGAACACCACATGGCGCCCATCGTCGCTCCAGGGGCCGATCGTGACGCGGCCCCCGTACTGAAACGCCGCGGGGCTCGCCTCGCCGCTGTCCACTCTTACCAACCAGCCGCCGCTGTGAGCGGCACCGCTGGTAACCACCGCCACCCAGGCATTGTCCGGGGATGCGTGGGCCTCCCGAAACCGATTCGTTGCTCCGAAGGCGTTCTGCTCGTCCACCTGGATATCGCCGGGCAGATCTTCAATGCCAAGGAGCGTGGTGCCCTCCACCGTCCGAACAGACTGCTCACCAATGTCCAGCGGCGCGAGCACCGACGCCTCATCGGCCTCTGACGGTTGATCCTCCTCCCCCGACGGCACGCAACCACTGGTCACGATCAGCGTGACGACGACGCCCGCCGCGAGCCAGGGCGCGATGCGTCGAACAGAGCACCTATGCCCGAGCCGCAATGCCCCCGCACCCGATCGCTCCGCCAGCGCATCCTCTCGTTCTCGAATGTTCACCGGACCTCGCATCACTCCACCATCGACGCACACCTGCATCCGGGTCAAACCGCCCGTTCCGGCTAATGCCCAAGCCCGGAGCACGGTGTCACGTGTACCCCAGACAGGCCCGCCCGCCTTGTTTACAGGTGCGGAATGTGCCGGCAGCGGCTATCTTGTTATCGCGGGACAGGGCAGTCCCGCTGTCGGGCCGGCTGTCACGAGCCCGAACAAGCAACCGCAGGGGGAGAACATGCCAGGGAAATGGATCGTGGGCGGCCTTGCCGTGGTCGCCGCGGGTATCGGCTACTACCACTACGAAATCCGCCAGGTCGAACAGAAGCTCGACGATATGGCGCAGATGCTGGAGCCGCTCGGCACACTGCACTACGCCGGGGTGACTGTCGGCCTGGGCAGCGATCTGCACGTCAACCGGCTCCTGTTCGAGCCGCGCAATACGGCGATCGGCCGCATGCGGGCCGAACGCATCACCCTGGAAACCGGCAACCTGTGGCAGCTCCTCCGGCTGCGCCACACCCTGGATGCCCGCCGTCTGCCCCGGCAACTGGGCTTTGCGGTCAACGGCCTGACCCTACCGCCCGGCCTCGCCACCGGCGCGCAGGACGGCATCCCGGCCCTGTGGCTGGACACCGCCGGCTGCGGCGCCTACCACGCGGCCCCTGCGGACGACCTGCTGGCTGCCCTCGGCTATCGCGACATCCCGCTGGACATGAGCATCCGCTACCATCTCGAGGAGGACCAGAACCGCCTGACCGTGCACAGCACCTTTGGCATGGGTCCCCTGGGCCTGGGCACATCCACCGCGCATTTCAACATCCAGGCCGCCTCGAATCGGGCCCGTGACCTCGCGCCCGCCCTGATGGCCACCTCATTGCAATCCATGACCGTGGATTACGAGGACCGCGGGTACTATCCCGCCCTGATGGAGCTCTGTGCGGCCGAGATGGACATGGAGCACCGGGACTACCTCAAGCACCACCAGGCGGCCTGGGTCGAAGCCTGGGAACCCCTCGGCCTGCAGCCGGGGCCGCTGATGATCGAGGCCTATGGCCACTTCATCCAGGAGCCTCGAGGTTACTCCGTGCGCATCGGTCCGATCGACAACCCCGCCCTGCTCTGGGCCGGCCTCGACTCCCCGACGCAGTGGCTACGGCAGGTCGAATCCAGCCTGAGCGTGGCCGGCCGGCCCTTTGGGCGCGTCGACCTGCGCCAGGTCACGCCACGCCCCGGGAGGCTCGCCGCGACACCGAACGCAGGATGGAACGCCACGCCGGCCCTACCATCCGATTCTGCCCGCCACCCGCATTCGGCGCGGGACCCGGTGATCGCGTTGAACGCACTGGGCGACCACATCGGCCGCAACCTGCAGATCACCCTCGCGGACGGTCGCGCCCGCAACGGCGAGCTGCTCGAGATCGATGAGGGGCATATCCGCGTACGCCGCCGCATCGGCAGCGGCTACATGGTGATGCCGATCGCCCTGACCGACATCAGCGAGGTACGGCGCCTTCGTTGATGCTTTCCCCGCGGCAACACGCGGACCGCACCGGAGCAAGACCTCGACGTTACGAGGTGGACGCATCCCCTTCGCGGATGACCTCGATCAACGCATTCAGGGCGTCGCTCGCCGTAAAGATACCCAAAAGGCTCCCGTCTTCTTCATTGACGATAACGCTGCCGATCTTCTTCTCGGACATGGCATAAGCCACCTCGTCCAGGGGCGTGGCTGCCGACACCGTCAAGGGGTCGGCTGACATGATATCGGACACGCTAACCTGGCCGATGTCCTCTATCGGCAAGCCCATCACGATGCGCACATCCCGGTCGCTGACCAGCCCGACCACCGACCCACCGCGGACCACCGGAAGATGGCGGACCCCATGCTGTTCCATCAATGCCCGAAGATCAGCGATCGTCATGTCTTCGTTCGCGGTGATCGGGTCGGGGGTCGTGAACTCTTCCACCGGCACACTCTTCGACACCATGGCTCCATCTCCTGTCCTCGTCGCAAGCCAGCAGCTCCGGCTCGCCTCCATCTCTGAATCTAGCAAATCTCCGCAAGCGGTCAGGCCATGAGGTTTTGCTGCGGCTACAGGTCCGATCACGTTATCTGTTCGCCGTTGCTCATGGATGTCATCTTCTTCGCTCTTCATCGGTTCCCAATCGACTGCCATTTCTCATGCGATCCAGAAGACCGAACTGGGCTATAACTCATTGAACGGCCTCAGAACAGGGCTGCAACCCCATTAACCGCACCGGTGCAACAGGAAGGTGGCAGGCACATGCGTTATCTCGCCCTGGCGGCAGACTATGACGGAACCCTCGCCTCGGATGATCGGGTTTCGGAGGACACCGTTCGTGCCGTCGAACGGCTCAGAAAATCGGGACGACGGGCGATCCTGGTCACCGGGCGGCGGGTGGATGACCTGTTGTCAGTCTGTCCTTGTGCGCGCCTCTTCGACCTGGTCGTGGCGGAAAACGGCGCCATTGTCTACAACCCTGCGACCCGGGAGGAAGCGCGTTATGCCAACCCCCCGCCGAAGCTGTTGCTCAAGGGTCTCCGAGAGCGCGGCGTGGAGCCCCTGGAGATTGGGCAAGTGGTCGTCGGGACTCAGGCAGCACAACGAGCGGCCGTGCAGGGCGTGATCTGGGAACTCGGACTGGAAGCACAGGTGATCGCCAACCGTGGCGCCCTGATGGTCCTGCCGGCCGGCGTCAATAAGGCCAAGGGACTGGAGCGTGCGCTGCGCAAGCTGGGGCTTTCGCGTCATGAGGTGGTGGGAATCGGCGACGCCGAGAATGACCACTCGTTTCTGGACTTGTGCGAATGCTCCGTGGCAGTCGCCAACGCAGTGCCGTCCCTGAAGGCGTCCGCCAGCCTGGAGACCGCTGGCGAGAACGGGAACGGCGTCATCGAACTGATCGACGACTTGATCGCAAACGATCTGCGCCGGCTGGACAGCCGGCTCGAACAGCACCTGATCCCGCTCGGCACAGCGGCAGACGGGAGGCTGATCAACCTGTCGCCATTCGGGCACAACATGCTGGTTGCCGGGCCCTCGGGCAGTGGCAAGTCCACGTTCGCCGCGGGCATCATCGAGCGGTTAATCGAGAAAGACTTCCAGGTCTGCATCGTCGACCCGGAAGGCGACTACGGAACGCTGGCCGACGTGGTGGCACTCGGCAACCAATGGCGTGCTCCAGCCGTCACGGAGATCCTCTCGATCCTCGAGGATCCGAAGATCAACCTGAGCATAAACCTCCTTGGCATACCGCTTGGGGACCGGCCCCAGTTTTTTGCGCAACTCATCCCCAACCTACAGGCCATGCGCGCACGCACTGGGCGGCCACACTGGCTGGTGCTCGACGAGGCCCACCACATGCTCCCCGATACATGGGGGCATACCGGATCCGCGTTGCCGAAACGGATCGGCGAGAGTGCCCTGGTAACTGTGCATCCAGAGCATGTCGCATCGGAGATCCTGGCGCCGGTCGACATTGTCATCGCCATTGGATCTTCACCCGAGGAGACACTGGCCAAGTTCGGGCGGGCCACGGGCAGAACGGTCCCGTGGTCCGACAGCCTGACACAAGAGCCGGAGCAGGTGATCGCCTGGTTTATCGATGAACCCCCGTTCGCCATGCGCCCCATGCCCGGGCGCGCAGAGCGCGTGCGCCATCATCGCAAGTATGCCGAGGGCGACCTGCGGTGGCACAGCTTCTATTTCCGAGGGCCCGACAGCCGCCACAACCTGAAGGCACAGAACATGGCCATTTTTTGCCAGATCGCCCAGGGCATCGACGAACAGACTTGGCTATTTCACCTGCGCCGCGGCGACTATTCGCGCTGGTTTCGGCACGCGGTCAGAGACGAGTTCCTGGCGGATGAGGCACAGCGCGTCGAGCAGCGCACCGACCTGGCACCGGCACAGACGCGCCAGATGATCACCGAACTGGCGCAAGCCCGCTACACCCTGCCGCCATGAGCCGGCGGGACGGCCGGCGCAAGCGCACCACCAGTCGCGTCAGGCTCGAGCACGTCAGGTTTCTTTCCAGACAGGCGCTCGGGACCCGGGAATGCTGCGCTCGCAATCGTATAACTGACTGTTTGTTCTTTCTTCCCCTTGGTTGGCATGGGCTTCGCTTGGGCCGTGTCGTCGGGCGTTGGTGGCGGATTGGAGCCGCTCAAGGCCTGGCCAGCCAATCCAGGGAACCTATTGATGAAACGCGCCCACAATCACAGCCGCTCCCTCTTCTTCCTTGTCGGCATTGCGCTCGCCGCCTCCGGCTGTGGCCAGCCAGACGAAGCCGATGCAGCCAATGCGGCGGATCCGGAGGATGCAGAGGAAACCCGCAGCCTCGGCCCGCCCAACCCCTATCTGAAGAACCTGCCCGAACTCGAGCAGGCGCGCTTCGATGAATCCGCGCAGTTACAGCAGGAACTGCGACAGATGCAGGCCACCGACTGGGAGCAGGCCGAAGCGTTCCGCAGTCACGTCGCCGAAAGAGAACGGCACTGGGACGAGAAGATCGCCGCGTACGTTCACACGAACCTGGTGGGACAAACCATCCCATTGACGCCGATCGACGCCAGGCCATACACCGTTGACGAGCTCAGGATCGAAGGAAGAAGGCCCATGCCGTTCAATCACCTGATCCTGACCGGAACAGCCACGCTGACGCAGGACCTGACCGAACCGGACAGCGACGAACCTGCCCCGCCAGCCTTCACCCTGAGGGGGCCGCCGATCATCGGTGCGGGGGATTTCCTGGATCACCGAGGCCAGACGCTTACCCTGTTCGTCCAGGCAGCGGACCTGGATGGCAACAAGATCCCCGCGATCAAGGCACGACTGACATCGACCGGGACTGCACAACGCGAAGAGCTCGTCGCAGGCAAGACGTTCGAACTGCAGATGAGTGTCGACCGGAGCGACGTCGCCCGACTGCGCAGCTTCGGCCAGTTTGTGGAAATCACGCGAGAAGAATTCGACGCCAGGTGAACGCGCGCCGACATGCTCGTTGCGGGTCGCACCAATACACGGGCGCCCTCTTCCTACGCCGGATCACTGGGCGGCAACACGGGCTGTTGGGCTGACCAGAGCCCCGCACTCGACGGGATGGGTGCCCGATCCACATACACCGGCTGTGCCGGGGAGCCTGTACCGGCTCTTCCTGTGCCAGCAGAGCAACTGGTATAGCCCGATGCCGCCTCTCGCAGCCCCGCCAAGCCCTGCCACTCCGGCAAGCCCACCGCCTGAACGGTATCCACCCGATTTGACTATTGCGCTGTCCCGCGCCAACCCTTGCCGGAGTCCTTCCGGAAACCTTGGCAGGCGGCCCCCATGACCGAGACCTCGGACATACGCAGAAAGGGCTTCATCGCCCACATGGCGACCGTCTTCATCAATGCCCTCAACGACAACTTCTTCCGGCTGGTGGTCATTTTCATCGCCATCCGCCTATTCGTCGCCGAGGGGGAAGGCACCTTCTACTACAGCCTGGTCGGCTTCGTTTTCCTGCTGCCATTCGTGCTGTTCTCGCCCTGGGCAGGCTATATCTCGGACCGCTACAGCAAGAAGGCGGTGATCGTCACCACGCGTCTGGCCGAGGTCGCGGTACTAATGGCCGCCGCGCTGATGCTGATCACCGAAAACTTCACCGGCTTGTTGGTGACGACCTTCCTGATGGGCCTGCAGAGCACGTTCTTCAGCCCGTCCAAATTCGGCATCCTGCCGGAGATCGTGCGCTACCAGCAGCTCTCGCGCGCCAACGGGCATATCCAGCTGTGGACGTTCCTGGCCATCATCCTCGGGACAGCTCTGGCCGGCTTCGTGATGGAGTTCGCCCGCGAGGACCTGTGGATACCGGCTGCACTTGTCGTGGCACTGTCCATCACTGGCCTGGTGACAAGCCTCTTCATCACCCCGACCGTGGCCACCGACAACCCCGCGCCGTTCCGAATCAACCCGTTTGCGACGATCGTACAGTCCATCAACGAGATTCGCCCGCATCGAGTCCTGTTCCTGGTGATTCTCGGCATCGCGTGGTTCTGGGCGCTGGGCACGCTGTACCAGCTGAACGTTCCCCTGTTCGCAGAAATCCACCTGGAGCTCGGCGAGCTTGCAACCGGCATCATCCTGACCACGCTGGCGCTGGGCATCGGTGCCGGCAGCATCCTCGCCGGCTATCTCTCGCGTGGGACCATCGCCATGCACCATGCCCCGGCCGGAATGATCGCCGCAGCCCTGCTCAGCGCACTGCTGTACTTCGCCGCCGACAGTTACCACGCAACCCTGGTGCTCATGGCCCTGCTGGGTGTCGCCTCCGGCTTTTTCATCGTGCCGATCACGGCCTACCTGCAGGGCCACAGCCCCGCCGAGCGACGCGGCCGCTTCATCGCCGCCAGCAATTTCCTCGCGTTCGCCGCGATGCTGGTGGCCCCGGTACTGTTCTGGCTGCTCACCGGCCCGGCAGGCATTACACCGGCACTGGTCTTCGTGACCGGCGGGCTGGCTTCGCTACTCGTCGGCCTGACGGCCTGGCGGCTGTATCGCCGGCACCAAGCAGAAGCGAATGCCTGACACCGCCAGACATCGGCATCGAACTTCGAACATCTGGCCCTGCCGGTTCTTCCAGTCAGCGTGACCCGACCTCATTCGTGCTTACCGCGTCGCACAGCAGGTGCTGGCACTTTCCGCCGGCCTTGACCAATCTCACCGTATGGACACGGAACAACCCTTGCGCCTCCACCTGCCGCCGGAACGGTCGCCCCCGCGGCGTAGCCGCCTGATTTCAGCCGTGCTGGCCCTAGCGGTACTCGGCAGCGCGTGGGTCCCGGCGTCTGCCCTCGAGTACGGACCACTGCCGGAGCGAATCGAGGACGCAACCGCGGGCATCGAGCGCACGCCTCTGGATGCCGAACCGATACGGCTGGACTCCGATCAGCAAAACGACACCGTCATGGTCCGGGTGGATGCCATCCTCGACCATCCCTTCCATCAGGTGTCCCAGGAATTCCACTCCGCGGCCGTATGGTGCGACTCCCTCTTCCTGCATATTAATGTGAAGGCCTGCGTCCACCACGGGGACGGCGAGCGGTCCGGCATCGAACTCTACATCAGCAGAAAGCGCTTCCAGCGCCCGGAAAACGCCTATCGGGTGGACCTGGACTTCCGGGTGCAGATCGCCGTGGAGGACTATCTGGCCGTGAAACTCGCAGGGGACCGGGGGCCCTACGGCACCCGCGACTACCGCATGACCCTGGAGGCCGTACCTCTGGATGCCGAGCGGACCCTGATCCACGTTCGGCATGCCGTTGATTACGGAGCCCTGGCCCGGGGCTTCCTGAACCTCTATCTCCGCTTCGGCGGCGGGGATCGGGCCGGCTTCACCGTGGTGGGGGAGGATGATGCCGGAAGGCCGATCTACGTCGACGGTCTGCAAGGTGTCATCGAGCGCAACGTGATGCGCTTCTACCTGGCATTCCAGGCCTATCTGGAGAGCCTTGAGGTCGCGGAAGAGGATCGTCTGGCGTTCCGCATGGCGCGCTGGTTCGAACTCACCGAGCGCTATCCCGAACAGCTGCGGGAGCTGGACCAGGACACCTACCTCCGGCAGAAGGAGATGGAATGGCGCGAACAGGAGAGCCTGCAGACACAGCGCGACCACCGCAATTGATCCTCCATCCGCCTCCTCGGGCTCCCTGAGGACAACCTATTGAGAGATCACACCTAACGCTGGAGCTCCATGTGGATCTCGATCGTGCGCAGGAGCTGCTGGCGATCGATCCAGCCGATGGCTCGACCGGATTCATCCATCACCGGGATCTGATTGAGGTTGTGTTCGCTCATGACCTGCAGGATCTCCTCCGCCTTCGTGTCGGGCGCGACACGGCTCAGCGCATCCACGGGGGTCATGATCGCGGCGATCCGGGTGGTCGGCCACCGCTCCCGCGGCACCTTGCGGCTGTCGCTGAGGGTCACCAGTCCCTGAACCCGCTCCGCATCGCCCACCAGAAAGGAGCGGCGCCCACCCGGCAGAACAAAACGGTCAATCCACTCCTCGACCGATACATCCTGGCCGACAAATGGCGGATCCGGGTTTGCCAGATCCCGCGCACGGACATCCACCAGCCGCTCGCGCATGTCATACATCCGCCCCTGCATCTCGGCCATGTTCAGCAGGAACCAGGCGATCAGCATCACCCACAGGCCCCCGATCAGGTTGCCCAGCACCACGACGTTCCAGAAGGCGAAGCCGAACAGGAGGTAGGCCACCATCCGCCCACCCCGTACTGCGGCCTCGATGGCCCTGCGCGGGTCGCCCGTCAACTTCCAGATCACTGCCCGGAACACCCGCCCGCCATCCAGCGGAAAACCCGGGATCAGATTGAAGATGGCCACGATCATGTTGATCAGCGCGAGCCAGCCCAGCGCCACCGGTACCGGCTCGAACCAATCCGCGGTGAGCAACGCGAGCCACCAGAAGAGCAATGCCAGGGCCGCACTCACCGCCGGCCCGGCAATCGCTATCCAGAACTCGTCCTCTGCCCGCTCGGGGTCTCGCCCCATCTGGGCCAGTCCCCCGAAGATGAACAGGGTGATGGACTCCACCGGCACACCACGCCGCAGCGCTACCATGCTGTGGCCCAGTTCATGGGCGAGGATGGAAGAAAAGAACAGCAGGGCCGTCACCGCCGCGGTGCCAACCGCCATCGCCAGGCTCCACTCCGGATACTGGTGATAGAAGCCGGTGCTCATGCTCGCCAGCAGCAGGATCAGGATGAAGATCCAGCTGATGTGGATCTGAATACGGATGCCACTGACATGGCCCAGGACTAGGACGGTCTTGAACATTCTTTGGCTCCTTGCATCACAGTACCGCTACCGGCCAGCGTGACCGGTGCCGCCTCACTCGACCGGGCTTCTGACGTGCCGACCGGCCCTGTGAAACGCCCGTCCGCCTCGATTCCCGGCCCCACCGCGGACCCCCGCGCGGTCTACCCCATCCATCCTCTGTGACCGCTACTGACTCAATGCTCCTGCCGTGGCGCCTTCGGCGCACTGGAGGCCACGCTCCCCGCCGCCTCCGTCCTGGAGGCATTGATCGCACGCTGGAACACCCAGCTCTTGATCTCGCGGATCTGCTCCACCATCGTCCGCGACAGCGGCACGGTGTTGATCACGTTGCGGATCACGTCGCGCTGGTTGAACACCCGCCCCTCCTGGTAGGCGTCGATACGCGCCGACTTCACCGCCTGTTCGATCTCCGCCCCGCTCCAGTCCTCGGTGCTGGCGGCCATGTAGTTCAGGTTGAACTCCTCGATGTTGCCACCGTAGCGCTCGACATGAATCCGCAGGATTTCCTTGCGCTCCTCTGCCTGTGGCAGGTCCAGGAAAAACAGCTGGTCGAACCGACCCTTGCGCATCAGCTCGGCCGGGAGCTGATGGATGCGGTTCGCGGTCGCCGCCACGAACACCCGGGGCGACTTCTCCTGCAGCCAGGTTAGAAAGCTCGAAAAAATGTTCACGTTACCGGCGCTGCCCGGTGCCTGGCTGTCGAAGCCAAAGGCGTTCTCCAGCTCGTCCACCCACAGCACCATCGGCGCGATCTCCTCTGCAATCCGCGTCGCCCGGGCAAAGGCATACTCCGGCGTGCCAAAGCTGCCGGACAGCACCAGGCTCATGTCCAGGCGCACCAGCGGCAGGCCCCAGGCGGTCGCGATCGCCTTCGCCGCCATGCTCTTGCCGCAGCCGCTGACCCCCATGAACAGCACGCCGGCCGGGAGTGGCACGTTGTCGCGCCAGGCCTTCTCGGTAAAGAGGTCCGCGCGCGTGCGCACCCACTCCTTCAGGTTCTCCAGCCCGCCGATGTCGTCCAGCGAGCGCTGCGGCGGGTAGAACTGCAGGCAGCTCTCCTTGCGCAGGATCTGGCCCTTTTCCTCCTGGATTTCGGCCAGCATCTCGGCCTCGCCCATCGGCTTGCCGCCAAACAGCCGCGCACTCAAGTGCCCGACCTCGTTCAGCGACAGCCCGCGCATCCCGGCCGCCACGCGAAACAACTGCTCGCGCGGGACCCCGGACGCGCCGCTCGCGGCCTCCAGCTGCTCCAGCACCTCCTCCTCCGACGGCAGGTCAACCTCGATCAGGAAGACCTCCTTCTTCAGGATCTCCGGCAGCTTCAGCAGCGGACAGCTGAGAAACACCACGTCGCGGCTGTTCTTCAACCGGTAGTACAGGTCGCGCACCCCGCGGACCAGCGCCGGGTTGCCCTCGAACCCGGTGGGCAGATCCTTCAGCAGCACCATGCGCGGGCCTTCGGTGCGCCCCTTCGCCACACGTGCCACCGCCTCCAGCGGATCGGTCGTCAGGGCGTCGGGGGCATCGCTGTCGAACCCTGTACCCGCGGACCACACCTCCAGGTGCCCGTCCTCGCCGTAGTACGAACGCGCGACCGCCCGCAGCAGCCGCTCCATGCGGTCCTCGTCCCACCCTTGCAGGTAGAACACCGGATAGTGCGACTTGAGCCCGCGCAGGATCTTGCGCGCCGTCTGATTCTGAAGCGCCGTTGCCATTCACTCCCTCCGTTCCCAACACCGGCTCCTGCCTGCGAATGCCACAGACCCGTGACGCCCATGTTGTCGACTTCCCCGATCCGGGTCCACGCTTAGTTTGAGCGATGCTGCGTACCCCGTTCGCGCATGCCCCCGGTTCTCTTGCCGCGCCCGGCAGCTCCAGCCCCCCCTGCTATGATGCCGGAAGCAAAGGGGGGCCCATGAGTAGCAAGATCATTGAAGTCGTCGGCCCGGCCGGGCATCTGGATACCGTACTGGGAATCGCCGACGGGCTGGCCATCGATGTCCTCTGGCACGGGGTGGACGAAAACCGTGACCGCATGGCCGTGCACATGCTGGTCAGCACGGATTACCGCCAGCGCCTGCTGGACGACCTCTATCGTGTGCTGGGCGCGGTCGAGACCGCGCGCATCCTGGTCCTGCCGGTGGAGGCGGTCCTGCCCGACCCACTGCAGGACTCCACCGCCGACGATAAGGATGCTGCACGCACCGGCAAGAAGGCCCGCGCCATCTCGCGTGAAGAGCTCTATACCAACGTGGCCGGGGGCGCCGACCTCACCGGCCAGTTCGTCCTGTTGACGGTGCTGTCCACCATCGTCGCGGCCATTGGTCTGCTGGAGGACAACGTGGCCGTGGTGATTGGCGCGATGGTTATCGCTCCGCTGCTGGGTCCCAACCTGGCACTGGCGCTCGGGACCTCCATGGCCGACACGCGGCTGATCGGACGCTCCCTGCGCACGAACGTGGTGGGACTCGGCGGGGCCATCCTGATCGGGATCCTGCTCGCCACTGTCATGTCGGTGGACGTCGGCGCGCGCGAACTGCAAATGCGCACCCAAGTCGGTCTCGACTCGGTCGCTCTCGCCCTTGCGTCCGGAGCCGCCGCAGTGCTGTCGCTCACCACCGGCCTGCCCACGGTTCTGGTCGGCGTGATGGTGGCCGTCGCCCTCCTGCCGCCGGCTGCTACCGTTGGCATCATGCTCGGCTCCGGCGAGTTCTCCGCCGCCTACATGGCCTTCCTGCTACTGGCGGTCAACGTGGTGTGCGTAAACCTGTCGGCCAAGCTCGTGTTTCTCTATCAGGGCGTGCGCCCGCGCGGACGCGCTCAGCGGGAGGCCGCTGCGCAGAGCATGGCCGGCTATCTGCTGCTTTGGGCCGTCACCCTCGCCCTGCTGGTGTTCCTGATCCTGGAAGCCGACATCACACTGTAGGCCGCTCCAGCCTCATCGGCATCTGAAACACGATAACCCGCTGCATTCAAAGTCTTTATTCAGAACCAACGCCTCCAAAGGGGGAGGCATTGGTCGTCCTTTTCTGGGTGCGCCCGCCCGTTTCATGCCTGCCCTGCTACAACCTTGCTTCTGGTTTAACTCATGCTTGCCCCGACCGGACTTTCTGGCATTCTGACAACATGGAGCGTGATCACTCGCCTGGCCAGGGGGCATCGATGGCGTATGAAGATCAGGACCCGTTCAACGCGCTGATCGTCGACAACGCAGCGGTCTGGATCAATTCACTGGATGTGGACGGCCGCATCACCTTCTGGAACCGTGCGGCCGAACAGATCAGCGGCTACTCCCGCGAGGAGGTGCTGGGGCACGACCGCGTGTGGGAATGGCTATATCCCGATCCCAACTACCGCGAGGCGGTCTTTGCCCGCGCGTGCCAGATCATGGAGCGGGGCCAGGGCCTGCAAGGGTTCGAGAGCACGATCCGCACCCGCACCGGCGAGGACCGCACCCTGGAGTGGCACTCCGAGCAGCTGTTTGCCGCGGACGGGCAATTGCTTGGAGCAAGCGCGGTCGCCGTCGACATCAGCGACCGCCGCCGGCTGGAGGCGGCCCACGATCGGCAGTATCGCCTGCAAGGCATGATCGCCGAGATCTCCGCCGCACTGATCAACATCACGGCCGGAGACGTCGACCGGGTGATGGAAGAGAGCCTGGCCCGACTGGGAGTCTTCTTCGGCCTCGGGCGCGCCTACGTGTTTCGCTTCGACCTCCCCGCCCATCAGATGAGTCTGGTCAACGAATGGTGCGCCCGCGGCGTACAGCCCTACCGGGAGCACCTTCAGGCGATTCCTCTGCAAGAACATAACTGGGTCACCTCACAGGTCCTCGCAAGAAAGGTCGTGCACGTGCCAGACGTCGACGAACTGCCGGCGGAGGCGGCGGTGGAACAGGAGGAGTTCCGCCGCGAGGAGATCCGCTCCCTGCTGCTGATCCCGCTGGTCAGCGACCAGAACGCCTTCGGCATGCTCGGGTTCGATGCCGTAGAGGCGCCGCATTGCTGGACCGACGACCAGATCACCGCGCTGCGGCTCGTCGCCGACATGATCGCCGGCACCCTGGCACGCAAGCAGGTGGAGCAGGAACTGGCCCGCCAGGCGCGCGTGGACGGGCTGACCGGCCTCGCCAACCGACGCGAGTTCGACCACCAGCTCGAGCGGGAATGCGCTGCCCGGCGCGAACGCTCCCTCTCGCTGCTGATGATCGATATCGACCACTTCAAGCCGTACAACGACGCCTTCGGCCACCAGGCCGGGGATGACTGCCTGCGGGCAGTCGCCGACGTCATCCGCTCGGTACTGAACCGCCCCGCCGATGTCGGCGCCCGCTACGGTGGCGAGGAATTCGCCTGCGTATTGGCCGACACCAACCCCGAGGGCGGGCTGCGGGTCGCCGAACGCATCCGCGAGGCGGTGTACGGGCTCGACCTGAAACAACCCGACACCGACGAAGGACGCGTGACGATCAGTATTGGCGTGTGCAGCGTACACACCCGGTGGCCCGTGGAGCCCAGGGCCCTGCTGCGCCAGGCGGATGAGGCGCTCTACCGCGCCAAACGCGCCGGCCGCAACCGGGTCGAGACACTGACGCTACCCGAGGCCTCCTGGTAGCGCGGGCACGCCCCTCGCCGGGCGGCTCGCTTAGCTCGCGAAGGTTCGCATCGGGGTCGCCCCAGGTGCCGCGCACATGATCCGAGCGCAGCCACCGCTCGATAGGCGGCAAGTCGTAACTCGTGACCGCGTGAAGCCCTACATTCATGACAACTCCCCCGCAATACTCGGCCAATTGGAGCTGTCCGGATTGTTCAGCTCCAGGGCTCCACAGGCGCCGGGACCATGACTTCAGCGGAACGCCCGTTCTCCTTGCCACGTCCTGCAACTCGGGCATCTTCTTGGCGCAATCATGGGTGCCCCCTTCGTCGCCCTTCTTCGGTTCGTAAATCATGCGACTGCGCGGGCGTTCCGGATCCAGGCGTAATCGCCCCGCTTCCCGCGCGAACTGCTATAAAACAAGCAAGGGCGACATCCCGCCCCACCCGCGCCAGCAGTCGCGCTGACTGGCAGGCCCTTGCCCTACTCTCGCGGCACAGGGACTGCCGCCAGACAGACACTGCAGCGCAGCACCGTGTCGACGGACTCGGCCGGAAACGCCTGTCCGCATCGACTCCAATCGCAAGGAGCAGGACAGAATGGCTACCGGTACAGTGAAATGGTTCAGTGACGAAAAGGGCTTCGGTTTCATCGCCCCCTCGGATGGTTCCAAGGACGTATTCGTGCATCACAGCAATATCCAGGGCAGCGGCTTCAAGACCCTCGCCGAGGGACAGAAAGTCTCCTACGAGGTAGAACAAGGCCCGAAGGGCCCGAGCGCGACCAACGTGATGCCCGAAGCGTAGGCACCAGTTTCTGCAAACGCCCAGAAAACACGGCGTAAAGGGCCAGCTCCTCCGCGCGTAGAGGCAATCGGGCCTGGCCCCGAACAGGGCAGCCCGGGAGAACGCCTCAGCAGGTCATCGGTGTCCGGGTCGTGTCCTGAGCAAGCAGCGTTTCCCTGGAAACCATGCGTGGCCGTTTTTAAGGCACGAGCCCGTGCCATCGGCCGCGACCACGGCATCCTCGACTAACGGGGACAAAAGTCTGGTCCGGCATCCCGCCCGGTTTCCTCTTCGTCCTGCGCGCCGTGCTAAAACTCATGGGTGCCCTCTTCCTGGGCATCGCTCCGACCCATTCAATGTCTGATAGCGGCGCCACCGGACGGCCCAAGCGACCTACAGCCACCCCTGCCCCAGGCACACGCGCAGGAGCCCAGCCGCCCTGGACGATGCGGCGCCGGACACACCACTCAGCGAGCCAAGTCATGGGTGCCCCCTACTTCGCCATCTCCCTTCTCGACTGGTTTCCCGAGATTCTCCCAACGTTACCGTGGTCCGACCCCGTCATTAATGCGTGTGGCACGAGATGCCCCCTTGGCACGGCCTCGCCGCGTGCGCGCCCCTACCGATTGTCTTCGGCCGCGGGCTCCCCTCCCAGCTCCCCGAGTGCAGCCTGAAGGGTCTGCACGATCTCGCGCTCATCCTGGCCGTAGGCATCGACCGAAATCGGCTCGCCAATGATCACGCGCACCCTCTTGCCAGGCCGCGGGAAGATCCGACCCGGGGCCATCACCTCGCGTGTACCCTCAATCCATATCGGCACCACCGGCACGGGCTGTGCTGCGAGCACCAGCCCGATGCCGGGCCGCAGGCGCTGGAGACTGCCGTCCGGGGAACGCTGCCCTTCCGGAAACCAGACCAGGCTGTGGCCGCGCCGCACAGTCGCGGCGGCCTGCAGGAGACTGCGCCGCGGTGCCGCGGCGGGATCGACCGGCAGAATGCGCGCGACGCGGCTGAACGCGCGGGAGAACCGGTTGGAAAACAGATAGGCCTCCAGGCCCGCCCAGTACAGCGCTTCCAGGTGTCGCGTGCTGAACGCCGGCAGCAACGCCAGCGGGTCCACGAAGCTCAGATGGCGCGGTGCAAGGATATGGGGACCCGCATCCGGATCGGGGAGTCGGCCCCGCACCTCCACGCGCATCAACAATCGGCTCAGCAGCCGCGCACCTCCCAGGAGCAGACGCCCGGCCACCCGGCCGGCCGTCCCCGGCGGCTCCAGAGCACTCTGCTGAGCAGGATCGAGCAAAGACTCGGGATCCTGGAGCTGCTGCTTGAGCTCCCCTCGCCCTTCCTTCGCCTCCGCGGCTCCGGCCGCCTCCTTCAGCAGGTCGCGCACCGTCTCCACGCGCTCGATCGCCGAATCGTCGAGGTCGATGCCCGCGCGGTCCTCCAGCGCAAGCGTCAGATCCACCCAGTTGAGCGAATCGATCCCGAGTTCGTCCGCCAGCATGCTGTCCGGCGTCAGACGCAGGTCATGAAACCGTTCGGCAAGATAGGCCCATGTCTGCTCCGCTGCAGGATCCGACAGCAGCTGCTGGTCTTCCGGCGCCCAGGATTCGGGCGAAACCGGCTCCGGCAGCGCCTCGGAGACCGTGTCCTCCCGGCCCAGCTCCGCGAACAACTCTTCCAGCTTGTGCCGACGCAGCTTGCCCAGGCGCGTGCGCGGCAACGGGTCGAGCGCAACGCGCACCGTGCCCGGGCGATGATGGCTTGGCAGTTCCTTCGCCGCCCGGTTCACCGCCTCCCTCAGGCGCTTCTCGAGATCGTCGCCGGTCACCTCGCGCAGCAGACCCGATTCGGGCACAACGACAGCGGCCAGGCGATCTTCGTGCGCCAGAATACCGGCCTCGCGTACGTCCTTGATCGTCTTCAATGCATCTTCCACCCGTTCCGGATCAACGTTCTCGCCGCCCGAGAGGACGATCATCGAAGATTCCCGCCCGAGCAGGTGCAGGTAACCGTCATCGTCGATCTCGCCGGTATCGCCGGTGCGGAACCAGGCGTCTTCCTCCAGGACCTCCTGGGTCTTGTCCGGCAGGTTCAGGTAGCCGGAGAACACGTTCGGCCCGCGCGCCATCACCTCGCCACGCCCGTCGCCAGACTGCGAATCGTCGATCTTGAGCTCGACTCCGGGCAACGGCAGACCGGCGGCCTCGATTTTGAGCCGATCCGGCGGGTTGTAGGTCAGGATCGGGGAGGTCTCGCTGAGGCCGTAGCCGGTCGCCACCTCCCAGCCCAGCGCCTGCAGGTTGCGCGCCAGCTCCGGATCGAGCGCCGACCCGCCAGCGACGACCAGCCGCAGGCGCGGGGCCAGGCGACTGTGCAGGCCCTTCAGCAGCCTCCGGCCGAGGTTGAGACCGAGCCGGCGGCGCGCCAGCCTGGAGACACCGATGATCCGCCGGAACACGAACGCCGCCAGCCCGCCGCGCCCCGCGACCCGATCTTCCAGGGCCTGCCACACGGCCTCGTACAACCGCGGCACCCCAAGCATCACCGTGGCCTCGCCCTCGCGAAGCGCGCGCACGATCTGCGGACCCACCAGCGAGAACGGCACGATGATGGTCGCGCCCAGGGTCAGCGGAATCAGGATGCCCACGGTAAACGGATACACATGGTGAAACGGCAGGGGCACCAGAACCCGATCGCGATCGTCCGCGAGTTCCTGGCCGCACAACGCCTCCACGTTGCTGCTCAGGTTGGCATGCGTCAGCGGGACCCCCTTCGGCGGCCCCGTGGTGCCGGAGGTATAGAAGATCGCCGCGATATCATCCGGGCCCGCAACCGGGTCTGCCGGCGCCTTCGCGAGAAGCCCCTCCCAGGCATCCGCAGCATCGGCGTCCGCATCGAACCGGTAGATGCGTACCTCGCCAAGGGCCTCGGGGAGCCGGTCCCTGAGCTTCGTGGTGGTAAAGATGAACCGCGGTGCGGAATCCGAGATCGCGTGGTCCAGGTCCTCGCGCGGCATCTGGGTATCCAGGGGTACCAGGACCGCACCGGCATTCATCACGCCCAGGGCCGACACCACCCACTCGGCGCTGTTGGGAGCCAGGATCAGGACCCGGTCGCCCTGCTCGACTCCGGCCTCCTGCAGCCCGGCCGCCAGGCGCCCCGCCCGTTCGAGCAGTTCCCCCCGAGCGAGGGCATCGGCGCCATCGCGGCTCATGGAGACGACTGCGTCCTGGTCCTCGCGAACGGAACGGGAAGACAGCAGTTCCCCGATGGTTTGCGCACTCACCCTGAACTCCCCTGTACCGGAGCCGGCTCCCCCCGCCAGGCCGTGAGGCGGCGGCACGGTAGCCTCGCCAGCAGGGCCTCGCGGTGTCCATCACTGCATCGTCGAGGCATGATTCGCCGTCTCTGTCATCCCCTCGAGTCTGGGAGCATAGAACACAGAGGAGGATCTCGAGTTTCACAATACCCGTTCTGGCCGGGCTGACGAGGGCGCCAGGTCCTCAAGGCCCCCGCGCCTTGAGGACGCCGCAGAACAAGAAATCATGGATGTCCCCTTCTGCCCGCCACCGAACAGAAGATTCGTCCACTCATGCAGGAACTCGTCACCGGCGAACCGGCCGAGGAATAACCGCCCGCGCGGGACCGGCCGGCCCTGTCCGGGGCACGCCCCCGCCTTCATCCCTTCAGCGCCGCGATGGCCCGAACCGTGTTCTCCTTCACCGGGCGCGGGCGCTCGGGGCGGAAGCTGCGGATGTACTCCACCAGCTCCGGCCCCGTCAGCACCGGCACCGACAGCTCGCCCGCACGCCCAAGCGACACCTCCGGGTGCGTGAACAGCACGATCGGCTGGATCCAGCGCTTGGCCTTGCGGCCCTTCAGGTACTCGCTCAGTAGCCACACCTGCTTCTTCACCTGCCGCACCGGGTTGCGCATCTGCTTGGTGTAGCGGCTGCCGCGCCGCCCGGTCTTGCTCACCGTCCATTGCGAAGTCTGCTCGTCGCAGTCGATGGCCCCGCTGTTGTGCTTCACCTCGATCACGAACAGCGCCTCCGGCCCCACCACCACCAGATCCGCCTCCGCCACGCCGGTACGCGAGCGTTCATCCGGCAAATCCACCTGGTTGAAGACCGTGAACGAGCCGGGAAGCTCCGCCAGGTACTCCAACGCCGCATCTTCGCCCCGCGCACCCGCCTCGATGACCGCGCTGCCGCCAACCAGGCCCACCAGCGCGACCACCCCTGCCAGTGTGATCAGGCCCACCAGCGGATGCACGAAGAACCCACCGAGCGCGACCGGCAACCCCAGGAGCAGCACCAGGTTGCGCCCGCGCCTCTGGATCGCCTTCGACTCCTCAGTCAGACGGTTTGCGGTGACGTAGCGAGTGTCTGCCATTAGCGTTGGGGTGTTGAGGACTTAAGGTTCGGGAGTTCGACGGCCATCCATCAGACCATGCTCGGTGAAATCCACAGACGCAACACGCTCATCCGCGTTCGTGGCCAAAGAACCTCATTCCAGGCCTCCAACAGCCCCGGCTGCCGACCCTCGAAAACTTGCCGAATCCGCCACGATTCGTGCTCCGCTCTCTCAGGATCGTGCTTGCACGGGGTCGGGGTTGCCTGTCTCAGGGGGTGCCAGAGACTCCGGTGTTGCCGGACTTTTCGGCTGCGGGCTGCCCCGGCCCGTACTGGTCGACGATCGCCTCGATCTCCTCGCGGGTCAGGGTCTCGTGCTCTTCCAGCGCGCGGGCGAGGGCATCCAGGGCGTCGCGGTGATGTTCCAGCGTGGCGCGGGCGTTGCCCTCAATCTCCTCCAGCAGGTCGCGCACCTCTTCGTCAATCAACGCCGCGGTGGTCTCGCTGTGTTCGCGCGGGCGCGCGATCTCACGCCCGAGGAACACATGCTCCTCGCTCTGCGGCAGCGACACCGGCCCGACGCGCTTGCTCATGCCCCAGTGCGCCACCATCCGCCGCGCCAGCTGGGTCGCCTGACGCAGATCGTTCTCCGCCCCGCTGCTGACCTCGCCGAACACCAGCGACTCCGCCAGCCGCCCGCCGAACATCACGCCGATCCTGTCGCGCAGATAGGACTCGTTGTAGGTGTGGCGTTCCTCGTCCGGCACCTGCGAGGTCACGCCCAGGGCGAACCCGCGCGGGATTACCGTGACCTTCTCCAGGGTGTCGGCATGCGGTAGCAGATACGCCAGCAGCGCATGCCCGGATTCGTGATAGGCGATCACGTGGCGCTCGCGCTCGGAGATCTTCTCCTCGCGCTTCTCGCCCAGCATGATGCGGTCGCGAGCATCGAAGAAACAGGCGCGATCCACCTGCTTCAGCCGGCGCCGCCCCGCTAACAGCGCCGCCTCGTTGACCAGGTTGGCAAGCTCCGCGCCGGAAAAGCCGATGGTCGAGGCAGCAACCTGGTCGAGATCGACGTCGTCCGCCAGCGGCACCTTCCGGGTATGCACGCCGAGAATCGACCGGCGCGCCTCGCGGTGCGGGTTTTCGAGGGTGATCTTGCGGTCGAAACGCCCGGGGCGCAGCAGCGCGGCATCGAGCACGTCCGGGCGGTTGGTGGCGGCCAGCACCACCACCGACTCCTCGTGCTCGAAGCCGTCCATCTCCGACAGGATCTGGTTCAGGGTCTGCTCGCGCTCGTCGTGTCCGCCGCCGACGCCGGCCCCGCGCGAGCGGCCGATCGCATCCAGCTCGTCGATGAAGATCACTGACGGCGCGTTCTCCTTGGCCTGGCGGAACAGATCGCGCACGCGCGAGGCGCCGACGCCGACGAACATCTCGATGAACTCCGACCCGGTCACGGTGAAGAACGGCACCCCGGCCTCCCCGGCCACCGCGCGCGCCATCAGCGTCTTGCCGGTGCCCGGCGGCCCCATCATCAGGATGCCGCGCGGGATGGTGGCCCCCAGGTCCTTGAAGCGGTCCGGCTCCTTGAGGAAGTCGATCACCTCCTGCACCTCGCGCTTGGCGTTGTCGCAGCCGGCCACGTCGTCCATGCGCACGCGACTCTTCTGCGGCTCCACTCGCCGCGCGATGGACTTGCCGAACTGCAGCGGGCCGCCGCCCACACCTGACATCGCCCGTTGTTGCATGCGAGACCAGAACCACACCAGCAGTCCAAGCAACAGCAGCAAAGGGAGAAAACCCACCAGCAGTGCCTGCCACCATGGCGGGTCCGCGGCCTCAGCCGAGATCTCCACCCCGCGGTCTTCCAGCTTGCGCAGCAGCTCCTCGCCGGTCAGCTCCGGGGTGAAGGTACGGAAGTGCCCGGGATCGTCGATGCCCAGGTCCTGGCGCCCGACCACAGTCAGCGTGCCCTGCACCTCGTGGCCGCGCATCTTCACCTCGTGCACCTGACCCTGGTCCACCGCGCGCACGAACTCGCTGTAGGTGAGTTCCGCTCGGTCCGGCTCCTGCACCAGCGTCAGGAGCTGGAACAGCACCAGTACGCTGATCGCGATCCACAGCACGAACAGCCACTGTGGCCGCCCACCCTTGTTGCCCGGGCCGTCCGGTTCGGGCCCACCCGGGCCGGGACCGAGGTCGGGGCCGCGACGCGGTGGCATGCCGCCAGGTGAGTCGCCGGGTCGCTCCCCGCGCGACGGCTCGGGCGAGCCTCGGTCTTCCCGGTCGCGGTCTTCCGAGTCGCGATCGTCCCCGCCGGGGTGTCCCGGCTCCTGGTCCTCCTGGTCCTCCCGGTCACGATCTCCGTTGGAACGATGGTCAGTCATCTCGTCCCTAGGGGGCGGACTCGCAAGAACGTCGGAGAGGATCATCTGGGTTCGTTGCATGTCCCGCGCACCCGGCATTCCCTTAAGCCTCATGCCTGAATGCATAGCGCGACTGGACGGCCTCGATGATGGCTTCATGGATGTCGGCTATGCGCCCCGCCCGATAGGCGTCCTCCAACTGACGGATTCGGGCGGCCAGGGGCCGATCTCCGAACACCCCCTCGATCCAGTTCGAAAAGTCGCGGCGCTGCAGGTGGCCATGGAACCGCTTGGGCTCCATCCACGCCAGCGTGTCCACAAACTCCTTAAGCGTATGGGCGCGCTGGCCTGACGGGTGGCCGTCTGTCGAAAACACAAACGCGTGATGCGCGGCCACCGGGACATCGATGTACTTCATGCGATGGCGGACGTGGGGTGTCAGGCGCTCGGCCAGACGCATGATCCGCAGCCGGCCTTCGGCCTCCTCTGGCCCCGGCAGGAGGGCGACCTCATTGACCGCCAACCCCGCCAGGAGGCTCTTCCATTCCTCCAGATCCACCGATACCCGGGCGGCCCTTGCCAGGGCGGCCACTTCCTCAGGATCGGTCGCCCTCGAGACCAGCATGACGTCGGCCACCTGCAGGACATCGGGGTGCAGCTGTGATGCCCGATAGGTCACCATCGTGCAGCCTCCCGCCCCCACGTCCAGCAGCGACATGGCCTGCGGGTCGCAAAGAAAATAATGCGCCTCATCGACCAGTACCCGATGCGGCAGCCCGGTACGGTGGCGCACCACTGTGATCTCCGGAAGAATGTCTCTGAGGTAATCGAGCTTTTCCAGATGAGAAAGCTGCGACAGGTTAAGGATGACGCTGCGGTCCGGATACCGCAGCAACCGCGTCAGCTCATGCGGCTTGGGCGGCGGATCATCGCCACCGGTCATCAGCACCCGGGGCAGCCCCTCCAGGCCGGCATAATCGCCTTCAGGGTCAACGATGCACAGACTGTAGCCATGCAGGATCAGCTGCTCGCACACCAGACCGGCCACCCATGACTTTCCGGATCTCGGATCTCCGCTGATAACCACGTTCCGACCCGACACCGCCAGCGACACGTCATTGCCGCCACGCGTCGTTCCCAACACCAGTCTTCGACGGGGATAGCCCGAGCGGAGCGTGTCCGGCCCCTCCAGAATTGCATCGATGTAGTCGGCCACCGCGGCCGGCCCTTTGCCCGGCAACACCTCGTCGGCGATCGACTGGAGCGCGGCACTGCCCCACTCGACCGCCACTCCGACCTCGGCGCTGCGAAGCAACTCATGATCGTTCTCCGCGTCGCCGATCGCCAGGACGTTATGAGGAGAGAGGCGAAAGGCCTCAAGGGCGACCGCAAATCCCGTGGCCTTGCTGATCGCCTGGGGCAGGATCATCATGCGCCCGCGATTGAACAGGATCGCCAGCGGTAGCTCGAGCCGCCGGATCAGTTCCAGGGCCTCGGGGGCAGCGGACGCGGCGGCCTCCACCACAACCTCGCCGCACTTGAACTCGACGCTGCGCTCACTCAATCCATCGAGAAACGCCGGCGGCGGCGGTTCGTGCAAGGCCGTCGAGCGCCCGCTCCGGGGAAAGGTGATTACTGCGCCGTTTTCACCGACGACCGCTTCGGCGAAGGTGAGATCGCCAGCTAAATGCCGCAGCTCACCAATAATCCGCCCCGTAACGATCAACACCACCAGGCCAGCCGAACGCGCACGCTCCAGCGCCCCGCGCACGGCAGGGTTCAGCCGCCCGTCCTCGGCGATCGTCCCATCGTAATCCAGGGCCAGGGCTTTGAGTTTCATGGGGTTGCGGAACCATAGACCGAATCCGAGGGAACACCCGCCTGACAGACGCATGCAAACGAGAACGGAGAGATCGGAAACGACCGAATCATCTCTTCATCCCTCGGTACCCCGAACACATGGGAGGGAGGCATTCGTGCCTCGTCATTATGTTTCCAATGTAGACGATGCCGCGCTTCAGTGCCGGTCCGGGCCGGTGATCCTGCCCCCCATGTTCACCGCTTGGGACGGACCAGGGAGAGGGGCGTCGATGTCCCCTTCTTGTCTGGATAGATCCCTTGCGCCCGGCCGCGTACGGCCCAGCGGAAATCGGAAACAGCACCGTGCCGCGCAGCGGAAACGAAACAAAACATGGGTGTCCCCTTCTTCCGGCACGGCACGGGTCCCCGAGATGCCGAACAGCTGCGCTCGCGCTTCGAACGCGAGCCCCTCCCCGACGACGGCTCGGGGCACCCCCCTGTCCCCCTGACCGTCTCGATCGGCATCGCGAGCCAGATCCCAGAGAGCCCGGAAGCGCTGGACACGCTGCTGACCCGGGCCGACGATGCCATGAGCACCGCCAAGCGTCATGGCCGCAACAAGGTCGTCCTGGCACCATCACAACGATACTGACCGCCCATTGAGTACGCCCTGCACCCGCCCGGCTCGTAACATCAAGAAATTCTAGTTGCCCCCTACCCTAGGTGGTTCCCCGGCCTGGCTCGGCTTGTCGGCCGGCCCGGGGCTGGCACAAACTGCCTGTATCGCCCGCCCATCGAGACCCGACGCGTTGGCCCGCCTGCTCATCCCCATCGTCGCCCTGCTCGCCTCCGTCACCATCCTGGTGATGGGCAGCGGCCTCATGGGGACGCTAGTCAGCACACGCCTGAGCCTCGAAGCCATCGACCCCCAGCTCAAGGGGCTCATCATGTCCGCCTACTACATCGGGCTGGTCATCGGAGCCCAGCAGGGCGACTGGGTAATACGGCGCACCGGCCACATCCGCGCCTTCGCGATCTTCGCGGCGATCGCCACCGTCGCGATCCTCCTCCTGGGCCTCCATGTTGACGTCTGGGCCTGGTTCGCTCTGCGCGTGGTGATCGGGTTCTGTCTCGCAGGCGCCTACCTGGTGGTCGAAAGCTGGCTCCATGCCCGCACGGAGAACCGAACGCGCGGTCGAGTCTTTTCGGTCTACCAGTTTCTCGCCTACCTGGGGCTGGCCGCCGGCCAGCCCCTGCTCAACCTCTACGAACCCGTCAGCACCGAACTCTTCATGGTCGTGGCGGCACTGTTTGCCCTCTGCCTGGTGCCAGTGGCCCTGACACGCACAGGGATGCCGCAGGACACCCCTGGCCACAAGCGCATGAAGTTGCGCCAGGTGGTGACCGCCTCGCCCCTGGCGGCAACGGTCTGCGTCGCCGCCGGACTGGTCAGCGGCGCCGCCTTCACGCTGACGCCAGTCTTCGCCCTGCGCATGGGCCTCGACATCGCTGGGGTATCGCTGGTCATGACCAGCCTGATTCTCGGTGGAGTGGTGCTCCAGTGGCCGATCGGCTACTTCTCGGATCGCTTCGGCCGCCGGACGCTGATGATCGTGGTCGGTGGTGGCGTGGCACTGATATCGCTCGCGCTCGTCGCCACCATCGGCGCTGTCCCGCTCTGGGCCATACTCACACTTGCAGGGGTGTTCGGCGGGCTCGCGTTCACCCTTTACCCGCTGGCCGTCTCCCACGCCAACGATGTCCTCCAGCCCAACGACTTCGTGGCAGTGACCGCGGCCCTGCTCTTCCTCTGGGGCCTGGGGGCCGTCGCGGGCCCGATACTCGGCGGGTGGGCCATCGCCTTGCTGGGCGGGCCCGGGCTGCTGGCCTACATGGCCACCATCGGCGCGCTGGTCGCACTGATCGCATTGCTGCTCAGGCGCGACACGGCCGCGGCCCGAGAGCCCTTCCGCACCCTCACCCGCACCACCCCGGTGATCCACCATCTCGACCCGCGTGCGCTGCCCCAGACCGAAGGCGAGGCGGAGGAGGAAACTCGCACGCAAGCGTCAGACAACCCGCCGTCGAAGGACCCTCACGGTCACTCACCTTCTTCGACAGAACAGCGGGGAAAGGGCGGTTTTGGTGGCACGGGACCTCCCTGAGGCCGAAGACTCAGCAGATACTCGTGTCATCCATTGCGGGTGGGTCGACGCACCATTCGGCGTCCTCGAACTCGCCAATGACCCGCACATCCACGCAAGCCGCCTGCTCTGCAATGATGCGGCGCACGTGGTCCGGCTGGTCCGCCTCCATCGCATCGCGCTGGTCCTTCGAGTCCCAGTGCGCGATGGCCAGCAGTACGTGCGGATCGCCAATCTTCCGGTGCAATCGGGTGCCACGAGCACCTGGGGCCTGCTGGATGATCCGGCTGGCCCGCACCCAGGCATCCGCATACTCCTCGGCGGTACAGCCGGGCCGGAGATGGATCTCGAACACAAAGATCATCCGCCCCTCTTCGCAGTCGGCAAGGCCATGCGGTCGCGGCGATGCGTTACCGGACGGGTCAGTCGTGGAAGATGATGCGCGCGCCGGCGGGGTCGATATCGACGCGACAACTCGCGTACTCGCAGGCGTCCGCAATGTCGTTCAGCTTGGGCATGTCGTTGAGCTCGGCCAGCTTCCGCACCAGGCCTGCACCCTCGCAGCCGCGCTGCATTCCGCTGTCCGGGTCCGTCTTGCACCCAAATTCGCTGCCATCCACCGACCAGTCCATACCCGCTGGCATCATCAAAACCACCGGCTCCTCGTGCATCACCTGGAATTTCACCCGTCCCGCGTTCCGTCCGTCCTGCCAGTCCACGGTCGGGATGTTATCGCTGGCCATGAGGTCACTCCTTCCCGGTATCCCGGGCGGTCTTTCGGCCTTCCCTGTGACGCTAGACGGCTTGCCGACAATGCTCAAGCAACGACGCCCCGTTATTGGGCCTCGCGAGCTCATATCGAGACGAAATCACGGCTGTCCTCTTTTCTTCCGCAGGCGGTCCGTCCTTCACCCCCCGCGCACGTTCACCAATAGCCCGGTCCCGCCAGTAGACGAACGCCCAAACAGGGGTATGCTGCAAGCATGCCCCCGGCCGTCGCCCGCAATCGGCGGCGCCCGGGATTCATGTACCCGCAAGGCACCGGGGCACATCCCGCACTACCCGGCAGCGTGCGCCGAGTCCAGCCGCCAGGTGCCGTCACCAGGAGCCACACCATCATGGGCATGGCCTGTTGTGCACCGCACGGCGCGAACGCCGGCATCAACCCCTGCCATTGTGGCGCGGCCCACACCCAGGCAGCCTTCCGGCGCATCGAGGCCGACCTGAACCGGCGCCAGTTCCTCGGCGGTGTCGCCGCCGTACTGGGCATGTTCGCGGGCTTCGGCCTCGCCCCGCGCGAGCTCAAGGCCGGCGCGCCCGGGCAGCCGCTGCTGCTCACCCACCTGCGGCTGTTCGACGGCGAGACCCTCTCGCTGCGCGAGGACGTGGACATCCTGATCGAGGACGGCCGCATCGCCGCGCTGCCCCGGCGCGGCGAGGGCCCAACCGGTGCGCGCGCAATCGACTGCGGCGGGCGCGCGGTCATCCCCGGCCTGATCGACGCCCACTGGCACAGCACGCTGGTCGGGGTCAGCCAGATGACCGCCATGACCGCGGACATCGGCTTCCTGCACCTGATGGCCGGGCGCGAGGCCGGCGCGACCCTGATGCGCGGCTTCACCACCGTGCGCGATCTCGGCGGCCCGGCCTTTGGCCTGAAGATGGCCATCGACCGCGGCGCGGTGGCCGGCCCGCGCATCTTCCCCTGCGGCGCGATGATCTCCCAGACCTCCGGGCACGGCGATTTTCGCCAGCGCCACGAATTGCCGCGCATGCCCGGCACCCCGCCGAGTTACATCGAGAGCAGCGGCGTCGCCGCGATTGCGGACGGCGTGGACGAGGTGCTGCGGCGCACCCGGGAACAGCTGATGCAAGGCGCCAGCCAGATCAAGATCATGGCCGGGGGCGGCGTCTCCAGCCTGTACGACCCGCTGGACACCGCTCAGTACCTGGAAGAGGAGATGCATGCCGCCGTGCGCGCCGCTGCCGACTGGGGCACCTACGTGTGCGCCCATGTCTACACGCCGCAGGGCATCCAGCGCGCAATCCGCGCCGGGGTGCGCTCCATCGAGCACGGCCAGCTGGCCGACGAGGAGACGGTGCGCATGATGGCAGATGCCAACGTGTGGTGGAGTATCCAGCCCTTCCTGGACGACGAGGACGCCAACCCGAAGGCGGACCCCGTCTCCCGGGCCAAACAGCTCCAGGTGAGCGCGGGCACCGAGCAAGCCTTCGAACTGGGCCGCCAGTATGGCGTGCCCATGGCCTTCGGGACCGACATCCTGTTCAGCCCCGAGGGCGCCGTCAGCCAGGGCCGCCAGTTGGCCAAGCTGACCCGCTTCATGCCCCCGCTGGAGGCCCTGCACATGGCCACCGGCGCGGCCGGCCAACTGCTCGCCCTGTCCGGCGACCGCGCCCCCTACCCCGGCCGCCTCGGCGTGATCGCCGAAGGGGCCCTGGCCGACCTGCTCGTGGTCGATGCCGACCCGGCGGCCGGGCTGGACTGGCTGGATGCACCCGACGACCACCTGCACCTGATCATGAAGGGCGGCGCCATCGTCCGGAACAAACTGGACCGCGCTGAATAGATCAATATCCTTCGCTCTGCCTGAAAGTCGATTCTCCGGTGCACCACCAATCGCCCATGGAGGCATGCACGAATGATGGAAAGAATGTTCACCAGCAGCCGGCTGCTGGTACTGGTGACGGTCGTGGTCAGCACCATTGCGGCT